>JBGAOD010000028.1:0-7564 GCA_044221955.1 Phycisphaerales bacterium | reverse complement strand
TGTAGAGGTTGCCGTTGCGCCACTGGACGTTGAAGACGCGTTCGCCGACGGTGTCGAGTGTGCCGCCCTTGTTCGCGGCGCCCGTTCCCGTTCCGAACGAGGGGACGGGGACGTCGAAGGTCACGAGGGTGGGCGTGGCCGCCAGCGGGGTTTTGATGGCCGTCACCTTGAGCGTGGCGTTGTCGAGCAGTTCGACGAAGAAAGGCGTGGTGGTGGCGCCGAAGTGGTGAGCGGCTTGGCTGGACGCGCCGTTCTCGTCGCGGAGGTCCTTGATGATGATCGAGCTGCCGTTGAGCATGGGTGCTTTGTTGAAGATGCGGTAGATCACCCCTCCGAACGCGGGGGCGCTGAGCCCGAAGAGGTTCCCGGTGACGTAGTACGACCCGCCGTCGTACCCGAACCCGGGGTAGTCCACCCAGTAGGTCTGGCTGGTGCCGGCGTCGGTGACGACCGAGTTGGTGTGGTACTTGTACCAGACGCCGTTGGGGTCGCTGTCGTCGGAGACGGCGATGTCGATCCAGGATTCGCTCGTGCCGTAGGTTTCGAGCGCGACGACGACGAAGCGTTTGGCGAGGTGGTCGTAGAAGCACTTGGGATCGAAGCAGAAGGTTTTGCCCCCGACTTCTTCAAAGAACCCGGGGCTGCCGGAGGAATCGAGGTTCGCGGAAAACTCCAGGGTGCCGTCCTTCTTGTAGAACGCGATCGCGGTGTTCACGGTGGTGACGATGTGCGTCGGGCCGATCGCCAGGGTCGGATCGGGCGGTGTCCAGCCTGTCGCACCGATCCCCGGGAAGCGCGGGCCGGGCGCGGTGCGGAGCATGGTCTCGTCCACGTCCCCGGCCACGAGGGTGTTGGGCCTGCCCGGTGGCAGGCGACGGGCTTCATTGTCCTCCCGTTCGCCGAGCATGTTCGCGATTTCGCGCTCGGGGCCGATGAAGGGGTGGGTGAGTTGGATCTGGACCGGGAAGGTGCGGGTGTCGATGATCGTGGCGGTCGCGGTCGTTTGTGCGACAGCACCGGCGCCCGTGAGCTCGATGGGCTTGGGCGGGGTGGAGACGGTTGTCATCGAGCGGACGCCCGCGGGCTGGAAGGCGCGAGGTCCGCGGGCTTCGAGGCGTTCGTTCCGATCGTGTTCCTGGATCCCCGACGACGAGCACGCGGTCAGCAGGCCGGCACCGGCGGCGAGGAGCGCTCCGGTGACGGTCCGGGCCAAGATCGGTCGCGTCCGGGCGAGCGCAGGCGACGTGTTGGATGATTGAAGTTGGGGCACAGTGTTCCTCTCTGGTTCGGTTGCCGCGTGATCCGACCGGGCCGCGCGTTGCTCTGAAGTATCGGCCCGTCCTGTCGAGTATGACAGCGCGACGACCGTCAAACAAACGGAAATGGGCACCCGTCCGAAAACAACGGCGTGAGGGCGAGCCCATGGGCTGTACGCCGCCGGAGTGTGGGCGGATGCTTCAATCCAAAGACTCAGCCCTGACCGAGCCGCCCTGCCCGAGCCGGGAGCGCAGGACAACCCCGACCCGATTGGTCGCTGTGCATGGCACTGGGAAGAGCGATCAGATCTTCGCGGGTCCTAGCGGGCGCGCCGACGGCGCGTTGTGACGCCGAACCCGGCTACGCCCAACAGCGCGAGCGCGGAGGGCGAGGGGATGCACCCGTCGAGCTTGCTGTAGTCGTTGGTGAACCCGTAGGCGGCCTTGAACATGTCTACGTCCAGGGCCGACGGGTAGATCCGCCAGCCCACGCCTTTGTTGGCGGGGGCGAGCGTTGCGCCTGGATAGATCCCTTGCTTGTAGTGGCTCAGCTCGTTGATGGCGTTGGCGGGGCTGGTGTCGTTGTTTCCCGCGCCGTCGAGCCCGTCGCCTTCGAGCGAGATGAACCCGAGCGTGCTGCTGGTGAAGAGGTTGTTGTTGTCGTTCTTGCCGAAGAGCCCGCCCATGGGGGTGCGGAACTTTTCAAAGTCGCCGTCGAAGCCGATGGCGTGCCCGACCTCGTGGATCATGACCGAGAGCATGTCGAACTTGTTTTTGGCGTCGCCGGCACCGCCGAGGAAGTTGCGGAAGTAATAGGGATTGGCGTCGTCAAAGCCGTTGGGATCGGCGGTGGTCTTGGGCGTGAACTCAAGTGAGTCCTGCGGGGTGGGGTCAACGAAGAAAAACCCGGCGGTATTGTTCATCTCGATCTTGGCTTTCTTGGCAAAGCCCTTGAAGAGATCTCCCGCCACGCCTCCGCCGGCCGTGACGCCGCCGGTGCTCTCCAGCGGCGTGGTCGACGCGGTGCTGCCGGCCATGGCGGCGAAGGAGAAGTCGATGGTGACGTTGAGGTTTGCGTCGGTGATGATGTTCTGCCAGATTTTGCACGCCTGGTTGGCGTTGGCCTTCTCGTCTGCCGTCCAGGTGCCTGTGAAGGTTGCTGCCACAGTTCCGGCGTGAGCCGAAATTGCCAGCGCGAGGGACCACACTCCGACCGACGCCGTCCGTTGCACGCGATCCATGACTTGTCTCCTCTCTACGGGCCGTGCGGCACGAGGCGGCGCATCCACTCACCAAGCGGCGGAACGCTTGACAAGATTCCCCGAAAGGGTTCGAGCGCCACCGCGACCCCGACCGTTTGGGAGCCTAGCGAGTGCTCGCTGTTTGTGCAAGCGACGACGGCGTGTTCAGCACCCGAGCTCGAACGCGCTGGTGAAGGCGTCGAAGTCATCGCCGGTGACCGAACCGTCGCCGTTGACGTCCGCGGCCAAGCTCCCGGCCACGAACGCCAGCGCGAAGGCGTCAAAGTCGTCGCCCGTGACAAAACCGTCGCCGTCAAAGTCGGCCGGGCAGACGGTCACGGAAACGTCGTCGACCGTTCCCCCGGCAGTCCCTGAGGAGAGCGATGAGAAGCCGATCACCGTGGAGTTTGAGTCAGCGACGATCTCGAAGCTGAACCGTTTCCATGTGTTTTGAGGGCCGCCGAGGAGAGTCTGAGTCGATTTGCCCCAACGGAACACAACCGACTTGTCCCCCGGCGAGCCATCATTTGAAGAGAGCGCGAACTTCACTCGGTACGAACGACCGGCGACGGTGGGGATCGTCTGGCGGATGCCCCCCGGTCCGGGTGTTCCCGCAAGGTCGATCGACTGCGTGCCGCTGGCCGCGAGCCAGCGCGGGGCTGTGATGACGTCCACGCTTGTGTTGGTGACTTCCCACCCGGCGATGAAATTGTCGCCGGCGGTCACGGTTCGGAAGTCCCCCGAAGCCAGGCCGGATTCGAAGCTTCCGTTGACGACCAGGTTGCCGGCCGGCGAGCGGGCCGTCAGCCCGAACGAAACCACCGAAACACACCCGCAAACGCACGCTCGTGTAGACATCGCTCTCCCCATTCCATTTGAACAAACCTCGGTCACTCGGGCACGGGCACTCCTAAGAGTCTACAGCCCGATTGGGGGAGCACCAATGAAAAATACCCCGAAACAGGGCGGTGCGCGCGGGGGCCGATGCCCGGTGCGATCAGGCATGATCGCTCAGGCCTTGTCCACGCCGGTCTTCTCGCTGGGGGGGCTGAAGAGGTCCATGATGATGGTGTCTTCGAGGGCCTCGCACGAGTGCGGCACGTTGGGAGGCAGGACCAGCACCTCTCCGCCGGCGGCCTCGATCTCGCGCCGCTGGGGTGAGCCCTCCGCGCCCAGCCCGAACCGACAGCGACCCGAGAGCACGACGACCATCTGCTCGTTGGCGTGATGGTGCGTGGGTACGCGGAACCCGCGGTGCAGATGAACTCGCGAGATCATCATGGCGTCGCCCACGACGCGCTGTCGATCGATCAAAGGCATCGGGCGGTCGGTCGGGAGTTCGGACCAGCGGAGGTGGCGTGGTTGGGTCATTGACGACCGTAGGCCCGCGCCTCAAGGTGCATGGCCGATGGGTGTTGCGCCGGCCTGGCGCGCCGACAGGATCGTGGCGTTTACCGAGCGGATCAGGTCCGACGGGTGGAAGGGCTTGGCGAGCACTTTCGTCAGCGAGTCCGCGACCACGTCCTCGGCCCGCCCGCCGCTGATGAACACGGCCGGCGTTCGATCACCCTTGGCGCGGCGGATCGCGAGGCACTCGGTCCCGAGCCGCCCGGGAATATCGATATCGAGGACGTACGCGGTCACGCTGGTTCCAAGACGATCCGCGTGGGCGAGGAACTCATCCCCGTCCCCGACCTCGACTACGGTGAATCCGGACCCCCGAAGCGCCATGCACAACAGGGCCCGCACGTGGGAATTGTCCTCAACCAGCAGGATCGTTCCATCGCCCAATTGGGGCGGGACGGTCGGAGGGGAGTTCGACCGAGCGCCCGGTGGCACGATGGTGGGGAGCTCGATCCAGAAGGTCGTTCCCACCCCGGAGGTGGAGCGCACGGAGATGTTGCCATTGTGGGATCGCACGACGCCCTGGACGACGGAGAGTCCAAGCCCCGTTCCCTCGCCTCGGGTCTTGGTCGTAAAGAAGGGCTCGAACATCCGGGCGGTAACCTCCGGTGTCATCCCCTTGCCGGTGTCCGTGACCACGACTCGGGCAGAGTCATCGACGCGCTCGAGTCGAACGGTGAAGCGCCCGCCGTCGGGCATCGCGTCACGCGAATTGATCGCGAGGTTGAGGCAGGCCTGCTGGAGCTGCGTCGAGTCTCCCTGCACCCACACTCCTTCGGCACCGCTCAGGTCCGTTTGAATCTCGATGGTCGCTGGCATGAGCCCGCGTGCCATCGTCATCGCCTGCTGAATGACGGCGGCCAACTCGACGGGTTCACGCCGAGGCGGGACCGGCCGCGCAAAGGAGAGCAGGCTCTTGGTTGTTTGGCTCGCTTGTTCGGCGGCGATCGCTATCTTTTCAAGATAAGGCGACGCCGGGTGCGACTTGTCCAGAGCGACCAACGCCAGACTGAGGTACCCGTAGATCGCGGTCAGCGTGTTGTTGATGTCGTGGGCGATGCCACTCGCCAACTGCCCGACGGCCTCCATCTTCTGAATCTGATGGACGTGCTCCTGGAGCTTGGTGCGTTCGGTGATGTCCTTGACGGCGACGCACAGGCCCTCGGACTGACCGCTCACGTCCAACACCGGCTGGACGGCGATCAACCAGATGATCTCGATGCCGGAATGCTTGCTGCTGGTGAACCTCACCACCGGATCGACGACCCTTCCAGGAATCGGATGCCACATGGCGTCGACCACGCGCGCCACGGCGGGAGCGAGTTCCGAAAGAGGCCGCCGAGCGTGCGACCCCGCCTCGAAGCCGAGCATGCCGGCGAACCGCTCGTTGAGTCTCACTACCCGCGAGTCCTTGTCGATCAAGCACAGCCCGATCGGAGCACCTTTGTAGATCGATTCGAGCTCGGCGACACGGGCGGCCATCGCGAGATTGAGTTCGGCCAGTTTCGAGGTTCGCTCCTTCACCGCGGCTTCGAGCCCCGCCCGCGCTTCCTCCAAGTTCCGCTCCACCTCCCTGCGGACCAAGATCTCGTTGTTCAACTTTCGGTTTGCCTCCTGTAATTCCGATGGACGCGGGAGGTTGATCGCGCGGGGAATCAGCGGCCACAGCGCGACCGCTGTCACCAACGAGATACCCCCGGTGAGCGCCTTGACCACGCCGTCCAGTCGGTACATCGGGTACCAAAACGCGATTATGTTGAAGATGTGGGTGGTGCCGCACGCCAAGATGAACATCGCGAACAGCACGAAAATCCAACTGAATACCAAGTCCCGCCGTTTGAACAGGAAATAGCCGAGCGCCAGCGGGATCGAGTAATACGACAGCGCAATCGCTGCGTCCGAGGCGACGTGAAGCCACACCACCTCCGGTCGATCTCCCACACACTGCAGTCGCGGGACGAAATCCGTGGAGAATAGATTTGCGAAAAAGCCGCCCGACGCCGGAGCAACAGAATCGGTGCAGACGATCATGGCCGAGCTCCCGAAGTTCGCGTTGGAATCCTATTTTGCGACGAGGTGTGAGAGATGGAAGCACGTACGATGAACGAACTCGGTGTTGAGCGTATTTGCTCATCGGGAAGAAAGCGAATGATGGCGAGCGGGACCGTAACACTTGAATAGGTGGTCGCGCTCGGCCGTGCCTTTGACATACTCGTACGGAGTGCGTGCGCCGGGCACGCTTGACGGCAGAGTCTTTTCGTATGGCGTGCTCGTGCTCGTCCACAGCCGCAGTAGCGAGCTGCCGTTTGCTCCACCCGGTTCGGGGTGCAATCATGACCGTGTGAAACACCACCGCCCTATTCGAGCCGTCGCTCTTCTGGCCGCCGTTCTCGCCGGGACTTCGTTCGTGTACGCCTGGGACGCCGCCGGGCACCGGACGATCACGTTGCTTGCGCTCGACGGGCTTCCGGCCGACGCGCCCGCGTTCCTGCGCGAGGCCCAGACCCGGGCGATGGTCGCGTCGCAGGCGTGCGAGCCCGACCGTTGGCGCACGGTCACCATCCCGGAACTCACCCATATCAACAACCCCGACCACTACATCAATCTTGAAACGCTGACGAAGGTTGGGCTGTCGCTCGACTCTCTCCCGCGTTTGCGGATCGAGTACACGGACCTGATGGCCGTCGCCCGGGCTGAGCACCCCGACGCCTTCGAGCCGCGCAACGACAAGAAGGACCCGGGCCGCGCGTCCATGACGGCGGGCACGCTGCCTTACGCGATCGTGGAGAATTACGCCAAGCTGCAGGGCGCGTTCAAGACACTGCGCATCCTTGAAACGCTCAACGAGCCTGTTCGCGCGGCGCAGGTGGCGCAGGCCCGGGCGAACATCATCGCGACGATGGGCGTGCTTTCGCACTTCGTGGGCGACGCCGCCCAGCCGTTGCACACGACGATCCATCATCATGGCTGGGTGGGCGACAATCCCAACCACTACACGACACGCTACAACTTCCACGCCGAGATCGACGGCGGGATGATCGAAAGGCACGGGCTGACCTACGACGCGCTCAAGCCCGGCGAGCTGTTCAACGTGTCCATCGACGCCGCCAACCCGGCCCGCGACGTGCGTGCGTACCTCGCGCGGTCGTTTGGCCGTGTCGAGCCGCTGTACGCGCTGGAATCAAACCACAGGCTGCTGGAAGAAGAGGGCAAGACGTTCATCGCCGAGCGCCTGCAGGACGCATCGTCAATGCTTGCGTCCTTGTACGGCGCGGCGTGGACGAGCAGCGCGCCGACGGACGAGGAGGTTCGGAAGTTCGTTTTTTACGACAAACTGGAAGGGGCGGGCGCGGGCGTGGTCCCGGCTCCCGCCGCTGCCCCGGCGTCGGCGGTGGCGCCGGCGGCATCGAGCGCTCCGGGTCATTGATCGGAACGGTCCTCGTGCGCCTGGATTGGGCGGCTCCGCTTCGTCAACTCGCGGGTGCTGGTACACTCCGTGGTCAATCGGGCACGCCGCCGATCACGACGGGAGCATCACGCCATGGCCAAGAAGACGACGAAAAAGTCCGCGGGCAAGACGATGAAGAAGGGGAAGGCCAAGGCCGCTCCCAAGAAGCCGGGCGCGAAAGCGAAGCCGGCGAGGGCCTCGTCGCTCGCGCCCAA
>JBGAOD010000196.1:0-4117 GCA_044221955.1 Phycisphaerales bacterium | reverse complement strand
GAGGGAAGGAGGCCGCCGGCGGAGGTTTTGATGGCGATGGAGCGGCAGTACAAGCTGGATAGCTTTTCAAGGTTTTTCGTGTCGTACTTGGACAATGCGACGGGGCTGAAGTTTGTGCGTGAGAAGATGGATGGGAGCGCGGGGCGGGAGGATGCGCGGTTGCGGGAGATCGGGGCGGCACCCCGAGAGAGACGGGTGTTCGATCTTGGGCCTTCGTTGATGTACCGGGATCGCACGGTGAACGAGATCATCGGGGCGTCGCTGCCGATCTCGATGACACTGGGGCTGGCGGCGATGCTGATCGCGCTGGTGATCGGGCTGGCGGCGGGGATCATCGGGGCGGTGAGGCCCAACTCGCTGGCGGACGTCGGGACGCTGGCGGTGGCGTTGGTCGGGATCAGCTTGCCGAACTTCGTGATCGGGACGGCCCTCGTGCTGGTTTTTCCGGTGTGGTTGGGCTGGGGGAGCGTGGCGACGTGGGGCGGGGTGAGGAACATGATCCTGCCGGCGATCACGCTGAGCTTGCCGTTCGCCGCGTACATCGCGCGGCTGACGCGGATGGGGATGATCGAGCAGTTGAGCGCCGATTACGTCCGCACGGCCCGGGCCAAGGGGGCTTCGGAGAGGTCGGTGCTGCTCAAGCACGCGCTGAAGAACGCGTTCTTGCCGGTGCTGAGTTTTCTGGGGCCGGCGTCGGCGCTGGCGATGACTGGATCGTTCGTGGTGGAGCGGGTGTTCACGGTGCCGGGGATGGGGCAGCACTTTGTGAACGCGGTGCAGAACAAAGATTTGTTCCTGATCATCGGCGTGGTGCTGGTGTACGCGATGATCTTGATCGTGTTCAATCTGGCGGTGGATGTGCTGTATGGGTGGGTGGACCCGCGGATTGGGTGAGGCAGGGTTGATGAAAATTGATTGTGGAGCGGGCCCTCCGAAGATAAGATTCGAGAGTGTTCTGGTAGCCGTTTTCTCTCGCGTTGCACGGAGGGAACTCCCATGGTTCTGGCGGGTCGCGGGTTTGATTGTGCGGTGCGTCGATGCTCGGTTTGCGCGGCCGTCCTCTCGATGCAGTGCTGGGTATTCTCGGAACCGGCGAGTGCGCAGTGGGTGGCGAAGAGCTTGCACTTGAGCGGGTCGCAAGAGACTGTGGCGCTTGGCGTCTTTGCGAACCAGCAGGCGGGGCACGCGTACGTCGGGGTGAGTTCCGTCCGGCACGCGGTGGTGTGGGCGGGGAGCGCGGGCTCGTTGGTGGACCTGAGTCCGACCGGTGCGACGGCCTCGGATGCGGTGGCGGCGGACAACGGGCGGCAGGTCGGCTGGGTGACGAAGGGCGGGTCCGACCGAGCTAGTTTGTGGAACGGTTCTTCCGCGTCGTGGGTTGATCTCAATCCGATTGGGGCGTCGGATTCGTACGCGACCGGTGTGTCCGGGAATCAGCAGGTCGGCATCGCCCGAGCGCCGGGCGAGGTGGCGAGCCTGTGGACCGGGACGCCGGGATCGTGGGTGAACCTGAACCCGACGGGCGCTGGTTCGTCGCGAGCGAGCGGCGTGCATGGTGGTCACCAGGTGGGGCAGGCTTACGTTTCTGACTCGAAGGGCGCGTTCACGCGTGCGAGTTTGTGGTCCGGCACCGCGGGTTCGTGGGTGGACCTCAGCCCGCCGGGCGCGCCTTTTTCGGCCGCGTATGGCGTCCACGGATCGCAGCAGGTGGGCACGGTGCGGATGGACGGAGTCAACAAAGCAAGCCTCTGGACCGGGACCGCGGCATCGTGGGTGAGCCTGCATCCGGCCAGCGCGGTTTTTTCTGAAGCGCTCGGGGTGAGCGGTGGGACGCAGGTGGGGTTCGCGTTCCTGACCACGCACCACGCGAGTCTGTGGACCGGGACCGCGGGGTCGTGGCAAGATCTGCACGTCTTCCTGCCGCCGAGGTATTCGAGCTCGGTCGCGACGGCGGTCTGGACCGACGGGGTGACGACGGTGGTCGTGGGGTATGGGTTCAACGATCTCACCAGTCAGGTCGAGGCGTTGCTGTGGACGGACCGCTGCCCCTCGGATTTCAACGGCGACGGGTTCGTCAACGGCGACGACTTCGACGAGTACAGCCTGGCGTTCATCGCGGGTACCGCGCCGGCAGATTTCAACGGTGACGGGTTCGTCAACGGCGATGATTTCGATGGGTTCGTTCTGGCGTTCGAGAGCGGCTGCTGAGTTCGCGGTTTTGTGACGCTGGATTGAGGCGTCGGTTGCGAAGTCGCGGGGAGCTTAGCTCTGGGGAGTGAACGTCGCGCCGTCGAGGGCGTCAAAGCTGACGAACTGGCCTTTTTGGAATTGCTTGGCTTTCTGGCGCTCGTCGGTGACGGTGCAGATGATCGGCACACCGGCGTTCACGGTGATGGTGTTGGTGGATTCGTCGGTGGCGATGACGCTGCCCTGGACGCGGCGTGGGCGGCCTTCGACGGGCTCGACGTAGCGGCCGCCGGTGCCGACGGAGTCGATGCGGCGGGCCTTGGCGTGGATGGTGCCGACGATGCGTTTGCCGACGGGTGTGTGCGGGGCGGTGGCTGTGCGGAGGTGAAGTTTGTAGCTGGTGTCGGGGACTTCGAGGACGAGGTAGGCGGGCTTGGTGGCGCTTTCGGCAACGACGGAATGGAGGAGGCCGCGGGCGAGGTGGGGGGCGATTTTGGAGGTTGGGGCGGGGGTAATCATGGGAGGAAGATAGGGAGGGGGAAGGCATCGAGGCATCTGGGCATCGAGGCATCTGGGCATCGAGGCATCAAGTTAGATCGGAGCGGAGTTCAGGAAGTTCTTGAGGAGTTTGGGGCCTTCGGTGGTGAGGAAGCTCTCCGGGTGGAATTGGACGCCTTCGACGGGGTGCTTCCTGGGATCGGCAAAGACCCGGCGGAGGCCCATGACGACGCGGCGTTGGCCGAGGTGGTCGGATTCGTCGGTCCAGGCGGAAGTGATCCAGCCGTCCTGGCCGGGCTTGGGGGGCGGGGGGATGGTTGAGGGGCGGACGACGAGTGAGTGGTAGCGTGTGGCGGTGAAGGGGTTGGGCAGGCCGGCGAAGAGGCCGGAGTTGTCGTGGTGGATCGGGCTTGTTTTTCCGTGCATCTGGACGACGTGGCGCTCGACGATCATGCCGTTGGACGCGGCGAGGCACTGGTGCCCGAGGCAGACGCCAAGGACGGGGATGCGGCCCGCGAAGTGGTTGAGCATGGCCGAGGAGACGCCGGCCTCGTTGGGTGAGCAGGGTCCGGGGGAGATGACGAGGTGGGTTGGGCCGCGGCCTTGGTCAAGCTTGGCGGCTTGTTCGGGGGTGATGTCGTCGTTGCGGACGACGAGCATTCCGACGCCGGGTTCGAGTCGCGGGTCGAGCTCGCCGAAGCGTTGGACGAGGTTCCAGGTGAAGCTGTCGTAGTTGTCGATGAGCAGGATCACGGGGGAGGGTAGAACGCGGGGGTGCGGGGATTTGCGTGTTGTTGGAGTAAATCTGAGAGGGAGGTTGACAAGCCGGGATTCTGTGGCCTGTTTGGGGAGTGTTTTTTCTTGGACGTGAGGCCTCTCCGTTGGCTCGGGGACCAGAAAGAGAGAAGGGAAATCATGATTCGTCGAATTGCGCTCGGTGCGGGGATGTTGGCGGGGGCTGGATCGGCGGCGGTGGCGGCGGTTGGTTATGAGTCCCAGAGTGATTTCCTGGCGGCCGCGCCGTATGCGACGACGGTCAATGACTTTGAGTCGATCGCGGACGGTACGACGATCACGAGCCTGCCCGGGATTTCGTCGGTGTCGGGGCTGAGCGGGACGGGGGCGAGCACGAGCGTCAAGGTTGGGGCGATCTCGACGCTTCCGTTCCCGATGACGACGGGGACGCACAGCGGGGATCACTTCCTGTCGAACGACCTGGCGAGCCCGGTGTTCGCGACGGGTCAGATCAAGCTGGGGTTTGCGTCCTCGAAGAATGCCGTAGGGTTCTGGGTTACCGATTCCTCACCGCTGGGGACGTTCACGATTGATCTGTACTCGGGTTCGACGCTGGTGGACACGGTGGTATCAAGCACCTTCCGGACGTTCCCGGATTCGTTCTTCGGAGCGGTGAGCGCGGTGGCATTCAACGGAG
>JBGAOD010000027.1:0-35754 GCA_044221955.1 Phycisphaerales bacterium | reverse complement strand
GATGAGCGACTCATTGACCATGTCCACCGCGATGCGAACGGCGGCCGGGCCGGTGCGCTTACCGTTGCGCGTCTGCAGCATCCAGAGCTTGTTCTCTTCGATGGTGAACTCGAAGTCCTGGATGTCGCGATAGTGCTTTTCGAGCATGGCGGTGATGTCGCGGAGCTGCTGATAGGCTTCGGGCATCACGTCGCCGAGTTCGGAAATGGTGCGCGGGGTGCGAACGCCGGACACCACGTCTTCACCCTGGGCGTTGACGAGGAATTCGCCGTAGAAGATGTTCTCGCCGGTGGCGGGGTTGCGGGTGAACGCCACGCCCGTGCCGGAATCTTCGCCCATGTTGCCGTACGCCATCGACTGGATGTTCACGGCGGTGCCGTTGAGGCCGGTGATGCCCTGGATGCGGCGGTAGGAGACCGCGCGGTCGCCGTTCCACGACTTGAACACGGCCTCGATGGCCAGTTCGAGCTGCTTGAACGGGTTCTGCGGGAACACTTCGCCGACGTACCGCTGGTAGACGGCCTTGTACAGCTCGCAGAGCTCGATCATGCCCTGCTCGGGCACGTCGGTGTCGAGCTTGGCCTTGTACTTGTTCTTGATCTTGTTGAACGCCTCTTCGAAGTTGTGATGGTCAACGCCCATCACCACGTCGCCGAACATGTTGATCAGGCGGCGGTAGGCGTCGTACGCGAAGCGGCGGTTGCCGGTCTTGGTCGCCAGACCCTCGACGGACTGGTCGGTCATGCCGAGGTTGAGGATGGTGTCCATCATGCCCGGCATCGAGACGGCCGCGCCCGAGCGGACGGAGACGAGCAGCGGGTTGTCGTTGCTGCCGAACTTCTTGCCGAGCTCGGCTTCGAGCGTGGCGATGTTCTTGTTGACCTCGTTCATGAGGCCGTAGGGGAGCTGCTGGCCGTTCTTGTAGTACGCGGCGCAGGTGTCGGTCGTGATGGTGAAACCGGGGGGCACGGGCAGGCCGATCGAGGTCATATCCGCGAGGTTGGCACCCTTGCCGCCGAGAAGCAGCTTGAGCGACGGGTCGCCCTCGGTCTTGGTCTTGCCGAAGAAGTAGACCATCTTGCCGGGTCGGCTCGAGGATGGTTTCTCATCCTTGAACTTCACAGTCTTCCCGGACGGGAGCGTCCCATTCTTCGACGACAAACCCGACTTGCTGACGCCAGACTTCGCAAGAGCTTTTGGCATATCCCAATTCCTTCGCTGATAAGCACGGCTAACCTGCCGCGGTAACTCCCTCAAGGCCGCGAGACCAAACCAGGGCCCGGGAGGTCGTGTTTTCGGTCTCCGTTCGCGCAACCGTCTCGAATCTCGCGCACGATCCAGCAGTCCGAACGCGACAAACGAAACCTCGCCATCGGGACTCTCCCGACTAGGCCCGATCACGCCAGCGCCGACGCCCAAACCGAGGCAAGGATTCTAGCGCCCAACCCTCGAACTGACGAACCCGACACGCCCATCCCCGGTCGAATCACGCCCTTTCCCGCAGTTTCATGCCATTTTCTCAGCACTTGCACGGGGTAATTCCACGCCCCGGGCTCACGCCAAGCCCGCACTCCCCGCCCCAACCGCGGCAGAGCCCACGACCATGACGCCCGAACCGCTCGATTGCGACCTTCCTCCAGCCGCGGTCATGTCCGCCTGGCCCGGCGACCGTCCGCTGGCCGCGCTCTGGTCCGGCGGCGACTCCCCGCGAGCGCGGTGGACCATTCTCGCCGAGCCCGACGAGCGTCATCCTCTCGAATCGCTCGCCACCCTTCCGACCCGCTCGGACCGCCCGGCCCCCGCGCCCGCTCCCACTGACGCTCCGCCGCTCTGTGGCGGGTGGATCGGGTTCATCACCTACGAGCTCGGGCGTGACCTCGAACCCGCGCTCTCCCGCTCTTGGGCGCTCCGCCGAGCGGCGTCGCTCGAAAGCCCCTGGCCGCGCGCCCACTTTGTGCGCTGCAACGACGCGTTGGGCTACGACCACCACCGCGGGCGGTGGTGGGGCATCGGACGCGCCCGAGAGCTTCTTGCGCGGTGCCGCGGTGCGAACGCCCCGCCCTCACCCGCGTTCCAACTCGGGCCGCTCCGCAGCGCCACGGGGCGCGAGAGCTTTCAAGCCTCGGTCGGGCGGATCCTCGAGTACATCCGCGCTGGCGATGTGTACCAGGTCAACCTCGCCCACCGGCTCACCGGCTCCTTCAGCGGCTCGGCGCGCGGGCTCTTCGCTGAGCTTGCCCAGCACGCCCGCCCTTGGTACGGCGGCTACCTCGAAATCCATCGGACCTCCAGTGGGCCAACCCGCCGCGCCGTCGCCTCGCTGAGCCCCGAGCTCTTCCTCGAGTATGACCCGCACACGCGCACCGTGCTGACCCGTCCCATGAAGGGCACCCGCCCCGGCTCCGGTTCCCCCGAGGAACTCCGCGCGGCTCCGAAAGACAACGCCGAACTCGCCATGATCGTCGATCTCATGCGCAACGACCTCGGCCGCGTCTGCTCCTTCGGCTCGGTGCGCGTGGATCAACCACGGATCATCGAGCGCCACGGCTCGCCACCGACACGCCCCGGCAACACACCCACCGGCGTACTCCAGGCCGTCGCCGAAGTCCGCGGCACACTCCGCCCCGACCTCGATCTTGCCGACCTCCTCGCCGCCGCCCTGCCCGGCGGCAGCGTCACCGGCGCGCCCAAGGTCCGCGCCATGCAGATCATCGACGAACTCGAACCCGTCCCGCGCGGGCCCTACTGCGGCTGCTTCGGGTACATCAGCGACAACGGGCACGCCGCCTTCAACATCGCCATCCGCACCGCGCTCGTCTCGGGCGAGCCCGGGCCTGGCGCGCTGGACCGTGTCACAAACGGCTCCCTCACCTACAGCGTCGGAGCCGGCATCGTCGCCGAGAGCGACCCGAGCGCCGAATGGCGCGAAACCCTCGACAAAGCAAGCGTTCTGCGGCACGTCACGCGCATCGACGACGAACCGTGAGGGAGAATTGCGCGAGCGCGAATCCCCGACGGAATCGACGAGGCTCTAATGCCTGAAGTGCCTCAGCCCCGTCGTCAGGCACGTCACGCCGCTCGACTGGCAGAGCTCGAAGGTGTCCGAGTCACGCTTTGATCCGCCCGCGTGAACGATCGTCGTCACGCCGGCCTTCACCAGCACCTGCGGCCCGTCGGCGAACGGGAAGAACGCGTCGCTGTACGCGGCCGCCCCCGTCGCCAGTTCCTTCGCCTTGCCCACCGCGATCTTGCACGAGTTCACCCGGTCCATCTGCCCCGCGCCCGTGCCGAAGACCCGGTAGACACCCGGCCCGCGCTCGGGCGAATATCCGCCGATCACCACCGCGTTACTCGTCACAGCGCGGCCGACGATTTCAAGGAACGAGACGAGGTGCAGCGTCTCGGGAGTCGGCGGGGGCCCCGCGCGGTGCTGGATCTCCTCCACCGGCGTCACTCGCTCGTCCTTTCGCTGCACCAGCAGCCCGCCCGACACGAACTTGTACTCCATCTGTCCCGGTGCGTCGCTGCGGCGCGGCGCCCCCAACCCCTCCACCACCAGGATCCGCAGGTTCGCCCACCGCCCCTTGAGCATCTCCAGCGCACCCGCGGAGTATGACGGCGCGACGAGAACTTCAAGAAAGACATCGTTCCGGCACAACCGGCTGGCCGTCGAGGTGTCCACTTCCGCCGTCGCCGCCAGAATCCCGCCGTAGGCCGCCAGGGGATCGCCCGCGATCGCCTCGTCCACCGCATCAACGCACGTTGAGGCCACCGCGGCCCCGCACGGGTTGGTGTGCTTGATGACGCACGCGCCCACCATCGCCCCGCCCGGACCGTCGCGCAGCCGCCCCAGCGCGTCCGCCAATTCCAGCGCCGCCGTCGCGTCCGCGATGTTGTTGTAACTCAGCTCCTTCCCGTGCAGCTGCGTCGCGCCCACCACGCTGGGCGTCCGAGGCCCGGAGTTCAACGCGGTGTTCATCGCCGCGTACAACGCCGCCGGCTGGTGCGGGTTTTCCCCGTACCGCAGGTCCGCGCCCTTGACATACGCCAGGTTCAAGAAGGGAGGGAACACCGCCTTGGCTTCGCCGTCCTCATCGGCCCCGCGCTCCGCCAGCTCCGTGTGCTGCGCGTCCAGGTACGCCGTGATCGCTGCGTCGTACCGCGCCGTCATGCTGAATGCCGCCGCGGCGAGGTTCGACCGCAGCGCCAGCGTCGTACTCCCCTCGCGCGATCTCAACTCCTCGATGACCCGCTCGTAGTCGTGCGGGTTTGTCACGACCGTCACCCACGCGTGGTTCTTGGCCGCCGACCGCACCATCGAGGGCCCGCCGATATCGATATTCTCGATCGCCTCGGCAAGGGTTACGCCCTCGCGCTCGATGGTCCGCTCGAACGGGTAGAGGTTCACGCACACGAGGTCGATCGGCTGGATGCCGTGCTCGCGCATCGCTTCGACATGCCCCGGCTCGTCGCGCACCGCCAGCAACCCGCCATGCACCATCGGGTGCAACGTCTTCACGCGCCCGTCCATGATCTCAGGGAACCCTGTGACACGCTCGATGGGCGTCACCGGGATCGCGGCCGCCGCCAGCGCCTTGGCGGTGCCCCCGGTGGAAATCACTTCGACCCCGCACTCGACCAGCGCCCGCACGAACGCCACAAGCCCGGTCTTATCACTCACGGAAACCAGCGCGCGCCGCACCTGCACCAGGTCAGGAGGGATCCTCGTACTTGAGTGAGCGTCCATAGTCAGTCAACGTTCAACAGCCCAAGCCCAATACTAAGGCTCGCCCCACTCCGACTCTCAGTCTCTGGTTCAACTCACTTGGGCAAGAACCGCCCGACCACCCCCGCCGCGTTCACCGCGTACAGGTTCCCGTCGTCAAACGAATCAAAGACCAGCTTGCTCAGACCGGGCAGGCTCGCCCGCTCGACCACGGTCCCGCGCTGGGGATCGACCAGCGTCAAGACCGACCCGTTCCAGACCACCAGCCGACCCTTCCGAGTCCCCAGCACCATCCCGCTCACCTCGTTGGTCGACCACCGGATCTTCCCAGACGCCGCGTCGAACGCCGTGAACCCCTCGTCGGCAGTCGTGCAGTACACCGTGTTCCCCACCACCGCCGGCTGCACCGTCAAGGGCTGGCTGGTCCGGTGCCGCCACGCCAGATTCCCCGCCGGCGCGATCCCGTACAACGACTGGTCCAGGCTCGCCACGAACATCAGATTCCCGTCCGAGATCGGCTCCGTCGCCAGCCCGCCAAAGAGCTTGGTCCGCCCCAGCAGCGAGCCCGTGATCGGGTCCACAAACGCCGCGTACCCGTCCTGCGTCACCCCGCCCACCGTGTACCCCACCCGCACCGGCGCAAACTCAATCGGCCCCGGCGCATCAAACCCCCACGCCCGCAGGTTCGACGCGATGTTGTGCCCCATCAGCTCCCCGCCCGGCGTCCCGTACACCGCCATCGATCCCACCAGCACCGGACGAGTGTTCACAACCTTCTCAAACCGCTGGCGGCTCGAGATCTCCCCCGTCCGCAACGACACCACGAACGCCTCCGCCTCGCTCGAACTTACGATCCGATCCCCGCGCCCGCCCCCCGTGTCACGCGCCAGCCCCACGAACTTCGTGATCGGGTTCGCCAACTCAGTGCTCCAACGCACGCGCCCGCTGTTGGGCTCCAGCACGCTCAGCTTGCTCCCCGTGTCCTGCACCACCACCGCGTCGGGGTAGGCCGTGATGAAGTTGATCTTCTCTCCGCGCGCCGGAGTGGGGAAACCAGACCAGTCCCACCCGTACCCGACCTTGGAAAACTCCCCGGCCAGCGGCTTGAACGCCTCCGCACCGGACATGCTCTCCGACGACCCAAAGAAGCCGCCGCCGCCACAACCGCCCAACGACAGCGCCCCGGCCGCCGCCATCCCCGCCAGCGATGCCACCACCACCGCGCGAAGTGATTCAACCAGTCGTGTGCGACGGCCAAAGCCTGAGCCAAGGCGTGAACAAGAAGTGGACATCCGGCGGCCTCCGTCGGGAAGGAAAAAGGTTCGTCTCAAACAGCGGTCTCTCCTCGCTCGGACCTTCACCGGGCAGCTCCCCGCCCGCAACTCCGAACTCGGGACGGTCAGTATCGAGGCAACAGCCCAGACAATCAAGTCCGCTTCCCCGAACCATCCCCCAATCCAACCCCCGGACCAACCTGACGTACACTGAACAAGATGCCACCCGCGCCATCGGACAACGACGCGATCCTTGCCGCTGTCAAGCGGTATTGGGGCTTTGACCAGTTGCGCCCCATGCAGCACGAGGCCATCCTCGCCGGGCTCGCCAAACGAGACTCCCTCGTCGTCATGCCCACCGGCGGCGGAAAATCCCTCTGCTACCAAGTCCCCCCGCTCCTCACCAACCGCATGGCCGTCGTCGTCTCGCCCCTCATCGCCCTGATGAAAGACCAGGTCGACGGGCTCAAGCTCAACGGCTACCCCGCCGCCGCCATCCATGGGAATCTCTCCCCCGAAGAAATCCAACAGGCCGAGCACGACGCCCTGGCCGGAAACCTCAAGCTCTTGTTCGTGGCCCCCGAACGCCTCCTCACCTCACGCTTCCTCAACCTTGTCTCCAAGCTCGGCATCGACAGCTTCGCCATCGACGAGGCCCACTGCATCAGCCAGTGGGGCCACGATTTCCGACCCGAATATCGCCGGCTGATGGAACTCCGCCGCCGCGTCCCCGGCTGCAGCCTCCACGCCTTCACTGCCACCGCCACACCCCGCGTCCGCGAGGACATCGCCGAACAACTCCAACTCCGCGACCCCGTGCGGCTCGTCGGAATGTTCGACCGCCCGAACCTCACCTACCGCATCACGCCGCGCACGCGGCTTGACCTGCAACTGGCCAAGGTCGTCGGCACCCACAAAGGCTCGGCCGTCATCGTCTACTGCCTCAGCCGCAAGGACACCGAGGCCGCCGCTGCGCTCCTCACCGCGCAGGGCATCAAGTCCAAGGCCTACCACGCCGGCCTGAACGCCAACGAGCGCCGCCGCGTGCAGGAACATTTCTCGACCGAGCGCCTCGACGTCGTGTGCGCCACCGTCGCCTTCGGCATGGGCATCGACCGCAGCAACGTCCGCTGCGTCGTCCACGCCGCGATGCCCAAATCCATCGAGGCCTACCAGCAAGAGACCGGCCGCGCCGGCCGCGACGGGCTGCCCGCCGAGTGCGTGATGCTCTACTCGCCCTCGGACCCGATCCGCTGGAAGCAGCTCATCACCCGCAGCGCCGAAGAGGCCGAGGTGGACAGCGACGAGGCCGCCGCCGCCCTCGCCGCGTCCCTGCAAGTCCAGTTCGGGCTGCTCGACCAGATGCAACGAGTCTGCGACAGCCCGCGCTGCCGCCACAAAGTCCTCTCCGAGTACTTCGGCCAGGGCTACGAAACACCCAACTGCGGCGCGTGCGATCTCTGCCTCGGCGAGCTGGCCGTAAACCCCGAAGGCACCGAGATCGCCCGCAAAATCATCTCCTGCGTCTTCCGCATGAACCAGCACTCGGGCAACTCCTTCGGCGCAGGCCATCTCACCGAAGTGCTCGTGGGCGCGAACACCGAACGGATCCGCCTGCGCGGTCACAATACGCTCACCACGTTCGCCCAACTCAAAGGCACGCCCAAAGAACTCGTCTCCAGCTACATCAACCAACTGGTCGACCAGAGCGCACTGAACCGCACCAACGGCGAATACCCCGTCATCGAGATGGGCGAGCACGCCCGGGCCGTGCTCAAGCTCGAACGCCCAGTCACACTCGTCGAACCCAGCGTTGCTCAGGGGAGCGGTTCCAGCGGCACACGCGTCGTCCGCGGCGAAGAGCGAATCTCCGACGACCCCGCCACCCAGGAACTCTTCGAAGAACTCCGCGCCCTCCGCCGTCGGCTCGCCGACGAACGCAACGTCCCGCCCTACGTCGTCTTCAGCGACGTCACCCTCCGCGAGATGGCCAGCAAACGCCCCGGTGACGACCACGCCATGCTCGCCGTCCGAGGCGTCGGCCAGCGCAAGCTCACCGAGTTCGGCCCCGCGTTCCTCGAGGCGATCCTCGGCTACTGCCAACAACACAACCTCGCGCCGTCCACCGCCGAGACCCCCGCCCCTCCAACCAGAGATGACCCCGGCCCAGACACCACCCGCAAACCCCGCGGCATGTCCATGACCAAATCCGCCGCGTTCATGATGTTCTCCGAGGGCGCTACCATCGCCGAGGTCGTCGCCCAGACGGGCCGCGCCAACAGCACCGTCAACGGCTACCTCTCCGACTTCATCGCCGAGAAGAAACCCAGCTCCATCCAACGCTGGGTCGCTGACAATACCTATGACCTCATCGTCGCCACCGCCAAGGAACTCGGCACCGACTACTGGATGCCCATCCGCGACAAGGCCGGCGACGCCGCCCCCGTGGACGCCATCTTCCTCGTCCTCGCCCACCTCCGCGCCATGAACATCGATCCCGCTAAAGGTTGATGTCACATCTTCACGAATGCCCAATCACGAATGCCCAATGCCACTCCAGAAAACCTCCGCTGCACCGTGCTCGCCCTCTTCGCGTTCGACATCGGCCTGGCGATCGATCTCCCCCGCGCAGCCGCGCTCCTGAACTCGTGCGGAAAGCTCGACCAATCCATCCCCTCTCCCGCCGCGAACACCATCCCTCCGACCTCTCCCGCCAAACCCGCCCCCATCTACTTCGAGTTCAAGCCCACACCGATCCGAGTCGCCCTGCCCACGTCCCCGCTCGCCATCGCCGGCCTCACCACCGCGCCGCGCGCCGACATCACCATCTACGACTTCGGCGCGGTCACCATCACGTTCCACATCCCCTACGCCGGCCCGCTCGCCGGGCTGGTCCCCCTGGCCGAAGCGCTCTACGAGTGCCGCCCGCTCCTCGATGAAGCACGCCGCGTGGTCAGCACCATCCTTCAAGAGTCCCAAGCCGCCATCACCCGCCCCACGATCGTTGAGCGCACGGAAAACTATGTCCTCTACCAGTTCGAGATGCCCGAGCCGGGCCACACGCAGGCCAGCGCCGCAACCCACACGCTCCGCGATCCGATCTCCTTCATCGCGGCCAACACCCCAACCCTCGCCCGCATCCTCCGCTCCGAACCCCGCGCGCTCTCCGATCAAGAGATCCACGACGCGATGGTCAGCCGCATCTCCTACACTCCTCACGACGCGGCCGTCATCGACTGGAACGCCGCACTCCTCTTCCTCGACGAGCCCAACGACGCCCGCAGCATCCTCGAGTTCGCCAACGTCGAGCTTCTCGAAATGCGCTATCTCGACGACCAGCTCGACGCCGCCCTTGAAGCCTCCGTCCCCACCCTCCGCCCGCGCAAAGGCCTGGGCGCGCTCAACGCCCTCCTTCCCGGCTCCAACACACCCAACCTCGACCGCGTGGCCGAACTCCAGATGGAAAGCTCACTCCTCTTCGAGAACGTCAACAACGCCCTCAAGCTCGTGGGCGACCAGTACCTGGCTCGCCTCTACCGTCTCGCCGCAGACCGCCTGCACCTGCCCGAGTGGGACACGACCATCCTCCGCAAGCTCGGCACGCTGGAGAGCATCTATCAAAAACTTTCGGGCCGGCAATCCGCCAACCGCCTCGAACTGCTCGAATGGATCGTCATCATCCTGATCGCCGTCGAGCTTGTGCTCGCGCTGATGGGGCACCGATAACCCGACCATCTCACACGGGGTACCTCGGGCTCGCCACCTTCCAACCCAGTACCCGCCCCGGGCACGCGCAAACTTCAACGCGATATTCAGCCGCGTTTTCGTGCGCTGTCGATGCTCACACCGCTCGCACGGCGGACCGCAAACCCCACGAGCGAACCAGCAACCGCGAACCCTGCGTCGGGTTCTACGGCACACACCGCTCGGGGACCGGGCGAACACACCAGGGTGAAGGAACACCAATGAGCGACCACACCAGCAGCATGACCGTCATCGGGGCCGACACGTCGATCAAGGGCGAACTCACCTTCGACACCACCGCCCGAATCCTCGGCAAGGTCGAAGGCCGAATCTCCTCCAAGGGAGAACTCCAGATCGGCGACAGCGCGGCCTGCAAGGCCGCGCTCGACGCCGGAAAGATCATCGTCGACGGCACCGTCGAAGGCAACATCACCGCCCGCGAGCGCGTCACCCTCAACTCCAAGGCCCGTGTTACCGGCGACATCGTCGCGGGCACGTTGGTCGTGGTCGAAGGCGCGTCCTTCAGCGGCAACTGCCGCGTCGGACCCGACGCAGGCAAGACCCTCACCCAGCAGGCCAGCGCTCAAACGCAGACTCAGACCCAGCCCTACGCCAACAGCAACGACACCCGCGCTCAGCGCCCCGCCGCGCCGAACCGCAACGGCAACAACACCGTCAACGGCGCTGCGCCCGAAAACCTCGCCGCCGCGTTCGCGGGGCTTGAGGCCAAGCTGGCCGGGATCAACAAGACCCGCCCCGCCGAGGCCGTCAGCGAGTAATCGCCGGACACAGTTCTTTCACTCCGCCGCAATCAACGAGCCCGGAGCGCCACGGACAGGACTCGATCACCATTGAGGCCCCGTCACGAGCGCCCCGGGCTCGCTCTGTTTCACAAACAACTCGCGCCGTCCCTCTCCCCTACCCAACCTCGTGGCACAGGCGTCCCGCCTGTGACTTCCCGTCCTACTTCTCCTCATACCCACTCTCCCCGCGTCCCTCACTAGGTCCCCCATGAGCACCGTGCTCCAAGGTCAACCAACCCGCGCCGTCACCTGCTACCACTGCCACCGCGGGTTCGACGCCGCCGCGCGCGCCCTCACGCTCTCGTGCCCGCGCTGCTACAAGCCGCTGCGCCTGGACGACGTTTCGATCAAGGGCGTTCACCACGCCGCACGCCTGGAAACCTGCGGCCGGCTCGTTATCGAACGCAAGGGCTGGGTCATGGCCGCGTCGATCTACGCCGGGGCGGGCATCGAACTCCACGGAGCGCTCGAAGCCAAGGCCATCGTCACACCCACGCTCTGGGTCGGCCCCAAGGCCCGCGTCCGCGGCGACATCCGCGCCCGAGCCCTCACCCTCGAACTCGGGGCCCTCGTCGACACGTCCCACTTTGACGTCGGCCCAAACGTCGGGCCCCTCACCCCCGCCATGACCGAACGGGCCGCCGCACGAATGATCGCCTCCGACGCCGCCTCGGCCCTCATCCGCGCCGCCACGACGTGATCTCACCAGCCCTTCGCGCTGCCGACTCCCGTCGCAACACGCTCAACCCCTAGGCCAGGAACAACTTGCATCCAAACGCCGGCTGGGCTCAGCACGGCGTGTCCCCGAACCCGCCAAGAAATCCCGCAATTTTCCTTGATTTCCCTCACCCGTGAGTTCTCTTTGAACAAGCCCGGCGATTCCTGCCGGAACTCAAGGGGGACGCCATGGTTCAACGAAGTGTGATCGCCGCCGCCTTCCTCGCCGTCGCCTCGTCGGCCCTTGCCGGCCACGCCGTCGACTTTGACACCGCGACCGGACTGGCCGGTGGCAACAGCGACCAGTCCGTCGGCTGGCAGTTCGACGTCATCAAGCCCGTCTCCGTCACCCACCTCTCGTGGTACGACGACGGACAGGATGGGCTCTCCGTCGACCACAAAGTGGGCATATGGGCACCCGACGGCACCCTGCTCACGTCGGTTGTCATCCCCAAGGGCACCGCCGCAACCCTCGACGGGATCTGGCGCGTCGTCCCCGTCCCAAGCATCTCCCTCTCCGCCGGCACGGGCTACATCGTCGGCGGCTACAACGGTGCCAACAGCACCGACCGCCTCGCGTTCAACGTCGCTCAAACCGTCGCTCCCCAGCTCGCCTTCTTCGATGCCACCTACAGCTTCATCAACGGGATCTTCGAGCGCCCCACCAACTTCTCTGCGGCCGACAACGGCTTCTACGGCCCAAGCTTCAACTTCGTGGTTCCGGCCCCAGGCGCTCTCTCGGCCCTCGGGCTGCTCGGGCTCGCCGCCGGCCGCCGACGCCGCAACGCCTGAGGCACGCGTTCTGCGGGCCAGCAAGGCGGCCTGAAATCCCGTTCAAACGCGCGTGCGCCCAACCGGGCGCACGCACCTTTTTTGAAGGTGATCGCACCCCCGCACGCCGATCAACCGTACCGGACCCCGCCGCTCGCTCGAATCACGCGGGAAAGGACACCGGCATGTTGCTCGCACATCCCTTCCTGACTGCGTGCCTCACCGCCACGATCTCCCTCTTCCCACCCGGCACGGCCAGCACAAGCCCCCGCCCGCCCAACCAATCCCGGCACCCGCAGGCCCCGGTGCCCCAATCCCCGACCTCATCCGCACCGAACCCCTTCTACAGCTCATCGAAGAGGCCAACCGCGACTACCGCCTCCTGTTCGTCTACTCCCTCAAGCCCGGCGAGGAAGACTGGTTCGCAAAGTATCTCGCCGAGAGCGAAACGCTCTCCGAGTTCGTCCGCGACCGCTGCGTCGTCCGCCGAGTCCTCCAGGTCGAAGACGCGGAGGAGTACGACAAGGTCATCAGGCCGCTCACCGAAAGACTCCACCGCCCCCGAGGTTCGATCGGGGTTCAGCTCCGACCACGGCGACACGGACCTCTGGAGACGATCGGAAAAGGTCTTCATGTTCACCGCGCAGCCAGAATTTTGGAAAAATCTGCCGAACAGCGAATGTGGTCGAAATGGAAAGACGGCAGCGAGATCAAGGCAGCAGGTTGGCCTTGGGGAACGACCGACCGCGAAAAAGAATCTGACGTGCAGAAAAAAACCCGCCCCCTCGAAATCCTCTTCGAGGCCAGCTTCTTCCTCGACAAACTCGCCTGCGCCGACCAGGGCTGGTCCATGGGCCACGAAAAACGCGCCGCGGCCCGCATCAGCACGACCCACCGACTCGCCTGCGAACTCGAAGACAACCTCGCCGCTCCGATCCATGAACCCGCCCGAGACTTGAACGCCCCCGGCAAGCCATGGCGTGCCGCCGAGTTCTTCGCCCGTCTCGACGAAACCAAACGCCTCATCCGCGCCGGTTCCCTCCACGACGCCACCGGACCCTGCTGCTGGCTCTGGGAGAACTGGCGTCTCGGGCCCGCCGAACTCCGCCCCGCCGTCCTTTTCTTCATCACCGACCTCGCCCGCCAGCTCGCCCAATCGCGCCCCGCCAGCCGCGAACGCTTCGCCCAGGCCCGCGAGATCGCCCTCGCCTGGCGGCACACCGGCGACTACGCCGACCGCCTCTCCTGGTACGCCCTCAACGAAACGCTGGGCGACTACGACCAGGCGATCCAGGTTCTTGACCTCGCGATCCACGGGCGCGACGAGGGGTCGATGAACACCCCCGCCGACATGTCCGCCTACGAGATCATGCTCGGCCGCCGCTGGTCCGATCCTTGGCGGTATGACGCCAAGAGCCTCGCCTGGTTCAAGCGCCTGAGCACGCAGCTCGACGCCAAGATCCCCGCCGCCAAACGCAGCGCCGGCAACGACGACACGCTCTGGGAAATGTTCGAGGAGTTCCGGCGTCAGACTTGGATCGCCGACGGCTGCCGCCTCTACGCCGCCGCCCTCAAAGCCGACGACGCCAAGACCGTCGGCGAGGTCATCACGCTCCTCCTCACCCGCGACAGCGACGGCGACATCCGCCGCACGCTCGTCGCCACCGCCATCGCCGCCGGCGTCGCACGCCCCGAGCACCGCGACTGGCTCGCCACCTCTTCAGGCGGCCTCACCAAAGAAATCCGCGAAGCCCTCGACCTC
This sequence comes from Phycisphaerales bacterium, assembly GCA_044221955.1. Taxonomy (GTDB): domain Bacteria; phylum Planctomycetota; class Phycisphaerae; order Phycisphaerales; family UBA1924; genus CAZCPB01. Next base: position 21,957 of record JBGAOD010000027.1, on the reverse strand, counting down.
ACCCTGGCCGATCTACCCAACCCCTAAGAGCCCCGCGCACAATCGCGCCATGGTACCTCATGTTTCGACCGTTGCGAGTGGCACAAGTTCTCAACCTGTGTCTACCGCCTGTCCCTCGTGCTCATCACAGCCCGGCCCTCACCTTTCTTCCGCTACCATGCTCGCCATGCCCATCCGCGAATCACTCGCGCTGATCCTCACCGGCCGATCGCTCACCCGCGCTCAGGCCGCTCAGGCGTTCGATGAAATTCTCCAAGGCCACGCCGACGACGCCCAGATCGCCGCCCTTCTCGCCCTCATCCAATCGCGCGGTGCCACCGTCGACGAGATCACCGGCGCCGCCGAATCCATGCGCCGGCACGCCGCGCACGTCCCCGTTCAAGATTCCATCGCTGCGCCCATCATCGACACCTGCGGCACCGGCGGCGCGCCCAAGGCCTTCAACGTCTCCACCTGCGCCGCCATCGTCGCCGCCGCCGCCGCGCCCAAGAAAATCCGCGTCGCCAAGCACGGCAACCGAAGCCGCACCGGCCGAGGCTCCGCCGAAGTACTCGCCGCCCTCGGCGTCAACATCGACGCCTCGCTCGAAACCCAGGCCAAGTGTCTCGACACCGCCGGCGTCTGTTTCTGCTTCGCCATCCACCATCACCCGGCCGTCAAGTACGCCATGACGGCACGCCGCTCCCTCGGCTTCCCCACCATCTTCAACCTCCTCGGACCGCTCACCAACCCCGCCAACGCCAAACGACAGCTCATCGGCGTCTACTCCGAATCCCTCGTCGAGCCCATGGCCAAAGCACTCGCCAATCTCGGCACCGAACGCGCCATGGTCGTCCACGGGCTCGACGGCCTCGACGAAATCTCCATCGGCGCGCCCACCCGAGTCGCCCACGTCGAACGCCACGCCATCCGCATCGACACCATCCACCCCGACCGCGTCGGCCTGCGTCACGCCACGCTCGACCAGCTCCGCGCCGATTCCCTCGAACGCGCCGCCGAACTGTTCAAGGACATCCTCGCCGGCGAGCCGGGCCCCACCCGCGACATCGTGCTCATCAACGCCGCCGCGGCCCTCGTCGTCGGGGCCGCCGCGCCCGACCTGGCCGTCGGTGTACGCATGTGCCAGAACGCTATCGACGAGGGCGACGCCACCCGCACCCTCGCGCGGCTCGTGGAAGTTTCACACGCCACCTAGCCGGCCTCACACGCCCTTGTGCAGCACCTTCAGCGCCACCTCGAACCGCTCGCGCGCCCGCTCCGCGTCGTTGGCCCCCATCGCCTTGAACGTCGGCCCCACAAGAAAATACTCAACCTCCACCGAATCGCTCGACGGGTCCGAACGACGCACCCACAGCGTCAGGTCCACGCCGCTCGTCCGCGCGATCCAATCGCCCAGCAGCTTCCGCGCCGCCTCGGTCTCGGGCCCCGCCTGACCGCACTCGGCGATCGCCCGGGCCGTCAGCTCCAACTGCGACTTCATCGCCTCCGCTCCAGCGGTGTTCCCCGGATAGTCGCCGTCCACCGAGAATCCCGCCGCCACCAACCGTCCGGCCAGCCGCGCCACCGCGGCCTGGTTCACCGAAGACAAAGGCCTGGGAAGATCGACCACGACGAGAACTCGCCCGTCCGAATGAAGCTCTTCGGACACCGCCGCGTCCGTCTCACTGGATTCTTCAGGAGTGCTCGCCGCGTCACGCCCGATCTCGTACACCGCCGCGGACACCAACGAACCTTGCTTCGCCACCGGCCGCGCCGGCAGCTCCGGCAACGTCGGCGGCACCAGCGACACAACCCGCGACCACGACTGCTCGCCCGAGTTCTCGCCGTTCCGCGCGTACACGTCCTGCCCATCGACCGACTCAACCTCGGTGGTCGGTCCCTGCCCACGCAGCCCCGCCTTGATGTACGAGGTTACGCCGATCCCGCACGCCGTCAGGAAGAGCACGCTCGCCATCACGATCCCCGCGTTGGGACCGGAATCAAAGGGCTTGCCCCTCCCAACGCCGGCCCGACCGCGCAGGACAAGTCGTGACTTCCCGCGGGCCCTGGCCGCGTCCACCCGCGCCCGCGCACGCTTGAGCTGTTCTTCCGCAGAACGCCGCGGCGCACCCTGCACCGGCGAACGCCGCGCCGCCATACCCGCCGCCATCGGAGCCGCGAAGGGCGGAACCGGAGCAGCCGGGCTCACCCGCGCCTCCACCACGCCCTCCGCCTTGTGCGCACCGGTCCACCAATTGGTCAACGTCAACTTCGGCGCAGTCCGCGGGCCGCGCGCACCCACGTCGGCGCCCGCAAACCCGGCCGCGCCTGCCCCGCGGGGCGAACCCGCCGCCGCAACCGCCGCGATCTCCGGGTCCAGCACCGTCGAGGGCGCCGTGTTATCCACGCCCTCGGCCGCCCGCATGCTCGGCAGCTCGAACGGCTTCACCGCGAACGGATCGCGGTTCGTCGCCACATAAATCAGATCTTCCGCCATCGCCGCCGCCGTCGGGTAGCGCTTGTCATAGTCCGTCATCGCACGCCGCACCACCCAACGCAGCGCCTCCGGGCAACGCTTCGTGATCTGCGACAGCACGCCGTGGGCCGGGAACGAGTTCTCGATCACCGAGTACAACACCGCGCCCGCGGCGAAAATATCGAACCGCGTGCCATCAACATCCTGCACCTTCACGCCCTTGAGCGCCAGCCGCACAAGCTCGGGGTCGCGGAAGTACTCCGTCCCGTGCGTCGTCAGCGTCATCGCCGAACGCAGCGGCGTGATCAACCCGAAATCCACCAGGTGGGCCCGCGTGCCATCAACAATGATGTTGTCCGGCTTCACGTCCTTGTGCCACAGCCCGCCGCGGTGGTACGTGTCCAGCGTCTTCAAGAGATCAACCACGTACCCCGTGCCGCTGCGCAGAGGGTTCGCATCCAGCCCGCCCGGCGCGCTGGCGGTGTGCAACTGCTGCGTCACGATCGACAGCGACTGCCCCGGCACGTACTCCATCACATAGAAAAACCGATCCGGCGTCAGGTCGTGGTCGAGCACCAGCCCCAACTTCTTGGCCGCGTCCAGCGAGCGGCTCTCTCGCACGATCTGCGGCAGGCTGCTCCCGTCGTTCATGCTGAACGACTTGATCACCACCTGGCTCAGCTCGCCGCGCCCCATCCGCGCGAAGACCGCCCGCTTGGTCGCGTCCGGCTCCGCAACGTACAGCTTGCTCCCCGACCCGCCGCCCGGCAGCGAACCCACGATCTTGTACCCCTCGAACTGCCCCGTCCGCTTGCTCGGCGCGTCCGCCCCCGGGGCCTGCGCCACCATCACCGGCATGCGCTTCTCAACGCCCTCGGTGAGCGCCGTCAACCCCAAAAACCGGGCCGGGTGCCCGAAAAGAATGCGGTACACAGACAGCCCAACGTTGCGGATCTCGCCCGTCACGCCGCGCCCGTAGTGGGCCGCCGCCGACCAGCGCCCGATGATGACGTTCCCCAGCACCATCGGCACCATCAGCACACCCGTGACCGTCGCGCCGATCACCCGCAGCACGTCCATCACCTCGCCCGACACAAAGCGAAAAACGTGCCGGATCGCGTACCCGATCCATGTGAAGATCTTCACCGCGAACAGAATGACCAGCACGCCCGCGGCGATCACCAGCAGGATCGCCGCAATGGCCATGGCAGGGGTAGCGATAGGGTCCATGTGTTCCTCGTCCTTGGTAGGTCGGCTCTCCGAGCCGAGCCTTCGCCTTCTCTTCCCAACACGTCGCTCGCCCGAGCCAAGCGCCGCCAATGAACTCACCCGCTCACCGCACCTGATTCGCCTCGTCGCTCCGCCGAAGCTCCAGTTGCTGGTGATAAATCTCCGCGATCGCCTCATCGAACCCCGGCTCATCGAACGGCGCCGACGGGTTCCCGTTGGGATCAACTTTGGGATTCAGCTCCAGCCCGTTTCGCGCCGCCTCCTCGCGTTCGTCATCCGTGAAGCTGTACGTCGCGATCACCTCAGCCAGCCGCCGCCGCAGCGATTCCCGCACCTTCGCCAGTCTCCGGCTCACCGTCGGCTCGCTCGTCCCCAGCGCGGCCGCCACCTCTTTCCCGCTCTGCCCGTCCAGCACTCTCATCCGATAGATCGAAAAATCCGTGAAATCCGTCTCCTTCTCCACCATCCGGATCGCCGCTTCGACCTTGGCGCGAAACACCGCCGCCTCGTACTGCTCATCAACCCCGGCCGTGGTCGCCGCGCCCATCCAACTCTCATCCAAAACCGCTGCCTTCTTCGACCCGCCGCGCTTGGCCCCGAGCGCATTCCGCCGGTCCATCTCATCACCCAGCACGTGCTTCGCAATCGCCAGCAGCCACGTCGAGAACCGCGCCCCACGGGCCGGGTCATAGCGATCAATCGACTCCGACAACGCCGCCAGCGTCTCTTGCGACAAATCGCGCACCGTCTCGCTGCCGATCCGACCCTTCCCCCACTTGGTCAACTGCGCCCGCACCACCGGCCCGAAAGTCTGCCACAGCTCGAACCACGCCGCCTGGTCGTTGGCCTTGAGACGCCCGATGAAGTTCGTGGTCAAGAGCGTCAGCATGGTCCGCGATCCTTCCTTGCAAGAACTCCCGATCAGCGACCCCGTTCACCAACCTGTGAGCGCACCGTGGGCGTCGATGCATTGTTAGGGGCACGGCTCACCGAATTTCGCCAACCCGTTCGTTCTTAAGTAGGTCCCAAGTAGGTCAGCTCGCCGAGCCGACTCTTCCTCTTCTCACGCCCCACCCCAAACTCTGCCACACAGATCCCCACCCGCAACTCCCAACGCACCGGTTCCACGTCTGAGAACCCGCAACCCCAAAATCCCCGCTCGGCTCTGAAACTCAGAAACCCTCGATCCCAACAACCTCCCCGAGCACCACACCGCCGACGGCCTACCGCCGGCCAAGCTTTTAGGAGACAGTCATGGGTTTGAGCAAGTGCATCGTTCGGTACTCAGTCATCGCGGGCTTGGCGGGCGGGGCGGCCGTGCTGGTCGCCGGGCCCGAACGAGTCGGGGCCATCCTCACCCAGACCCGCAGCCACATCAACTCCCACCTCGACAAGGCCATCAAGGACCCCGTCGCGCTGCGGGCCCAGCTCCGCAGCCTCGAGGCCCAGTACCCGGAGAAGATCAGCGAAGTCCGCGGCGACCTCGCCGAAGTCCGTGAACAAGTCGCCCAGCTCACCCGCGACCGCGAGGTCTCCACCCGCGTCGTCGAGCTGGCCCAGGCCGACCTCACGGACCTCCAGCCCCTCATCACCAAGGCCGAGATGGCAATCTCCCAGGGCGCGGGCGTCTACGCCTCGACCAACGCCCTCGTCCCGGTTGTCCGCATCGCCTTCGGCAACGAGTCGATGGACCTGAAGGAGGCCTACAGCCGGGCCGAACGCACGCAGCAAGTCATCGGCGTCTACTCCACCAAGGTCGCCGAACTCGACCGCGACATGGGCTACCTCGCCCAGCAGGAGCAACGCCTCAGCGACCTCACCGCCCAGCTCGAGACCGAGCACGCCCAGTTCAGCAGCCAGCTCTGGGCCCTGGACCGCCAGATCGACTCCATCGGCCGCAACGACCGCATGATCGAGACCATGAAGAAGCGCCAGGACTCCATCGACGAGCACAGCCGCTACCGCGTCAACAGCCTCGAACAGCTCACCGCTCGCTTCTCAGAGATCCGCAGCAAGCAAGAGGCCCAGCTCGCCGGCCTGGGCAAGGCGAAAGAAACCATGAACTACGAGAACCGCGCCAAGATCGACCTCGATGCCCGCAACACCGTCAACGCGGGCGCCTCGTCCTTCGCCCCGATCGCCCGCCCCAGCAAGCCCGCCGTCATCGAGATCCGCCCGGATACGGACGTGAAGGCATCAAAGACCTCAGCCCAGACCGTCAGCAAGCGGATCGACTAACCCTTGCCAAGCTCTTCTCACACCCAAGCCCTCGGCCCAGGCCGAGGGCTTTTTTCGTTGCGCCCGAGCAGGCCGCTCTGGACTCGTGGCACTGACATCGGTTCCTACCGATGTCAGTGCCTTCGCGCGACTCGGACCGCTGCACGGACGAAGGCACTGAGACGCGGCGGACCCCACCTCAGTACCACGAAACCAGCGCCACTCGCCGGCTCATCCAAGAAAACAGCCCCGGTCTTTCGACCGGGGCTGCGTGAAGAACTCAATCTTCCGAACCGGACTACCGAGCCGGGCTTAGCAGCCCTTCTCGAAGGCCGCCACGAACCGGTCGAAGTCGTCGCCGGTCACGAAGCCGTCACCGTCGAAGTCCGACGAAATGTCGCCGGCCTCGAAGGCCGCCACGTAGGCGTCAAAGTCGTCGCCCGTGGGGAAATCGTCGCCGTCAAAGTCAACGGCGCAGGCACCGGTGATCTGCAGCCAGAAGTTGGCGTTCGTGGGCTGAGTGAAGTTGCGGTACTCGGTCTGCTGGAAGCTGCCGTCGCCGCTCGCGTCACGCATGTAGATCGCGGCCGAGCCGCCGACGACAGGCCCGACGTTCCCGCACGCGTTGGTCGTGGCCGTGCCGTTGGCAAAGCCCGCGGTGTACACGGTGGCGGGGATGTCGAACGTGCCCGAGCCGTCCACGGTTTCCTTCATGAACGTGTACTGCACGCCCACGTTGGCGTTCGGGAAGAAGTAGCGGTGGATGCTGCTGTCGGGGTTCAGAATGCTGAACAGCGCCGTCGTGAAGATGACGTTGCCGGTCTGGGCGGGCAGCGTCAGGAAGTTCAGGTTGAAGCCGCCGATGAACAGCGCGGGGTTGTTGACCGGGTCGTCGGCCGTGTTCCACACGTCGGTGTCAAAGAAGCGGACCTGCATCTGCACCCGCGGCAGCGGGTTGCCCAGGCTGTCGCCGCCGTTGTACACGAATCCGACCGCGAACTGGTCGGTCAGGATGTTGCCGTTGGGGAGCGGCCCGTCGCAGCCGAGAATCGGTTCGGCCTGCCCGGTGTAGCCCGCCGCGACGGCCGTGAACTGCAAATCGTCCATCGTGTTCCAACGCGGCGTCGAGCCGGTGGAGAAGAACGTCCCCGTCGAGTTGTCGTACACGCTCACGGGCGTCGAACGGTTGCTGAACACGTTCATGTACGGCATGCCGTTGATCTCGGTGGGCAGGACGTTCGGAACCTGCTTCTCGACGCGGACGATATCGTCCCCGGCGAGCGCGGCGGTGGAACCAGCCACCATCGCCAATGCAAACAAAGTGCGACCAATCTTCATGTGAAATACTCCCTAAAAAAAACCCCCACTGACGACACTTCGAGAATTGAACACATCCGACACAGAAAACGAGACTCCTGAATGTACCACACATCCCCGCTGATGCAAGCCATGCGCTTGCTCGCACGACCATTCGGGTAAAATCCTGCCGGTTTCTGGCAATCTGGGTCTACCGCCGGGAGCGGAATCGGTTGCATCTCGCCCCCTCTCGTTCCCCAAATCGTTGCTTCTCAGAGTTATCAGCCGTGCCATCAACGCGCTCCCAGCGTCGCAACCGCCGGGCTCCTCCGACCGACCGAGCCAGCTTTTCGTGAAATCGGGCGCCGCGCCCGGCTCTTGACACCGGGCACGCGAATGATCGGGGCCTCGAAGTGCTCCCAGGAGCGGATTCTGCCGCGCCGCACGCACGGGCGCTGCCAGACCCGTTCCCTCATCAACCATGCCCCCCCCCACCATGCCATCCTCGATCCCAACCGAGCCCCGCGCCGCCTGCGGTGTCTCCGGCCACCCGTCCGCTGAAATCGCCGCCGCGCTCGCCGCCGAGCAGTGCGTCGCCACGCTGGGAGGCGACGCCGCCGACCTGGCTCTCGTCTTCATCTCGCCCCACCACGCCGGGTCCGCGGCCTCGATCGCGGGAACGGTTGCGGCCCGGACGCGCGCCGGGTGCGTCATCGGCGTGAGCGGAGAGTCCGTCGTCGGCGGACAGTTGGAACTGGAGCGCGTTCCCGGGCTCTCCATCCTGACCCTCCGGGCACCGGGAGCGACATTCGAGCCGTTCACCGCCGAAGAGCTGATCAAGGTCCAGACGGGCCCCGAAGACGCGGCGGCGATCGCGGCCCGGATGGGCGTGGACGAGTCGCTCCGCGCGACAATCTTCTTCGCCGACCCCTTCAGCGTCCCGATGGTGAAGCTGCTGCCCGCCATGAGCGCAGCGATGGGATTCGCCCATCAGCACGGCACGCCGGGCAGCGAGCGGCGATCCAGGCCCGTGCTGCTCGGGGGCATGGCGTCCGGCTCCGCCGGAGGGCCGGGGGGGAACCGGCTCATCATCAACGATCGTGTCATGGCAAGCGGCGGCGTAGGAGTGAGCATCAAGGGTGCGCTGCGCGTAGACACCGTGGTCAGCCAGGGGTGCAGGCCGTTCGGACCGCCGATGGTCATTACCAAGGCACGCGGGAACATCATCTTGCAATTGGCGGGACGGCCCGCGCTCGAAGCGGTCCACGAGGCCGTGGGAGACCTGCCCGAAGAAGACCGCTTGAAACTCGAAGCCGGGCTCTTCGTCGGACGCGTGATCAACGAGTACAAAGACCGCTTCGGGCGCGGCGACTTCCTCATCCGCAACGTCATGGGAGTTGACAAAAAGAGCGGCGCGATGGCCGTCGGGGACCTCGTCAAGACCGGGCAGACCATCCGCCTGCACTTTCGCGACGCCACCACCGCCAGCGAAGACCTCTCATTGCTCATGGACGCACAAAAGTTGTACGACCGCCCGGCGGGGGCCCTGCTCATCACCTGCAACGGACGCGGATCAAAGCTGTTCGGTCGGCCCAACCACGACGTGGCCGCCGTGCTGCGAGCGTTCGCCCCCGCCTCCAGCGGAGAAGAACTCGCCAAGTCCGGGCACGCGATCGCCCCCGCCTCACCCGGTCAACCGCACCCCATCCCACTCGCCGGGTTCGTGGCGGCCGGAGAAATCGGCCCCATCGGCGGGGAGAGTTTCCTCCACGGTCAGTCGGCGTGCGTCGCCTTGTTCCGGGGGGCCTGATCCCCGATGAAGTTCTGGGACTTCGAGTACCCGGACGATCTCCGTCAAGCTCCCGACTTCAACATCCGAAAACCCGTCAAGAGCCTGCGTTCCGCGTGGCTCAACACGGGAGTTCAAAGGATGATTCAGAGGATCTTGAGCGTGGCAGGGCGTGCGGCGTGTGTGGCGTTGGTCGGCGGTGCAACCGCGGCCTGGGCGTGGAGTCCTACACGAGCCGAGCCCCCGCACGAGCCCGCTCCGACCAAGACCAGCACGCCCGAGCACGCCCCGAGCGGGCACGACGCCGCCGAGCAACCCAAGGCCTCTCCCCCGACGCTCCCCGGCAAGAGTCTCTCCCCGCCCCCGGTCCCTTCAAGCAAGAGCAAGGGCGCCGCGGCCGCGGAGAAAAAACCGGCAGCACGCGATCAGGAGAACCCCGATGCCAAGGGCGGGTCTTCGGTCTCCGGCTCGGGCACCAAGTCCGCCGAGCCGTCCGCCCAACCAACCCCCGACGAGGCCATCACGCTGCTCCAAGAAGGAAACGAACGCTGGGTCAAGTCGGCCGCCGAAGATCCGCACGTCGACGCATCACGCCGAAAGATGCTGGCCGACGAGGGCCAGAAGCCTTTCGCCGCCGTGCTCACCTGCGCCGATTCCCGGATCCCCGTCGAACGCGTCTTCGATCGCGGCGTCGGCGACGTATTCGTCATGCGGGTCGCGGGCAACGTCGCCGGACCCCACGAGGCCGGCTCCATCGAGTACGCCGCCGAGCACCTCCACGTACCGCTCCTGGTCGTCATGGGTCACACCAAGTGCGGCGCGGTCGGCGCGGCCGCCTCGCACGCCAAGCTCGAAGGCAACGTCCCCTCGCTGATCACCGCCATCGAGCCCGCCGTCGAGCGGGCCAAAAAACTCAACCCCGCCGCCGACGACAAGCAGTTGGCGTCGCTGGCGGTCTCCGAAAACGTCTGGCAGACGATCTTCGACCTTCTCAAAACCAGCGGGCCTGTCCGCGACATGGTCAGCAAAGGTGAACTCAAGGTCGTCGGCGCCGTCTACGACATCGCCGACGGCAAGGTGCAGTGGCTGGGAGAGCACCCCTGGCAGGCCGAACTCGTCGTCGCGTTCTCAAAGTCCAGCAAAGAACCCACGAGCTCCCAGGCCAACGTCGAAGAGAACAAAGAAGAGCACAAGTAAGTCGCCGCGGCGAAACTCACGAAATCGAACGGCACCGGGTTCGCACCGGTGCCGTTTTTCATTGTCGCCGCGATGACGCGCAGGGGAAACGCGGCTCGGAGAGCCGCTGCCACCAAACCCGGCACCCAGATCAGCTCTTCATATTGACGAACTGCAGCGGCACCTCGACCTCGGCGGCGTTGAGCATGGCCATCGTGGCGCGGAGGTCGTCGATGGACTTGGAAGTCAGCCGCACCTCGTCGCCCAGGATCGACGCCTGAACCTTCAGCTTGTTCTCCTTCACGAGCTTGACGATTTTCTTGGCCAGGTCGCCCTCAAGCCCTTCGCGGATCTTGCACGTTTGCTTGAGATTCCCGCCCGCCCCGGGCAGGGGCTCCTCAACCTCGAAACTCTTGACGTTGAGCCCGCGACGCAGAGCGTGGGTGAAGAAAGTCTCGCGGATGGCCGACAGCTTGGTGCCGTCCTCGGCGTTGAGCGAGAGCTTCTTCTCCTTCTTGTCCACCGCGATCTCATAGGTCGTGCCGCGAAAATCGAAGCGCTGCATCAGAGCCTTCTTCGTGTTGTTGAGGGCGTTGTCGATCTCGGAATAGTCAACACGGCTGACGACGTCGAGTGAAGGCATGGACAGGTCTCCGTAAAGAAGGGAGAACATAGCCGGGGTCCGCGCCCAACGGGGGCGACACGCCCCCACGCTCGCGGGAACGGGCCGGAAATTGAATTGACCCGCGGGGGCACGCCCTCCCCCGCGGGGCGCTCGGGCCGGTACTATTGAGCCGGTCCGATCCCGCAGGCCTAGGCCTACCCCGGAGGGCGTGTTGACGACGACTCAGCCGAGTTCAATCCGAGCCGCATCAACAAGCGTCGGGGCCAGCCCCGGCGCCGGCCCGGCCGTGCTGACCATCAGCGGGCTCTCCGGCACCCCGGTCGCCGCCGAAGTCGTCGAGGTCGGTCAGGGAAAGCCCTTCGTATTCTTACACGGGCTCGTCGGACTCAACGACCACTGGGACCAGGTCGTCCAGGGCGTCAAGTCCAAGGCCCGGTGCGTCATGCTCGAACTCCCGCTCCTGGACCTCTCCGGCGACGATTGCTCGATCGACGGCGTGACCGTGCTCACCGCCAAGTTCCTCGAACAGCACGTGCGCGAACCCGTCGTTCTCGTCGGAAACTCCTTCGGCGGCCACGTCGCCCTCAAGCTCGCCATCGAAAGACCCGACCTCGTGCGCGGGCTCGTCCTCGCCGGCTCCTCGGGCCTGCTCGAGCGGACCATGGTCCGCGAAGTCCAGATCAGACCCAGCAAGGAATGGGTCGCGGAAAAAATCGGCGAGCTGTTCTTTGACCGCTCCAAGATGCACCCAGGCGACGTCGATCGCGCCCACGCCGAGCTCTCACGCCGCGGCGGCGCCCGAGCGATCGTCCGCCTCTCACGCACCGCTCGACGCAACCACCTGGGCTCCGAACTCCACCGCATCAACGTCCCGACACTCTTGATCTGGGGACGCGAGGACGTCGTCACTCCCCCCGAGGCCGCGGAGGGTTTCCTCAAAAGCATCCGCAAATCTCGCATCGTCTGGTTCGACCGCTGCGGGCACGCACCCATGATCGAGTGCCCGCACGAGTTCGCGCGGGCACTCGCAGAGTTCAGCGATGAACTCAACCACGCCTGACGCACGTCACCCCGCCAGACCCCATCCTGCCCCGACCGTCCCCCCCGCTACACCCCGCTACACCCCGTAGATCGGCCGCAGCTTCCCCTCCAGGTGCCGCAGCAGCGCGTCCGCGTTGAGCGCCTTCCCCGTCACCTTCCGGCACAGCTCCCCCGCCCCGTACCGCCGTCCATGCACATGGATGTTCTTCCGCAGCCACTCGCGCAGCTCGCCGAACTCCCCCTTGCCGATCTGCTCGTCCAGGTTCTTGATCTTCCCGTTGATCGTCTCCCAGAACTGGGCCGCGTAGAGGTTCCCCAGCGTGTAGGTTGGGAAATACCCGATCAGCCCGAACGACCAGTGCACGTCCTGCAAGCACCCGCGCCGATCGTCCGGGACGTCCAGCCCCAAATACGACTTGAACCGCGAGTTCCACTCCCCCGGCAGATCCTTGACCTTCAGATCACCCGCGATCAGCGACCGCTCCAGCCCGAACCGCAGCATGACGTGCAGGTTGTACGTCGCCTCGTCCGCCTCCACTCGGATAAAACTCGGCGTCGCCGTGTTCACCGCCGCGTACATCGTCTTCAAATCCGCCTTACTCAGCGCCGCCCCGAACGCCTTCTTGGCCTTGGGCAGCGCCCACTTCCAGAACGGCTTGGACCGCCCCACGAAGTTCTCCCACATCCGCGACTGGCTCTCGTGGATCCCCAGGCTGATCGAATCGCCCAGCGGCTCGCCGAAGTGCTTCTCCTTGGGCAGCCCCTGCTCATACAGCCCGTGCCCGGCCTCGTGCATCGTGCCGTAGAGCGCGTCCGTGAACTTCTCATCGCGGTACCGCGTCGTCAGCCGCGTATCGCCGATCCCGATCCCCGAACAGAAAGGGTGCGTCGTCACGTCCAGCCGACCCGCCTTCAGGTCAAACTTCATCGCCTCCAGGATCACCAGCCCGAAGGCGTGCTGCTTCTCGGCCGGGATCTTGGCCGACAGAACCTTGGTGTTCACCTTCACCTTGCTCGCCGCGATCTCTGCCAGCAGCCCGCTCAGCCGCGACCGCAGCGGCGTGAACACCCCCTCGATCTCGCGGGCCGACGCCCCGGGCTCGTACTCGTCCAGCAACGCGTCGTACAACTCCCCGCGCGTCCCGTTGATCGACACCGGCGCTCCGTAACACTCCGCCTTCCGCCGCGTCAGCGACATCATCCGATCCAGCCACGGCGCGAACATCTTGAAATCGTTCTTGGCCCGCGCCTCCTTCCAGACCTCCTGCGACTGGCTCCCCACCATCGCCAGCTCCGCGACCAGCTCCCCCGGCAGCTTCGTCGCACGGTCATAATCACGCCGCATCTCGCGCACGTTCGCCCGCGCAGCATCGTCCAGCGACGTGTCCGATTCGCACTTGCCGATCAGCTCACCCATCCGCGGGTCCGTCCGCCGCTGGTGCGTGATCTCCGCGATCATCGACTGCTGCTCGGCCCGGTGCGCACCACCCGCGTGGGGCATGTACGTCTCCTGATCCCAATTGAGCAACGATCCAACCGCTCCCAGCGTCCCCGCCCGGCGGACCAACGAACGAAGCTCAACATACGCGGCAGACTCGGTGGGCATGAGACGCTCCAATCAATGACAAGAAACCCCGCTCCGGCGGGGTTCCCATCGTACCAACCCGCGATATCGGGCGTTGCGAAGCTCCGAACGCCGAACGCGAAAAACAACCTATTTTTCGCCCCACCGCGCCTCGATCAGCCCCAGCACCCACGGCGCAAACAACTCCTTGGTCATCATCCCCGGCGTCGCCGCCTCGCGCCCATCTCGGTACAACACCGTCGCCTCCACCGTCGCGCTGTCCATCGTCTCCAAGGGGTTCGCCACCACCATGTCGATCGACTTCCGCTCCAGCTTCGACCGCGCCGACGCCATCAGCTCCTCCCGAGGCTCCAGCGCGAACCCCACCATCAACTGCTCGGCACGCCGCGACTTCGCAACCTCCGCCAGGAGATCCGGCGTCGGCTCCAACTCCAGCGTCAACGGCGTGCTCATCCGCCGAAACTTCCCGCCAAAGAACTTCGGGTCGATCTTGGGCCGATAGTCCGCGACCGCCGCCGCCATCACCAAAATATCCGCCCCTGGGGTCTCTTCCCGAAGCAGATTCCTCAGTTCCTCGCACGTGCGGAACCGCCGAACCCTCACCCGCGAATCGCTCGGCGTCACCGCGACCGGCCCAAGCAACAGCGTCACGCCCATCCCTCTCCGGGCACCCTCGTCCGCCAAAGCAACACCCATGCGACCCGACGAACGATTCCCCAAGAACCGCACCGCATCGATCGGCTCGTGCGTCGGCCCCGCCGTAATGAGAAGGTTGGCTGGTGTCTTCACTCGGGACATTAGCGCCGCGGCCACAGATCGGTCGAACCCGCGCAATTCTCCCACACGCCATCCCAAGGCCGCACGCAGCAAGCCGCACGCCTGATCTCCGCCGCGTTCGGCCCGCCATCGTGCTCGATATCCACGATCCCGAACCACCCGTCCGGCTCCGGTTCGACCCGCGATCGGCACCACCCGCGGTCTCTTTCAAGTTTTTCTACCCCAAACTACTACCCCTAGTAGCCCGCGTTCACCTCGACTTTTCCAGCCTGAAACCGCCACTACACTCTTCCCAACCGGTATCAGAAGAGGGGGCTCTTATATGCTGGATCTCTTTTTCAGCGGCGGGGCAGGATGGTTCTCGGTGCTCGCGTTCTGCGGCACCTCGGTCTTCCTGGGCCGACTCATCCTTCTCATGCTCGGACACCACTCCGGCGACCTCCACGCCGACGTTCACGTCGGCCACGCAGGAGTCGGCGGGCACGCCGCCGACCAGCACGCCGACCCCGGCGACGCCTTCAAACTCCTCTCCCTCCAATCCCTCGCCGCGATGGCCATGGGCTTCGGGTGGGGCGGGCTCGCCGCCCTCAAAGGCAGCCACGCCGCTCTCCCGCAAACTCTCCTCGTCGCCGCCGCCTGCGGCGCCGGGATGGTCTGGCTCCTCGCCGTCCTCCTCAAAGCACTCCACGACCTCCACTCCAGCGGAAACATCAACATCTCCCAAGCCGTCGGCCGCGAGGGCGACGTCTACCTCACCGTCCCCCAAGCCGGCCAAGGCGAAGGCCAAGTCCGACTCACCATCGGCACCCACCAACGCATCTACAACGCCACCTCCCCAGACCTGGCCATCCCCACCAACCAGCGCGTCCGCGTCCTCAGCGTCGGCCAAGCAAACACGCTGACCGTCGTCGCGATCGAATCCTTCTCCGTTCCCAGCGGGACCGCCCCAGCCCCACCCACGCACCCACCCGCGCACCCAGCCGTATAGCAGACTTTTTCGGTACCGTACCCGAGCCCGCGGCGCGATCGGTGCGCCCAGGCCTCGCGCCATCGTCCAGCCGTCACCAACCACCGTTCCACGCCCGGCCCATGCACAGAGGGGGTTTCACATGACAACGCTCACCGCCATCCCGTCACCGTCCAGCGCACCGCAAACACTCTTGCCTCAAACACTCGCTCAATCTTCCACGGCAAACAACCCGCTCATGTACCTCGGCGTCGTCGGCGCCGTCCTCCTCCTCCTCGTCTTCTTCACGGTCTTCGTTGTCAAACAATACAAACGCTGCCCCAGCAACCGCATCCTCGTCATCTTCGGGCGCGTCGGCGGAGACCGCGCCTCCAAGTGCATCCACGGCGGCGGCACCTTCGTCGTCCCGCTCATCCAGGACTACGCCTACCTCTCCCTCGAACCCCTCGCCATCGACATCCCCCTCGAGGGCGCGCTCTCCCTCAACAACATCCGCGTCAACGTCCCCGCCACCTTCACCGTCGGTATCTCCACCGACCCCGTCCTCATGAACAACGCCGCCGAACGCCTCCTCAACCTCCGCGAAGAGCGCATCCGCGAACAAGCCCAGGACATCATCCTCGGCCAGCTCCGCCTCGTCATCGCGACCCTCTCGATCGAAGAGATCAACAAGGACCGCGAGAAGTTCATGAAGCTCATCAACGAGAACGTCGCCAAGGAAATCAACAAGATCGGGCTCGAACTCATCAACGTCAACATCCGCGACATCACCGACGAGTCCGGCTACATCTCCGCCATCGGCAAGCGCGCCGCCGCCGAGGCCATCAACCGCGCCAAGGTCGAAGTCGCCCAACAAGAGCGCGAGGGTGCCTCGGGTGAAGCACTCGCCGTCCGCGAACGCAACGTCAACGTCGCCAAGGAAATCGCCAGCGGCGTCCAAGGCCAGAAGGAAGCCGAGCAGGCCCAACGCATCGCCGTCGCCGCGCTCGAAGCCCAGGCCGTCGCCGGTGAAATGCAGGCCAAACGCGACCGTGAAATCACCACCGCCCAACGCGAAGCCGAGACCGCCGCCGCACGCAAGCTCGCCGAACAAGACCAACGCATCCGCGTCGCCGAAGCCGAAGCCCGCGCCGTCACCGGCGAGAACCAGTCGCGCGCCCAGATGGCCGAGTCCAACGCCAAGCTCTCCGAGATCCAGGCCGAGGCCAAACGCCGCTCCGAAGTCGCCGCCGCAAAGTCCTCCGAGGCCGTCCTCATCGCCCAGCGCGAGCAAGAGCTGGCCCGCCTCGCCAAAGAGCAACTCGCCGGCCAGGAGATCGAAAAGAAACGCATCGAGATCGCCGCCGACGCCGAGGCCGAAAGACAACGCCGCGAGGCCGGCGGCGCCGCCGACGCAACCCTCGCCCGCTACACCGCTGAAGCAGAAGGCATCCGCAAAGTCCTCGAAGCCAAGGCCGAAGGCTACCGCCAGCTCATCGAGGCCTGCGCCAGCAACCCCCAGGTCGCCCCCACCCTCCTCCTCATCGAAAAACTCCCCGAACTCGTCCACGAACAAGTCAAAGCAATCCAGAACCTCAAGATCGACAAGATCACCGTCTGGGACTCCGGCCGCAGCGTGGACCCCAAGTCCGGCGCGCTCGGCCGCGGCTCCACCGCCGACTTCCTCTCCAGCCTCGTCGGCGCTCTCCCCCCCATCCACGAACTCGCCCACCAGGCCGGCATCGACCTCCCCTCCGCGCGCGGCAAAGTAACTCCAACCCCAACCCCCTAAGCCGACTCCTAAACCATTCGACAATTCTTCAACCCCACGACCCACACCGGCCGCGCCCCAGCGCGGCCGCCTTCGTTGACAAGTCGATCCGCCCAACCAACTCCCCTCCGTGTCGCCCCGTGCCCCCCCGTGGTGAACTCTTCTGCCCCCGAAAACCCGCCACTTTTCTGGTCAACCCCCAAATCCGTTGTACCTTCAACCTGTCCGATATTCACCACGGACGCCGCGCGCTCGCGCAACTCGGGGCCCCAACACATGCACCGCCACGCCATCCTCACCGCCGCCGCTCTCTCCGCCCTCGCCGCGCACTCATCCCGCGCCGCCTTCACCAACACCATCATGATCACCGGCTACTGGCCGCCCACCAACGAGATGATCCGACCCTTCAGCCAGAACCTCACCCAGAACCCCGACGGCTGGAAGGGCGGCAACTGGGAAGGCCGCGGCTACAACATCGTCAGCTACTTCCCCGAGTTCCCCGGCGGAGTCGGCACCAACCCCGAGGGCGAGGGCGACTTCCGCGTCGACTACCAGCACGCCTCCGACGACTTCTGGCGCCTCACCGGTCAACTCAAGCCCGTCGCCATCATCACCTTCAGCCGCGGCGGCGGCGGCAAGAACTGGGAGATCGAATCCCGCCACCGCAAGCTCGCCCTCGAAGCCTGGTCCCCCGACTACGAGGCACCCTTCCAGCCCACCCCGGATTTACCAATCGCCTCCGAGCCCGACGGCACCATCCGCTACTCCTCGCTCCCCATGCAGAAAATCAAGGACTCCGTCAACGCCGCCAACCTCGGCTTCAGCTCCTTCATCGACACCGGCAGCGGCTTCGGCGGCACCTTCGTCAGCGAGTTCACCGGCTACCACGGCACCTGGTACCAGAACCTCCACAACAACCCCACCGACCCCGCCTGGTGCGTCGCCGCCGGCCACATCCACGTCGGAACCACGACCCCCCTCGCCGGTTCCAAGACCGCCACCGAAATCACCCTCCGCGAACTCATCGGGTACGTCGATTCCGTAGTCCCCTCGCCAAGCACCCTACCCCTGCTCGGCCTCGGCGCACTCCTCACCACGCGCCGCCGTCGCGCATAAATCCAACAGCGACGACCACAAGCTCAATCACCGAACTCCACGAAAAAGGCGGCTCCGAGAGCCGCCTTTATTCTTCCTACCAAATCGAGCGGGAGAGGCACCACGCCCGTGACGTCCTCCCGCTTCCCCCTACAACTTCGGCCTCTTCCCCGTCACCAACCCAAACACCAAACTCGCCAGAAACACCACCAAAAACACAAAGAACAAAATTCTCGCAAAGTACATTGACTGCCCCGCGATCCCCGTAAACCCAAACAACCCCGCGATCAACGCGACGATCAGAAAAATCAAAGCCCATCGAAGCATGGCGAATCCTTTCAAGTTGATCCTAAGTAGCCGTCCCACCACAGC
Source organism: Phycisphaerales bacterium (assembly GCA_044221955.1). Taxonomy (GTDB): domain Bacteria; phylum Planctomycetota; class Phycisphaerae; order Phycisphaerales; family UBA1924; genus CAZCPB01. The sequence continues at coordinate 3,582 of JBGAOD010000027.1, read as the reverse complement.
ATACCAGTTCCGGACATCGCAAACACGTCCCGCGTTGACGCGATGGGCCCCCGTCTGTACACTCCGCCTCCCCCCCCGGAGTAACAGACGAATGAACACTCACAAAGTCATGGCGGCACTGGTGACGGTGCTCGTCGGTTCCTGCATGTGCGGCTGCGCCGAAAAATCTACCAACGGCTTCCGCAGCCCGACCATGACCGCCTCGTTCCAGACCATCCCTGCCGACGAACAGCGCCCGTTGACCGACGGCATGGCCAAAACCGACGCCAAGAAGATCGGCGCCCTCGAATACGCCTACACCTTCCCCGCCAAGGACATCTACACGCCGGAAGAGATCGCGACCGCTCTCAAGAACTGGCACCAGGAAATCACCAAGATCACCAACGACCGCGGCACGCCCATTGCCGCGCACGATAAAATCGAAATCCGCCTCGTCTACATCAGCTCCAAAGCCGAGAGCGGCAGCACGGCCCGCGTCTACATCGAGCCCTACCCCGAGGGCGCCAAACTTTTCCTCGACACCAAAGTCCCCAGCGCCGCCCAAGAGTCCGACGGCAGCGTGAAACTCAACTCCAACGGCAAGTTCGAAGCCGCCCTCCCCTTCTCCTTCATCCGCTCGACCAACCGCATCTACTTCCACACCGTGTACCGCAGCAGCGAACGCTACTTCTATTACGACATCGACCGTCAGCAGCAAGAAGAAGTCCCCGCCAAGAACGCCGACGAATGGAGCGAGTTCATGAAATCCGGCTCTTTGCCATCGCGGTGAGCTCGGAATCCCCACGGCCGAAATCGAATTCGTACCATCAAAGTCTCTCGAGACTTCGATGGTCTTGGATCATCGGAATCCTTCGAAGCCGCAACGGACTTTAAAACCACACTTCCAGTAGCTTGGTGCCACTGGTTTCACATCGAATCAAGACGGTTGATATACCGCGCGAAATCGGTGTGCCGCATTCTGGACAAACACCACCGACAATATTATCAATTGGATACCGACAATAAGAACAAGAGTGATTGTTCGCCGCTTGCCCCTTAAGCTTAAAGGCTATTCGATCGAAAACGAGACCGATCAAAAGATACTGCACACAGCCGCCAGCGAGATAGTAAAATAGAACAGAATCTTTAGCAGACGGCATCATCTCTACGACAATTATCGTTGGAAATAGCAATACCCCAAGGCAGCTAAGTCCGGAACCACACATCGACACGACTATCAAGGGAGCTATGGCAAGCAGGTACACGGCCACCGATCGCATGCTCCATTTGTAACGAACTCGCCACGAAGAAGTCTTAAGCGGATGAGAACCGCCTTCAGAAGGTGCGGAGGGGCTCTTCAGGACTGCATCACCGCTCATTTGGCGCACCCTGCACAGGATTCAAGTGATCGCGATCAACAACGCCGCCGCACTCCGGACACTCATCACCCACGAGCCCGACAAGCGAGTAACCGCACTTGACGCAGCAGACACGCTGGGAGGCGATACGATCTTGCAACTCCCGCCAATCTGCCAACAAGCCAATACCTACATACTGAATCGCCGCCGCCACCGCCATCTCAACAAGAAGGTAGTGCTTGTCGTGAGGAATCGCCTCGACCAGCAGCCAGCTCGGAAAAAACAAGATCGCAAGTACAAAACCAAGCCCAGCGATTTCTGAAATGAACACAACGGGCAAGACCACAACAAAGAATGCGAGCAACAAGATTCTCGTCCACTTGAAGCGGAGTCGTGGTCGTACACGCTGTTCGCTGTAATTTGACATCTCAAAAAGAGAATACCAGCGAGTGACGGGATGGCGCCGAGAAACTTTGCCGTGCCACCGAGGACGCCGCTCTGAGCGTCCTCGGTGCCGATTGAGCATCGACCTACAAACATTACCGAGGGTTCAAATCAGCCCTCAGTCACACACAGCCCTCTGCATCCCAACCCTCAATTCGTTCCCTTCTTCTCCTCAGTCTCCTTCACCTCTCTCGGCAGCAACGTCTCCGCGCACGCCAGGTTGTACGCCGTCACCGCCACGCACGTCGAGCTCTGCATCAAATACTCCGGGATCGCGATCTCATATTTATCGTACTGCGTGTGCCACCCGTACCCATAGTCCGCGCGGCCAACCTCATCCCAGAAGAACCCGGGCACGCCCACCGCGTTGAACGACGCGTGGTCGCTGCTCCCGCCCTTGGGCATCTTCTCGCTCGCGTGAACGTTCACGATCAGCGGCTTCTGGTCCGCCGAATCAAAGAACATCCCGTTCACCGGCGAGGTCGCGGCCGCCAGCATCGGAACCATGCTCGGGATGCACGCCAGCCCGCCCTCGTAGTTCGTCCCGCCGTCGTCCACAAACACGGCCGAGATCTTCGACATCTCATCCTTATGCTTCTCAACGTACCCGTGCGAACCCAGCAGCCCCTGCTCCTCGCCCGTCCAGTGAACAAACCGGATCGTCCGCTTCGGCTTGGCGTTCACAACCTTCAGAATCCGCGCCGCCTCTAACGTAACAACCGTCCCCGTCCCGTTGTCCGTGCACCCCTCCGACCCCGGCCCGTTCCACGAATCCATGTGCGCCGAAACGATCACCACCTCATCGGGCTTCTCCGATCCGCGAATCTCCGCGATCGTGTTGTACACCGGCACCGGCCCCGGCGTGAACGTGTGCTGCAGATCAAACTCAACCTCCACCGAATCGCCGTCGTACAGCCGCGAGTTGATCGCGTCGTAGTCCGAACCGCGGATCACCACATGCACGTCCGACGGCACCGTCTCGGCCGTCAGCTCGCGCCACCCACCGACCGCCCCCGTCCAGATCCGCTCCTTGGGCGTATCGCGGATCGTCGTGATAAACCCCGCCACGCCGTCCTGCGCCAGCCGCTCCGTGATCGCGAGCTCCTCGATCTTCCCGCCCTCGGCCAGCTTCTTCACGGCCGCCTTCCGCCGATCAAAGAACGCGCTCACCCCGCTCCGCACGCCCCGCTGCCCCTGCGCCGCCGGCGGATCGAGCAGCACCCAACACCCCTTCGCCTTCTCCTTCGCCGCCTCATACTCAGCATCAGTCCGCGGTTCCTTGATCACCTTCCCGCGCACCGCCCCCTTCGTCCCCGCCGTCCACGCCAGCGTGCTCAGGTTGAACTCGCGCAGCGTCTCATACTCCACCGTCACCTTCCCGTCGTCCGCCTTCTTTTCCTTGCGCAAAACCAACTTCCCGCTCGACGGCCCGCGATCAAACCCGACCCCGATGTCCCCCCACGCCTCCAGGTGCGGGTTGTCCAGCCCCCACAGCGTGTACATCGACTTGGTCCAGTTGTTCGCCTTCAGCACGTTGCTCGACCCCGTCAGCCGCGGCCCGATCTCTTTCGTCAGGTGCTTCAAGTGGTCCATCACCTGGTTCCGATGCACGCCCTCGTCCAGGATCTTGCTGATCGTCTCCCGATCCCCCATCGGGATCGCCGGCGCGGGCACTTCCTTCCCATCGATGTACGACACGCTCGACGGCACAACCTTCGCGCCCTCCTCACCGCCCCACGCAGGCACCGCCAAACCCGCCAGCACAACCAACGCCGACGGAATCACCGCAACCACGCTCCGA
>JBGAOD010000195.1:0-4361 GCA_044221955.1 Phycisphaerales bacterium | reverse complement strand
CGCGTGGGGTCGGGCCGTGGGGTCGGGCCTGGGCTACGCGAGGCTCATTGCGCAAAGAGAAACGCCCCACTCGGAGCGTGGGGGTACCCAAGGCGCAGGAACAAACCAGCACCCGTATGAAGTCCTATGCGCCGCGAGCTTCACCCGCTGATCACGTGCGAGGTCTTCACCAGCGTCTGGGAAACTTCCTCGTTGAAGTTCTCGTACCCCGCGCGACCCATCAGCCCGAAAGTCGCCTGCTTGCCAAGCTCCACCGCCGGCTGGTCATAGGCGTCGATCCCCAGCAGCAGCCCGGCGTAGGCCGTTGTCACTTCCCAGAGTTGAATGAACTGACCGACGTGCTGCGCGTCGAGCGTGGGGAACGTGATCGTAAAGTTCGGCCTCTGGCTCTCGACCAGCGCGTACTCAGTCGCGCGCTTCTCGGCGTTGAGCAGCCCCGTCATGCTCTTGCCTTCAAGGTACTGGATCGCCTCGGTCCCCAGCCCGGTCGGGATCATGACGTCCTGCGGGAATCGGTCGACCTGGATCAGCCCGAACACTTTGTCGTTGGGCCCCTCGCGGTAGAGCTGCACCTGCGAGTGCTGGTCCGTCGTCCCCAGCGCCTTGATCGGCGTGAACCCCGCGAACACCGTGTCGCCGTGCTTGTTCACCCGCTTGCCCAGCGACTCGGCCCACAACTGCCGGAACCAGTCCGCCAGCAGATATAGGTTGTTCGAGTACGGCATCATCACATGGTTGCACTTGCCCTTGGACTGCCCAAGCTCGAGCATCATCACCGCCAGCAGCGCCGCGGGGTTCTTGAGCAGGTCCTCACGCGAGCACAGCGCGTCCATCTCCGCCGCCCCGCTCAGCAGCTTCTCAATATCAATCCCGCACATCGCCGCCGAGAACAAGCCGACGGGGGACAGCACGCTGAAGCGCCCGCCCACGCCGTCGGGCACGGGCAGGGTCGCGTACCCGTCGCGGTTGCAGATCTGCCGCATCGTTCCCTTGGCGGGGTCGGTGATGGCGACCAGATTCCCCGCGAACTTTGCGCCGAGTTCTTTCTTGAGCAGATCGCGCACGATCATGAACTGGGCCGCGGTCTCGGCCGTCTCGCCCGACTTGCTGATGACGTTGAACAGCGTGCGCGAGATCCCGCCCGGCTGCTGCTTGCAGAAATCCAGCACCGATCCGAAGTACACCGGGTCGACGTTGTCCACGACGAACATCCGAGGCCCGGGCCGCCTGCCGTCCGGGAGCAGGTTGTACGTCGCCGGGTTCAAGGCCGACTGCAGCGCGATGTTGCCCAGCGCCGAACCGCCGATGCCCAGCACCACCATCGTGTCGAACTTGCCCTTGCACGTCTCCGCCGCCGCACGCACGGCCTGGAGATGCTCGTCCTTCAGCGGCGAGAACGGCAAGTTCCGCCAACGCTCCCACCCGGTCCCGCGCGTCTTGGCCAATGAACGAGTGTGAGCGATCACGGCCTCGGCGTACGGACCGCCCGCGCCGAGCACCGCCGGGTCAAGCCCATGTGATCCGACCCGGTCCTGAAGGCAGTTCGCATAATCAAGCGTGAGCATGGGACGCAGGGTAGTGGACGCGCGACCCGCGAGCAACGCCAATCCGCAAAGAGAGAGCCAGGATCCGATCTCGCGATGCGGAGCTGCTTACGGTTCAATCTTGATGACGCTGACCTTCTCGGTCAGGAGCTCGTAGATGAGCGCGATATCGTCGCTCCCCATCCGCACGCAGCCCATCGACTTCTCTTTCCCGATGCTGTCCGGGTCGATGGTGCCGTGCAGCCCGTAGCTGGTGTGAACGGCCGAGGCGCCAACGCCCTCCAGCCCGATCCACCGCTCCCCGATCGGGTTCTTCGGATCGTCGGCCGCGAACTTTTCGCCGGTCCGAGGGTTCGCCCACGTCGGGTTGATGAGCTTGGACGCCTGCTTGACGGTGAAGGTTCCCGTCGGCGTCCCGCCGTCGGTGCCCAGCCCGACCTTGAACGATTTGATGTAGGTCCAGTTCGCCTGCTCGTCGGGCGACCCGGCGTACAGGTCCAGGCGGAAGTCCGACTTGTGGACCACCGCGTGGAACGGCCCGCGCACCAGTTTCAGTTTCTGTCCCACCTTCAAGCTCGTCGGCGTCACCTTGTTGATCCGCGTGATCAGCGAAGGCTCGGTCGCCAAGTCGCGTTTGCGGGCGATCCGAGTCGGGTTGTCCCCCGACGCGACCGTGTACTCCTCAACGAACGGGTCGCCCTTGGTGACCTTGTTGGAGAACAGGAGCTCCTCGTTGAGCGACGCCAGCTTGCTCCGCAGCGAATCCTGGTCGCTCCTGGTCGTCCGGCTATCGGCCAGCGCCTTGCTGAAGAGGGTGCGGGCTCCGAGCTTGTCCCCGGCCGCTAATTTCTGATCACCCCCCGCGACCGTGATCCGTTGCTCTTCGCTCGCGCCGCTCGCCGGCAGCCACCACGCCGGGGCCGACGCTTTGCCTTCTCCCTCGCCCGCTTTGGGAACCGGGTTGGTCGCCCCCGAGTTGTTCCCCGACGGCGCAGTCAGGTCCACCGGCCCCGGCTTGCCCGACTCGGGCTTCGCGGGACTCGGCGCGGTGCCCGTAGGCACATTCGGCCGCTGCACCTCGCTCAGCGCCTTGGTCAGCGGTCCCTTCCCCTCGCCCGCCACCGGCGGCATCGAAGTCTGGGGCGAACCGTTCCCGATCGGCTGCTCTCCCAACGCCGTCGCGGGCGGCGGCGTTGAGCCCTTTGGCGAGTACACCCAGAACGCACCGATGGCCGCAACCACCAACGCGGTTACAACTACAAACACCACCGGCCGCGAGGGACCGCGCCCCGGGTGCTGCACAAAGGTCCGGCCGGTATTCGGCGAGCGATCAGACTGCGAAGGAAGAGCCATCGATAACCTCAATCCACAAATGGAGCCAGCAAACCAGCACGACGCGAGGCCGCAAGCTTGAATCGGACTCACAACCGTCGGGGGGTCAAAAACAGCAACCTCGAAACACTGAGCCCCCGAAACACTGAGCCTAGGAGTCTTACCCGGTGGTTTCCGTGGTTCGGGGATTGCCCGGCATCAACGGATCGGTCCCTAGGAGGATCCGTCGCTCCGTGAAGACCGCGTGTACCCGTGCGTCCGGCGGGTGGTCCGCGTTCCCCGCTCCGAGCCCCGGCACACTCCCAGACCTCGGAACCTCGCGCCGCACCGGGATCGACTCGACAATCTGGGCATCAAACGCGACCCCGACCCGCAGCGCCGTCAGCCCCGCCCGCGCCAGAAAGCGATCATAAAACCCGCCGCCTCGTCCCAGCCGCGCCCCGTGCCGGTCGAACCCGAGCCCGGGCACCAGCACCAGGTCGATCGCATCGAGCTCGACTACTTCCGCCGACTCCGCCGGTTGGAGGAGCCCGTGCCGACTCTCCACCAACTCCGCCGGCCACCCCGCCACCGCCGCCGGCTCCATCGTCCCCGTCTCCCAATCAACCCGCGGCACGCACACCCGACACCCCGCGTCCAGGCACTGACGGATGATCGGAGTGATGTCCACTTCCGTTGCCATCGGCGCGTAGGCCATGACCGTCCGCGCGCACGCGACGTAGGCCGACCGCCCAAGCTTCGTGCAGATCGCTTCGCTGGCGGTCCGCAACTCCGGCACCGTCATGCCCGCAAGGGTGCCACGGAGTTCACGCCGCATCGCGCGCTTGAGCTGGTCTTCCGGTGATGTTGAAGGTCCGATCGGCCCCACAGGGATTTCACTCAAAGTATTCATGCTCCGGGCTGATGTATCGGGTCGTGCGCTCGGAAAGCGTCAAGAGTTTGGTCCCGCTTCTTTGCGAGACTCGGGCCGCGACTCGAACCGGAGCGCCCTGAAACTCTCCAGTTTTTCCGCCAGCGCCTTCTCCAGCCCCTGGTCCGTTGGTCGGTAATAACTTTTCTGGACACCGAGGTAGTCCTGCGTGCCGACCCTCCCCGGCTGATCGTGGCTGTACACGTACCCCTTCCCCGCCCGCGTCCCCTCGGCCACCGGCGAGGAGTTGGGATCGCGCAGGTAGAGCGGGACGGGGATCGTTCGGCCCTCGCGTACGTCGGCGATCGCCTCGTCGATCGCAACGTACGCCGCGTTGCTCTTGGGGCACAGGGCCAGGTACGTGGCCGCCTGCGCAAGCGTAATCCGTGCCTCGGGCATGCCGATCCGCTCGACCAATTCCCACGCCGCGTGCGTGACCATGATCCCGCGCGGGTCGGCGTTGCCGATGTCCTCGCTCGCCAGAATGGCAAGCCGCCGCGCGATAAACCGCGGGTCCTCGCCCCCCTCGAGCATCCGCGCGATCCAGTACACCGCGGCGTCCGGGTCGCTCCCTC
>JBGAOD010000194.1:0-4267 GCA_044221955.1 Phycisphaerales bacterium | reverse complement strand
AGCGTGATTTCGCGCGCCAACTTGTGCGTGTTGATTCGTAGGCGGCCGCCAGGATTGAAGACAACAGGAGTCGTGGCGTTACCGAGTGCGCCGGGGTTGTTGATCTTGAGGATGCCGCTGATCGCCCAGTCTCCTACGTAGTTGTTGGCGGAGTTGAGGACGACGGTCCCGATGTTGATGAGTGTCGTGCCGCTCCCGTTGTTCCACACGCTCGCGCCGTTGGAACCCAGGATCAGCGTGTCGTTGGAGGTGAGCCCGCCGTTGAGCGTGACCGCGCCGCTGACGTTGGCAAAGCCGTCGAAGGTGTGGGTGCCGGTGCCGCCGCGGATGGTTGTGCCGGCCGCAGGAAAGACGGTCCCGCTGAAGATGCCGCTGCCGTTGTTGATTTCGAGGACGGCGCCGTTGGAGAGGCTGACCGAGCCGGGGGCTCCCAGGCCGTTGGGGTTGTTGAGGCGGAGGAGAGGAACGCTGACGAAGGTCGAGCCGGTGCGGGTGCTGGTGCTGTTGAGCTCCACGGTGCCGTTGCCGGTGAACGTGATCGGGTTGGCATTTGCGCCCAGAGGCTGATTGAGATCGAGGAAGGCGTTGTTGAGGAGTTCGATGGTGGCGCCGAGTGGGCCGGCGGTGATGGTGCGTCCGGTGATGAGGAACGTGGGATTGGTGACGCCGTCGAGCTGGAGCTTGCCAGCGTTGATGGTGATGTCATTGGCGGTGTTACCGAGCGCGACGTTGGAACGAACGTACAGCGTGCTGGCGAAGCCCGAGATGTCGATCGGTCCGCTGAAGGCGTTGGAGGACGTGGGGATGAGGCGGAGCGTGCCGCCCCCGGTCTTCGAGAGGCCCGCGGAGCCGTTGATGACGGTGTTGATGGTCGCGGTGCGGCCGCTCGCCACGTTGACGCCGCCGTTGATGACGAACATCTGCCCGCCTTGGAGCGTGTAGTCGTTGTTGAAGGTGAGGGTGGAGCAGAACTCGGTGGTGGTCATGAGGATCGTGGCTTGGTTGAGCGGGATCGTGCTGGGAAAAATGACCGCGTCGGTCGTCGTCGGCTCGGTGTTGTCGGCCCAGTTGGTGGCGGTGGACCACTGCGCGTTGCCGGCGGTGTTATCCCAGGTGTCGGCGAGGGCGAGCGGTGTTCCCGCGAGGGCCGCGAGCAGCATCGCACGGGACGAAACGTTGCGAGCGATGGGCATGGACTTTCTCCTGTTCCTTCGGTGTGTTTGCAGATCGCGCGAGCCTGCCGTGCGGGAAGTCGGGCCTAAGAGACTGTTTCAGAGCCCTACTTCTTCTCGTGGAGCGGGTGTCCCCACCCGCTTCTACCCCTTCTACTTCTTGGTTCTGAAACAGTCTCTAACAGCCATCCGCGAAATGCTGCAGGAAGTACAAGAGGTCGTCGATCGTGACCCCGCCGTCGGGCGTGCCAGAGCTGGTGCCATCGTCGAGATCGGCACGAATGCTCCCGAGTGCAAACTGATCGAGGAAGTAGAGCAGGTCGTCGATCGTCACGCCGCCGTCGGGCGTTCCCGTGCCCGTGCCGTCGTCCATGTCGGCGGGGCAGCGCGGCGGCGCGGTGCCGCCGGCGAGGAATCCGCCGGAGAGGGAGAAGACGCCGCCGGTCATGGTTGGGCCGGCGTCGGGCTGCCCGATGACGCAGGCAAGGTTGAACGCTCCGCCCGCGGAGGTGCCGCCGGGTTCGATGGTGTACCAGTCGATGGAGAAGGGCTGGGCGAAGGCGGCGCTGGAGAGCGTCGCGAGGAGCGCGATAGCACAAAGAACTCGGGGCGAGATCATGGCATTACTCCGTTGAGGGTGCCTTGTTCGTGGGCGGGCTTTGCCACTTCTGCGGGGGCGCCATTGTGGCGGACAAAATCGTCGTTGCGGATGGCTTCGACGCGCCAGGACACTTCTCCCGCAGGCGTCCCCCCGGCGATGATGAACCAACACTCGGGGCCTGGCCCGTTGGAAGGAAGAGAAGCTCCGAGCCGCAGGGCGGCGTCGCTGATGCGTTCGGCGACGTGGAGGTTGGGCATGGGAGCGCCAACGGGGGTCAGTTGATAGGTTGGTTGGGTGTTGATCTTGGCAAAGTACGAGGGGAGGCGAACGACGGCACGACCTTGTGCGTCGAGCGTCACGGCGCCGCGATAGAAGTTGATGACTTCGGGGCTTTCGGCGGAATAGTGGAAGAGATAGTGGGTCTGGGGTGATTCGGGGTGGTCGATGCGGAACGACTTGGTGCCCGTGGCGCCGAGTCGCCCGGCGCTAAAGACGCCGAAGGAGTTTGCGTCGCTGCTGTTCGAGCGGCCACGAACGCCGACGACCCCCTGCGAAAACCCGCCGGCCTCGCCGAAAACGCCTACGCCCCCGGTGACATCCGAGCAGGCGACCTGTGCGACACCGGTCGTCGAGGCGCTCCGGGCGAAGAGGAAGTTGGTGGAGAGGGTGAATGTCTGGGTCGTTCCGCGGACATCGAGCCTTGTTTCAGGGGCGGTGGTTCCGATGCCGACGTTTCCGTAGTTGAAGTAGGTGGAGTCATTGGCGCCGAGGTTGATGCGGGGGATCGCGCCCGCGTCGAGGAGTTGCAAGGAGCCGTTGCCGTTGCCGTCGATGAAGAGGTTGTGGGCGAGCCCGCCGCCGGATCGGCGGCCGAAGAGGATGTTGCTGCTGTCACTGCCCTGGATGTCGAGTCGACCGCCGGGATTGGTGTTTCCGATGCCGACATTTCCGGAGGCGGAGGCGGTGAGGACGGTCCCCGCGGCGGAGACGAGGCGTGCGTCACCGAGTTGGCTCGCGAGCTCGACGTTGTTGGCGCTTCCGCCATCCCCGACGTAGCCCATGAGGGAACCGGCGCCGTTGAAGAAGCTGGCGTACGCCTGATTTGCCGGGGTGGGCAAAGTGCCTTGGATGCGGAGTCCTTCGCCCGGGTTGGGTCCGCTTTGCTGCGACTGGATGTGGAGCGCGGCGAAGGGAGCTGCGATGCCGAGGCCAACTCTGCCGTCGTCGTCCACGATGAGGGCGTTGGACGGGGAACCGTCTGGAGCGGCGAGAGCGAATGCGCTATTGGCGCTGAGCGCTCGAGGAGCGGCGCTGAGGAGTTGTCTGGGCGAGAGAAGGACGTATCCAAAGTCGTCGGTGCACGGTTGTCCAATCTCTCGGCGGACGAAGATCTCGAGGTGGCGAGGGGCGGTCGAGGCAAAGAGCTGTCCGAAGTCGAGTTCGACGCTGAACGTGCCGTTGGTGACGGAGACGGCGTCGAAGCAGCGCGTGGATCCGATTTGCGAGCTGCCGTTCGGGGAATCGTAGAGGCGGAAGCGGAAATCGTGGAGGCCTGAGGCTGGAGTGCCGTTGGACTTGAGCTGGCCTTGGTAGGTGAAGGCGGTGGATTGGGCGAGTGCGGGGGGGCCGAATGTCAGGACGGTGGAGAGCACGACGTGCGGGATGAACTTGCGAATCATGGGGCCTCCTTTGAGTGAATACGAAGGGTGGGAGTGTCGGAGTGTGGTGCTATCGCGGACCCACGGCGACAAAACTGAACGCAAGCCATTCGTTGTTTCCATTCAGAGCCGTGCTGATGATGATCCGAGATGAATCGAGCGCGTTGGAGGTGCTCGCCCATACCGCGGAAAACCCATGATTAGGATGTGAGACGACAACCGATGGCGTCCCGCTCATCGGGGTCGTCAAGGTAATAAAGAACTGCCCCGGGGAGCCGCGAAGGACCGTGAAGCCGCTGCCGCGAATGATGCTTCCATCGGAGCCAATCTCTCCTCGCACGACACGGAGGTTCTCTTCACCCGCCGTTGCGAAGAACTGCCCGGCGCTGCCCAGCCTCACGTCGCCCCGAACTTCGAGTTTGGCAGCGGGAGAGGTTGTCCCGATTCCAACCTTGCCACTGAAGGGGTTGAGCACGATGTCGCCGCCGGAGCGGGCATTGACGATGGAGAAGTCGGGGTCGCCGGCGGAGCCGAAGCCGACCCACGCGGTCTCGGTCCCGGATTGGTTCCGGAATGAGACGTAGCCGGTCTGGTTGGCGGGTGCACCGGTGTCCTGCAGATTCATGACGGCCAAAGGGGACGCGACGTGAATCGCGGGAACGACGCTTGTAGACACGATGTGCAGCGGCACTCCTGGGGCGGTCGTGCCGATGCCCACATTGCCCGCAAAGTTCGCACTGCCCGCCACGGACAGCGGATTAGCTGGTATGGCGGTGCCGATGCCGACCCTGCCGATGTTGTCCACGATGACGGCGTTCGGTACGGTGCCGTTGGCC
>JBGAOD010000193.1:0-4264 GCA_044221955.1 Phycisphaerales bacterium | reverse complement strand
CGCCGGTTTCGTGGGCGAGGATCTGCTGGGTGCGGAGGGCGACGGTGACGGCCTGCTCGGTGGGGAGGCCGAGCGTGTCGTCCCTGCTGTCGGTGTGGAGGCTCTGGCAGCCTCCCAGGACCGCGGCCATGGCCTGATAGCCGACGCGGACGATGTTGTTGAGGGGCTGCTGTTCGGTGAGCGAGCAGCCGGCGGTCTGGACGTGGGTCTTCATGTACCACGAGCGTTCGTTCTTGGCGCCGTAGCGGTGCTTCATGGCGCGGGCCCAGATGCGGCGGGCGGCGCGGAGCTTGCAGATTTCTTCGAAGAACTCGTTGTGGCTGTTGAAGAAGAAGGAGAGGCGGGGGGCGAAGCTGTCGATGTCGAGACCGCGCTCGACGCAGGCTTCGACGTATTCCATTCCGTCGCGGAGCGTGAAGGCGAGTTCCTGCGTGGCGGTGCTGCCGGCTTCGCGGATGTGGTAGCCGGAGATCGAGACCGAATTCCACTTGGGGACGTAGCGGCTCTGGAACTCGATGGTGTCGACCACGAGCTTGACGCTGGCCTCGGGCGGATAGATGAATTCGTTCTGGCTGTGGAACTCCTTGAGGATGTCGTTTTGGAGTGTGCCGCCGAGCGAGGACCAGGGGATGTTGCGCTGGACGGCCATGGCGAGGTACATGGCCCAGATGACGCAGGCGGGTCCGTTGATCGTTTGCGAGACGGTAACGTTGCCGACGGGGATGTCGGCGTAGAGGCGGTGCATGTCCTCGATGGTGTCGATGGCGACGCCGCAGCGGCCGACTTCTCCGATGGAAAGTTCATCGTCGCTGTCGCGGCCCATGAGGGTGGGGAGGTCGAAGGCAGTGGAGAGGCCGGTGTTGGCGGCGGTGGAAGATTTGGCTTGTTCGAGGAGGTACTTGAAGCGCTTGTTGGTGTCGTCGGCAGAGCCGAAGCCGGCGAACTGGCGCATGGTCCAGAGGCGCGAGCGGTAACCTTGCGGGAAGAGGCCTCGGGTGTAGGGGTACTGGCCGGGCGAGGGGATGTCGCGCGGGATGTGCTTGAGGCTCTCTGGCGGGGCTTCCGGGGTGTAAACGGGATCGACGACGATGCCGGAGATGGTGACGGCCTGGGGATCGACCGGTTTTTTGATGGTCGAGGGCGCAACGGCGGGGCGTGGGGCGGTCGTCATCTCGGAAGCTCCAAGGGATGAGGACAATTCTACGGGCGATCTGGCGGGAGCGCTGCGTTCCGGCCCGGCGTTCGACCCGGTATCCTGCGCTCGTGGAATCTCGCGAGATATTCCTGGACCTGGGGGTTGCGCTGGCGGGCGGGCTGTTGGTCGGGCTTCAGCGTGAGCGGACGCACAGCGACCTGGCGGGGATTCGGACGTTTCCGCTGATTTCGGTCTTCGGGGCGTTGTGCGCGGTGCTGGCACGGGCGGTGAGCGCGGCCGCAACGGATGCGGCGGCGCAGGTCGGGCTTCCGGGGGTTCTGATCATCGCGGCGGGATTGATCGCCATTGCGATCCTGGTGCTGACGGGGAATCTCGTGAGGCAGCCGCCGGCGAAGCCGGATGACGAGCCGCACGGGCTGACGACGGAAGTTGCGATCCTGGTGATCTTCACGAGCGGGGTGCTGGTGGGGCTAAACCTGTATGCGCCGGGGGTGGCGGTTGCCGCGGCGACGGCGGTGCTGCTGCATTTGAAGCCGTCGTTGCACCGGTTTACTCGTTCGCTGACGGACAACGACGTGCGGGCGGTGATGCAGTTCGCGGTGATCGCGCTCGTGATCTTTCCGGTGATCCCGGACCGGGCGATGGGGCCGTACGACGCGGTGAATCCGTACAAGCTGTGGCTGATGGTCGTGCTGGTGACGGGGATCAGCCTTGCGGGGTATGTGGCGCTGCGGGTGTTCGGGGCGCGGGCGGGGACGTTCCTCGCGGCGTTCCTCGGCGGGCTGGTCTCGAGCACGGCGACGACGGTGAGTTTGTCGCGGCTGGTGAAGGGAGACAGGTCGCTGGCGGCGTCGGCGGCGCCGGCGATCGCGATCGCGAATTCGGTAATGCTGGCGCGGGTGATGGTGCTGGCATTTGTGGCGGGCGGGGCGAGCGCGGGGGCGATTTTGCCGGCGCTCGGGGCGGTTTTGCTTGCGTCGGTGGCGGGCGCGGCGGTCGGAGCATTCGCCTCGAGGAGTCACACGGACGCGGCGGGGGCGGTGGCGTGTTCGCAGCAGAGCAACCCGACGGAGTTGAAGGCGGCGATTTTCTTTGCGGGTCTCTTTGCGATGGTGCAGGTGCTGGTGATCGCGGGGAAGGACGTGCTCGGCCACATGGGGCTGTTTGTGATCGCCGGACTGAGCGGGCTGACGGACATGGACGCCATCACGCTCTCGACGGCGGGCATGGCGAAGGCCGGCCAGGTGGAAGGGGCGACGGCGGCGATCGCGATCATCATCGCGGCGCTGGTGAACACGGTTGTGAAGCTGTGTATCGCGGGGTGGATGGGCGGGAGCGGTCTTGCGGGGCGGCTGGGGCTTCTGCTTGCGCCGGCGCTCCTGGTGGGAGCGGGGGCGGCGGGGATGTTGTGGTTGAAGCAGTAGCGCCGGTTCGGCCGGGAACATGATCGATCGCCGGCGGGGTTGCGAAGCACGCGTCCGAAATTGCCGTTCGGAAACTGCAAGGTTGAAGAAACGTGGTTCTTGCGCGGGTGACTACGCGGGGCAATCCCCGGGGGGATGGCGCGGTCGTTGAGAAGCGAGACACTGCGCGGCGAGGGTGAACAGAAAAAGCAGTGGCGTAAAAAATTCTTTTGTCGGCCTTTCGGAGCCTCCCGCGGGTTATTCGATTCGCAGTGCGCGCGAACACGCGGCACTAGGAGATTGCGAGACCGCGACTTGCGGCGTGGGGCGTCGAAAATGGGACATGCCCGCGCGATGCGCGGGAACGGCGCGTGGCTTCGTGATAACAGCGAGGCGCACTGTCGCCGACTCGAACTGGGCGCGCCCGCGTGCGTATGAATGTGGGGCGGGCGCGTGATTCTGTTTTTCGCGTGCTCGTTTCGGTGCGTTGAGCGGGGAAAAGATGAACGAGCCTACTAAACCAGCGTCGGTGGCGGAGCAGCTTGAGGTTGCGGAGTCGAAACGGGAGGCTCAGATCCTGGATCAGATTCTCGATGACATCGCGGACATGCACGGGGGTCTTGGGCCGCAGGTGGAGACACCGGCGCCCCGACTGGTGCTGGTGCGATAGCGGCCCGGGTCGCTCGGCTCAGAAAGCTCAGCACATCCCATGAGTAAGAAGCACCGTCCGGCGGGTCGGGGTGATCGCCGTCAGACGCCGACGGCGGCCTTGCTCGTCGTCATGCTGGAAGCGCCGCTCGGACCGGCCCCGCCGGCGCTGCTGGCGCCGGGGTTTCCGGGCTGCGGCGTGTAGTCATACACGCCCTTGCCGGTCTTGTCGCCAAGCCGGCCGGCGGCGACCAGTTGGCGCAGGAGCGGGCAGGGGCGATATCGCTCGCCCCCGAGGCCATCGGCCAGGACGTTCATGATGTGGACGCAGGTGTCGAGGCCGATGAAGTCGGCCAGGCGCAGGGGGCCCATCGGGAAGTTGCAGCCCAGCTTCATGATGCCGTCGATCGCCTCGGGCTCGGCGACGCCCTCCATCCACGCGTAGAACGCCTCGTTGATCATGGGCATGAGCACGCGGTTGCTCACGAAGCCCGCGCGGTCGTTGGCCTTGAGCGGGGTCTTGCCGAGCCTGGTCGCAAGCGCGACGGTCCGCTCGACGACTTCCTTGGAGGTCTGGATCCCGGGGATCACCTCGACCAGCTGCATGAGCGGGACGGGGTTGAAGAAATGCATGCCCACCACGCGCGAGGACGCGGCTCCCGCGCTGGTGGCGATCTCGGTGATCGAGATCGAGCTGGTGTTGGTCGCCAGCACGACCTCGGGGCGAGTGAACATGGCCGCGAGCTTGGCGAAGAGGTCCTTCTTGACCCTGGCGTCTTCGACGATGGCCTCGACCACCCAATCGGCGGGCTTGAGGTCGTCGAGGTTGGCGACGTACTTGATCCGTCCCAGGGCCGCGTCCATGTCGGGCTGGGTCATCTTGCCCTTCTCGACCGAGCGGGCGAGGAACTTCTTGTGCCCGCCCTTGCACTTCTCGAGCGCGGCAGGGAACGAGTCGTACACAATGACGTTCACGCCCGCGACAGCCGCGACCTGCGCGATGCCGCCGCCCATCTGACCCGAGCCGATGACGCCGAGCGTGGAGACTGTGGACATG
>JBGAOD010000026.1:0-36096 GCA_044221955.1 Phycisphaerales bacterium | reverse complement strand
TCGAGCGCGAAGACGACCAGTGATCAGCGGGAATCTGCCTACCGCTCTGCGCCAGCCTACCGCTCCGGGCCAGATTGAAACAGCGGGAAAATCACCAGCACCAGCACGTCATACAGCGCGTGCGTGCCCACCGCGATCCCGAACCCGCGCATCATGTACACCGTTCCCAGGAACACGCCCGAGAGCGCAAAGAACAGGAACTTGCTCCACTCCGCCGGCAGTTCCGGTCGGTGATAGAGCGCAAACGCCAGCGCTCCCAGCACCACGGCAATCGATGTCCCAACGCGCTCGGTGGTCCCGATCAGGTCCACGAGTATGAAGTGCAAGAGCGCAAGCCCCACTAGCCGGAACAGCATCTCCTCATAGATCCCGGCCCCCACGCCGATCGTGAGCCGCGCCATCAGCGGCAGCGCGTGAATCCCATTACCGCCGCCGCTCCCACCGCCGGCCCCCGCCAGCACCGGCATCTCCGTCACCATCGCCCCCGCCTGAAACATCCCGCGCGAGTGGTTCGTCGCCGCCGCCAGCACCAGCAGCGGCAGCGTCCACAGCAGCGATTCGAGCAGCATCCCGCCGATGGTCTTCCAGTGCACGCTCCACCGGTCTCGCACCATCAGGTGCCAGATCACCAGAACCGCCGCAAGCGCCACACCCGGCAGAAACACGCCCGCTAGCCCGAACAGGTGAAAAAACTGTCCGAACAGTTTGTACGCCTCAACGCTCCGCTGAACCCCCGCCGCCGGGTCGGTCAGGAAAAAAATCGATCCCAGTTCATACGCCATGACCAGCGGCGTCAGGAACACCAGCATGTGCAGCGGGCGCATCGACCGACCCCAATACCCGTCCACCGCGGCGTTCCCTCCCAGGGGTCGCGCCGGTGCGGCTTTCTTCCGGGTTGTCGAACCTCGCGTGCTCACTCGTCGGCAGGGTATCGTCTTACGAATCGTCCCGCACGGAAAAAACAACACGCCCACAGGCCGATGCCCATGGGCGTGATTCGTGCAATCACAGTCTTTCGCGCCGCCCGCTCACTTCTTGGCGGTGCCTGTCTTGGCCTTCAGCCGCTTCGACAGCCGGCTCTTCCGACGTGCCGCCTGATTCTTGTGAATCGTCCCCTTCGCGGCGGTCGTGTCGATCGCCTTCGCCACCTTCTTGAACGACTCCTGCGCATCGCTCGCCGATCCGTGCGCAAGCTTGTCCAGGAAGTCCTTGATCGCGCTCCGCATCGAGCGCAAACGCCAACGGTTGCGGGCGTTACGCTTTGCGTTCTGACGGATGCGTTTCTTGGCTGAGATCGAGTGAGCCATGGGGTCGATGATCCTTCTGATGCGTCAATCAGGCTCGACGGGTTCGCCGCGCCGGGCCTCTAGTATTGGCCTCTCCCGCCTTGAATCAAGTCTGCCGGGCCTCTCTGCACCCCGCCCGAGTCCCAAACACCGCCCGTGAGCCCTCCCGGGCTTGCCACACCGCAGCACCACGCTTACCGTATGGGCCTTACGCCGAGCGGGCGTAGCTCAATTGGATAGAGCACCTGACTACGGATCAGGAGGTTAGGGGTTCGACTCCCTTCGCCCGTATTTTCACCCTCCGCCGCGCTGTGCCGCGCGGAGGTGTGCAAACCCGCTAATTTGTAGCCTTTTCGATCGTTCGACCCGGATTCGGAGTCGCCCGGTTCGCCGCGCCGTGCCGCGCTGACATTCGCCAAACCGTGCGGAGAGTGCGGGCCTGAGTGCGGGCCTTTTTGCGGGCCTTGGTTTTGACGACTTGAGCCCCCTCCGTCAGTGCCCGTCGCCTTCATCGCCTCAGGCTCCCGCGCAGTACTTGCGTCGGCATTGGGCATCCCATCCAGCACTTTCGCGAGGTTGAACATCCCCACCCGGGCGTAGGTTTTGAGCGTCAGCTTGGGGTCCGAGTGCCGGGCCAACTCCATCGCTTCCTTCACGTTCGCGCCGGCGTCCACCACCCGCGAGATGTAGTGCACCCGGAGCCCGTGGAAGTCCACCACCCGGCCGGCCGAGTCAGTGTGCCGGAGGTAATCCGACCCAGCACGCTCGGCCCGCTCCGCCGGCGTGCGGCTCTCGTCGATCCACGCGGTTCGTGCTGCGTCCATATCGGCCCGCACGAGCAACGCGGCCTTCCGATCGGGGAGCGGGCACACCGGCTCTCCAGGGGCTTTGGACGCCAACCACGGCCGGAGCAGGTTCGCAAGGTCGGTCCGGATGGGTTGAACGTCCCGACGCTTGCGCTTCGAGTACGCCGCTTCGACGGTGACGGTGGGAGTATCGGCGTCCAGGTCGAAACTCTCGCGCGTCAGGCTCGCCACTTCGCCGGCCCGGAAGCCTGTTCCCGACGCGATCCGGTAGGCCCACACCCGCTCGGGGTAGTTCATGCGGACGCGGATCATGCGTCGCTCGCCCGCACTGTTCCGGACCGGCTTCTCAACCAGCACACTCGGCGAGCGCGTGGCCGCTTCGATGACCCGCGCCAATTCGTCGGGCGTCAGGTCACGCCGCACACGCCGGCGATCGCCTTCGAGGTTTCGGGCGCTCATGCTCGCCAATGGGTTCGACGCCAGTCGGTTTGCCCGGACGCACCAGCGACCGAACGCCCGCCAAGCCGTCGCCGCCGAGTTGTACGTCCGAGCACCCGTGCCCCGCAACTCGGCTTGCTGGGAGAGATGCGCCGCCAGCCTGCCCGCGTCGAGGTCAATCAGCGAATCCCAGCCGAGAGCGCCGGCCAGCTTGCGCAACTGGCGGATCGTTTCTTGAACGTGCCGATCGTCGCGTTGCAGGGTTTCGAGGTGCGACTGATAGTCCGCGATGTGCGCCGCCAGCGGGCGCGTACGCTCGGCCGCGAGGGCCTCGGCCGCCGGATCGACGAGCCCTCGCACTCTTTCCAGTTCCTTATCGCTGAACGCCGCAGCGATCCGCTCGGCCAGTCGCTTGTCGGTCGTGCCGCTCGATTGCTCTTGCCGATCACCCTTGTGGTCGAACCACGAGACGATCCACCGCTTGCCGCCTTTGCGCTTGAAGATGCTTGCCACGATTACTCACCCTTCCGCCGGCGTACTGGCCGGACCACGATTTCAAGCCTGAGATACTTCGCCAACCGTTCCACGTTCACGATCGTCATGGCTTGCTCGCCGGCAACCAATCTCGAAAGTTGCGCCTGAGAAACGCCGGAGCCTTTCGAGATTTTGTACCGGGTCTGCCCGCTCGTTTCGATCGCTTTGAGAATGTCATCTAGCAATGGAGGCATGGCCGGAGTGTACCACGATACTTACGCGAACGCAACTACAATCCGTCCAATCAGATCGAACGATCATCCCATCTACTCCCGTCCACGCGCCCACAGCACAAACCGTGCGCCCCAATGCCATTTCAGCGGGTCGCTTGGATGGACGAGCCCGTACGGTTCCCAGTGCGCGACTTTCGGGCCTTGCTCGCCGAGCCATTGACGGCCGAGTCGGTCGAGTCGTTCGGGGTTCTCTGACAGCGCCAATGCTTCGGCCTTGGTCTGCGGGTCGTCCGTGTACTTCTGCGCCTCGCCGTTCGGGGTCGATCCTGCGGCCCTGGAGAGTGCGTCCCAGATCTCGCCGGGTTGGATCGTGGCAAACTTCACCTTGATCCGCAGGTTTACCAACGCCGCCTTGGCTTGCTCGAATGTGATCGAGAGCCCGAGCGTTCGCCGGGCCATTTCGGTCTGAACATCGGACGGCTAATCGGCCTTCGGCCAGAGACTGGCGATCAAGGAAAACACGTCGTTACGAACGCTCGGGGTCATTCGGTAGGTTCTCCGCTTGTTTTCTTGATCGCGTCCAGATCCCAGCCGGAGGCGCGCACGGGTTCACTGGCCGATTCTCTTGGTAGTTCTCTTGGAGATTGGGTGGCAGCGGGCCGGGGTTGGATGTCTTGGGTGCCGGGGTTTGTGGGATCGCCGGCCGGGGATGGGGTGCGCAAGCGCCGGGGTTCAATCCCCGGCGGGGTGCCGGGGTTCTCCGCGAACGCGGGGACGCGGTAGCGCGCCGTCCGCCGGAGCCCGCCGGTCGATGGTTCAACCAGTTCGACGATCCCTCGCTCGGCCAGCCGCCGGAGAACCCGTTGAAGGGTGCGAACATCGACGCGGGCCAACCGCGCCCACCGTTCCACCGCCGGCCAGAGCGTGCCGTCATCGCCGACCCAGCGCACCGCCGCGAGCAACACGGCTTGCTCGGCCGCCCCTCGCGTCGGGAGTTGCGCCAGCCGGTCCATCAGCGAGACAAACTTGGGAGGGGGATTGCCCGATCGGACGCTCATCGCGCAGGCCCCTTGCTCTTGCTCGCGTCGATAAACGCTCGAACATCGTCCGGGTCGTATCGGACGGCACGACCGACTCGCACGCACGCGAGCTTGCCCGAGTTTGTCAACTCCCAGAGTTTTCGTTCACCGAGCCACAACGCGCGACACGTCGTCTTGGCGTCCCAGAGCAAACGGTCTGTGTGGGGTGTCGGTGCGGCGTTCGACGCCGGCGGGGTCGTGTAATCAGCCACGCGACACCCCCTCGCGCTTGGCACGCTCTATCAACAGTCGCTCGACTGTTGAACGATCGAACAACATTCCTCGGTCGGTCTTGACATGCGGGAGCGCACCCCGTTCGGCTTCGGCCCGCAGCCACCTCACCGAAACGCCGAGTGATCGGGCCATTTCGGAGAGTTTCAGCGGGCGCTCGCTTGGTATGTTCAACATGCCCAAACAATCGCAGGCAAGCGTGAACGATGCGGCGGAGGTATGTCGGCATTAGCGCCGGAATTGCGCCGGAGTTATGTCATGGGCTTCTCGGCCGCTCGGGCGATGCCGTCCGACGTGATCGCGTAGCCCTTGCGTCTCCCGTATGGTCGATGTACCAGACCGAATCCCGCCAACTCCCGCAACAACCGACCAACCGTTTCACGGTTGCGCACCGTGCCAATGCTGGAGAGGTCGATCACGGTCTTGCAGTCCCTCGGTCGTGTAGCGAGAACCTTCAAAATCGAATACTGGTCGGCGTGGAGGGGTGGAACGGTGAACACATCCTGCACATCTCGCCCCTCCCGAGTTGAGGGTTGTGGTGCCGCGACGACATTGATTGTCACGCTTGGGGGAGGCAGATTGGACTCATCCGGCGTAATAGGGGGCGAGCCACAGACGCTCTGGAGTCCTTCGATAAGGGCCGGCTTAATCTGTCCCTCGGGTGCGGTGAAGAGCGATGGAGCGGCGTTGACTCTTGGGGAATGCCGTTCTTCGGTTGGTCGCGCCGACGGTTCCGGGAACTCGACCAGCAGCTCTTGAACCAGCTCCCGCGTTTCAGCGATCGTTTTCAGTTGGAACGGCAAGTCTTCATGCGTCGTGTTCTCCGAATGTCGCCAACGCAGTCGTTGAAGACATCCATTCAGTCCGTGTAAGCACCGGCACAGGTCGAGGACCTTTCCGTTGAGTTGGATTTCAAGCCGCCAGAGTTGATCGTGCTGGCAATTCGGAAAGGCGTGGTGAACTCGCCTGATCGCGTTGTGAAGCTGATCCTGAACATCCGCGGGCAGAGGCCCCTGATCGGGATTCGGTGCGTGGGCCACCGCGTCGATCGCTCGTTCCGCAGCGTCCAAAGCTTGGGAGCAGTATTCAAGAGTTGGGAGTCGAGAATCACCGAGTCGATGCGTGCGCGGAGTGGGCTTTACGGGGACCTCCGGATTCTCCAGCGGGTCTGACGCCGCTCGATGAGATTCGGTAGCTGGGGCCTCGGCCACGCTGATCACACCCCGCAGTTCCCGCTCACGCCTCGCGAGCACCAACCACAAACGCTTGAACTCCGCGACGTCCAGCGATGTCGGCGTGTCGCCGTCCGAGTAGCGCCCGATCAGCCCTGCGAAGGCATTCAACTTCCGTGCGACCTTTGAGGTCCACCAGGAGATGGCCGGCGTGCCTTTATCGTCGGTCCATCGCGAAACGTTCGGGAGCGCTCGCATCAGGGCGTCAAGCGCTGTCCGCCACTGACGCACCTCAAAGGTCAGGTTGTCGAGGGCGTCCCAGTAGCGGAACCAGATCCCGCTCACCCCAGGCGCGTTGGTCCGCCGCGCTGACTTGTGAAGTTCCAACGCTTTGTAGTCGAGGATCTCGTCGGGCAACTCGGAGAACACTTCGTCAGGTTCTTCCGGCCGGGCGCGGTACAGCGATTCTTGGACTTCCCGTGCCTTCCAGGCCCGACGCAGACCCCGGTTTCGGACTCTGAGGTCGACGAAGCATCTGATCGCTTCGCGAACTTCTGGACGCCACAACGCTATAACGCCACCGCTCGCATCCGTGCTCATGCTTCACTCGCCTTTCAAGGGCCGGCGGGCGGAGTCTCGGGGCGAGTGACCGTCAAGACTCCGCCCGAACCGTTCGCGGGGGATCAGCCCGCTACCCGTTTACGACATGGTTCGCACCGCGACGTTGGCACGCCAATCCAGCCTGTCAATAGACCCTTGATTCTCCCCCAAACTATCTCCGAACATGCACGGCACCAAAGCAAACGAGGCCGAATATCACGCACCAGATTCGGAGTCGCCACCCCGTTGATTTCTCCCGTTGATTACGCGAGACGTCTACGCCGGCGGATTGCTTGGAGCAGCTCTCGGATCACGCAGGGGCCGAGGACACCGATCGGTGTCGTGCGGGGCTTCTTAGCACCACTCACCACTGCTTCAGTCTGGCCGCCAGTCCACAAGTCAGCGTTAATGGAGAGGGAACCGCTTCTAGTTGACACCGAATCGACGCCAGAAGTCCCGCTCGACGTCCGCCCGCAGTAGCCCGAACCACCGCCCCGCCCCCGCGCCAAAACTCGCACCAACGCGCGAGCGGGCCGATGCTCTACCTTTTTCTGGCTCCGCAGACCGGCCTGACCGAATCTGTGCTTGGAGGACAACGCATCCGGCTGGGCCAGTTGACGGCTAGTGAGCCAAGGCCGCCCGCCGGCATGAAGTCAGCGGGCCGCGTGGTGATCGAGAGAGGGCCGGAAAGACTGCGGTCCTCAGCTCGCTCCGCTCCCCGTGTGGGGGCAGGGAGGCTGGCCTGACGCTCGTGCGCGTCAGGAAACCGTCACGTCGACTTCACGGGCGAGCCGGCGGAAGAACGTGCCGTTGGACGGGGCGACGATCGAGCCGGACTCGCTGGTTTCGGTGATGCTTACGACGATGCCGAAGACCGAAAGGTATCGGAAGTCGATCGATCCCGATCCGTACTCCCCGGGCTTGGCCGCGACTTCCGAATAGGGGGATGGTGTCTTCGCCGTCAGTGCACAGGGTATGAACGTTGCCTTGACCATGATCGTTGCCTCCTGCAGGGAGTGTGCCGGACACGCGCGGCGTTCCATCGCCACGCACGTACCGCATACTTCACCCGTTATGCTGGAAGTCACGACTCAACCAACGAGCCCAATGGTCAAAAATTCTGTTTAGCTCACCAGTAGATCTTCTGCGGTCGGCCGTGAGAAATACCCAGCAAGTTTGTCTCGCAGATTCTGCCTGGAATCGACGCTCAATTGCGCAAGTTTCATGCCTATGGGCGCAGGCTTCTGGTTGGTCGATTTGTCACGCCCGAACGCATTGCTGCACACGGTGACCAGGTTTCGCATGTCAATCATCCAATGACCGACTTCGGTTACCTCTTTCCTGTAGGAAATCTCGTAGCGACCGAGGTGGGGCGTAGGTGCAAAAACAAAGGACTCATAGAAGGTAAACTGCGGCCCAGCACGCTCCTTAACAATGCGAACGTCATCGCTGAATTGTTCCCATACCTCGGGAGGAGTTGCGGTTTGGGCATCGATCTTCCGGTTCACCAAACTGAAATCCTTTTTGAACGCCGGGTTGCGTAGCCATTCGGCCCTTACGTGTATCAGCGGAGATACGACCAGCTTGGAGGTCTCGATGGAGCAGCACGGCGTTATCACCGCAAAGATCTTCTTCTCGTAAAGCTCAATCGTCGAGGCGAGTGGCGCACCCGCATCCGTTCTCGCCTCGACCTCAGGAGAATGCCACTTAAGGACCGCCAGGGGAAAACCGGTCACCAGGTCCCCTAGGCGCAGCGCGGGCTCCAGAGAGCTTTGGTAGAAATCCGGCACTTTCACTCCGGCGTGTAGTACTGAGCCACGTCATGCAAACCTGACATCCTGGCACGCTGAACGGGATCCAGAAAGTCCTTGTTCACGGCGATGCCGAGAATCCCGCCGAGACGCCCCATTTCATCCACGGCCACCGTGACGATGTAGGGGCCGTGAACGATCTGCTTTGCGATCATCGACGGCTTGTCTGAATCACTGCCGGCATTGGTTCCGGGAGTCGTCGTGACGGCCTTTGTACTTCCGGTGGAAACAACAGCATGCTGAGACGAATGTCCGAGAGATGAAAGAAAAACACTCTTACCCATCGAAGACTGAAACACCGTCATTGGTTGTTCCCCTTTCTCATGAGGGACAGCACAGGATCCTTGATCGTCCGCTCCCATTCGTCACGGATGATTGAGTGCAACCTGTCTCCCTCTTCAAGAATTCCGGTCGAGGGCTTGTTTTCGCAGAAGGCATCAAAGTCGAGAACCACGCGAGCATTCGGGTTCTCTTCTTTCGGATTCACGATTTGCTGAAAGATGATCCAACGCCCGGCGTCTCGCTCGACCACAGCGCGAAAGCTGACCTCGCGGCAATTTTCTACGGGGAATCGAACCAAAGAGTATCCGACTTCATAATGGTCGGATAGAGCCGAGGATGTCACCTCCGGCAGAGGACACTCGTCCGAGTACCGCAGGCCCACGCGATTGACAAAGGGCAGCTGTGTGACAGCCATGAAGTTTTTGACGACATCCTCGATGACGCTCCGGAAGGACCCCTCGCCTTGGCCGTAAGAGTGGTGCTTTTTCGAGATGATGGTCAAGGAGTTTTGCTTCAATTCAAGCGTCACACCTCGATCCATGGTGTGGAAAAACCAGATCTTCGCAACCGCGTTGTCGTGAGAGACTGCCTGCATGCCCGCTTGCTCTGGGTCCATACCCGCCGCGAACAGGATCGACTTTTGAAAGGCCAGATCCGATTGCGGAAAACGCTGCATGATTTTGACCTGAAAGTCTCCGATGAGGCTTTCCAGATAGAACAAGCCCGGAAACGTGATCTGAAAAATCACCTGCTTGACAGTCGGGCTTGGAAAAACCTCGCCTGGTTTGATCTTCGCCATGCTTCGCTCCTCAGGGCTCCCAGAGTACGCCATCGACGGAGGAAGCGTTCGCTACCCCCCCCTCAGAACTGTTCGGGCGTCGTTCGATCTGGTTTCACCGAGATTCTGGTTGGGAAGGCGTTTCCCGTCCCATTCCTCCGTGTGACACGGCCCCCCGGGCTCGTGAGTTGCAATGACCTCGTGGTCTGGCCCTCGCGACTGTCAGCTGATCTGTTGACGGTCGAGAAAATCCAGCACGTCAGCCAACGTATACCACCGTCGGCGCGACACCTTCACGCTCCGAAGCCCAAGCTTGCGGTAGCGGGCGATCGTCGCGCGGGGAAACCGAACGCCCGAGTCTCCGAGCCGGAGCAGGCGGTACAGCTCTTGCTCGCTCAGCAGCCATGGGGCGAGCCTGACGCTTCCGTCCTCAGCGTGGCACGCGACCGGGGGCGGGCCGTGCCACTGGCCAAGGTCCGCGGGCAACGTCGGCGCTTGTCGTGCCAAAGTTCGCAGGCTCGTTTCTGCGTCAAGATACTTCGGATGGTCAAAATGTTTTTGTGCCGGAAATTGGTGCGGGTCGTTGACCGAGTTCGCGCCAGCACAGTTCCCCCCATGCCGGTGCTCGCTCGGCACGCCGGAGTGTCCGACCGTGCCGGATCGGGTGGGCTCGCCGCTCATCCTCCACCTCCTGCCGCTCGGACGATCCCGAGCACGGCCGCCCGGAGCGCCGCCGGCAAGGTCGGCCAGACTTGCGAGAGTTCCGCCAACTCGGGGTCAACGGGCACCGTCGGGGCGTCGGTCGTCATTCCCGCAGATTGGTGCGGGCCTGAGTGCGGGCTTTGCTCCGTAAGTCCTTTGTTTTCAAGGGATGAATCCTGACTACGGATCAGGAGGTTAGGGGTTCGACTCCCTTCGCCCGTATTTTCTGCCGCTGCCCTGTCCGGGCCACGAAGGGCCTTGGGGAGATTTGGGGTTGGATGGGCGTGTGGACTGGTGGCGGGGTCGCGTCAATCTTGGGTTTCTTTTGGAAGGCCTTGATTCGAAAGTTTCGAGTCTTGGGGCTTGATCGTTCTGCCCAGGTAGATCGTCTGCGGGTGCGGGTCGTCGTTGTACCGTGCGATGGAGTGAAAACCGAGGGCGCGGTAGAGCCCCACCGCGGCGTCGAAGTCGGGCTCGCTGTCGAGCTTCATGAAGCGATACCCGGCGATCGCGGCCTCTTCGAGCAGGCGATCGCACAAGAGCCGGCCGAGCTTCAAGCCCCGCGCCGGGGGCTGGACGTACAGCCTCTTCATCTCGCACACCGGCTCAAGATCGCCGGGGAGCGGCTCGATCGGGCGGAGCGCGACGCAGCCGCGCGGGGTGTGGTCGACGAGCGCGAGCAGGAGCCGGCCGTGGGGGCGGGCGTACCTGCCGGGGAGGGCGGCGAGTTCGGCCTCGAATCCCTGGAAGCAGAGCGAGAAGGGGAGCGAGGCCGCGTACTCGCGGAAGAGTTCGGCGGCGGCGGAGATGAGCGAGGGCGTGGTTGCTTCGATGATGGAGCAGGTGGGCATGTCAGATGGTATTGGGGGAAGTTTCGCGCCCGACTTGGGGTAGCCGATGCTTCCTTCTCAGACTCGGAGCGGATTGTGAGTCGTGCGAGACCGGTCGGGCGGGGGTCGCGCGTTGGGGAGAAGAGTGTGGGTTACGGTGCCGGGGTTGGCGTTCTTGGGGCCGTCGGCCCGGAATCGCCGCACTCAGGACAGCGGGTTCCTTGGATCTCGGTAGGGGTGTACCCGCAGCGCTGGCAGTGGCCGTCCGGGTATGTGCCGCGGGCGAGGAGGCGGGCGAAGGGAGTGGCCCGGAGCAGGAAGAGCAGGCCGATGCCGCCGGAAAACAACCTCTGCGTATCAAGGTACTCATACACCCAGTAGGGATCGCCGACGCGGGGTGGAACCACCTTCACCTGGAGAGTCTCACCGAGCAGCGCCGCGCACGCGTCGGCAAGCATGTACAGCCCGATCCCACGCACGAGCGTCAGAGAGAACTGGAAGGTGGTCATCATGCCGCCAGCCTACAAAGCCATCTGCAGAGGAGCCGGCGACCTGTGCCCCACCTCCGCCCGCATCCAGCCTTGAAACTCAGCCCGCAACCCGTCGCCCGGGAATCCGAATTACACTGCGGGCCCAGGAGGTTCGCCATGCTCAGAGCTCTCGTCGCCGTCATCGCGGGGTACCTATCTCTCTTCCTCGTCGTGTTCGGCGGGCTGACCGTCGCCTTCCTCAGCATGGGGACCGCCGCGGCCTTCGAGCCCGGCTCCTACGACGTCTCCAAGGCGTGGATCCTCGTCAGCGTCGTCGTCACGGCAGCGGCGGCGCTCGTGGGCGGGCTCGTCTGCGGCAAGATCGCCCAGACGCGCACCCCGGTCAAGGTGCTCATGGCGCTGGTGGGCGTGCTGGGGCTGCTCTCGGCCTCGGTCGTGATGTATAAACCCGCGCCGACCGAGCCGCGCCCCGAATCGCTCAGCAATTTCGAGGCGATGCAGAGCGCGCGGACCCCCGCGTGGGCCGGAGCCCTGAACACGCTCATCGGCGTCGTCGGCGTGGCGGCCGGCGCGGGGCGGAGAGCGCCGCGGAACATCGTCTGAGAGAGAAGGCGTTGGGCCTGCGCGTTTGCGAGGTCACGCGGCACGGCCCGGCTACGCGGCACGGATATTTACGCGCTCGGCACCTCACCGCACTCTGAGCAGACGGAGTTCGCCGCGAGGCCGGAGCGGTCGTAGCCGCACAACGGGCACCGGCCCACACGGGCGCGGCGGCGAGAGAGCGAGTCCGCTCGCCACGCGAAGACGGAGAAAAGGAGAGAGATGAGAGTGGGAAACCAGAGGGGAATGCCGACGTGATTTCCGTAGATGCTTTTTCGGTGTTCCAACCACCATTCCAGCGGCTCGGGCTGATACTCGAGCAAGCCGCCCCGCCGGTCGATCGGGATTCCAGCGGTTCCTGTGTCCACAATGTAGAACCTGCCAAGCGCAACGCAGCCGTAGTATCGCTTGGGGGCGAACCAAAAAGCTTTCCCCCACGCGCTTCCGATCCACGTCGCTAGCATCAGCGCCGTCACCACCGCGCCGCCCCACTTCGCCGTCCTGCGGACGACCGCCATGAGCCGCGGACGCTTGCGAGACATGACAGGAAGGGCGTCCACCGCCGCAGTGTACACGCCGCGCTCTGCCCCTCACAAATCTTCATCCACCGCCGCCCTCCCCCGCCCCCGTTGTCGCATGTCTGGGCACGGGCGCAGCGATCGCTGGCCCGGGGACCGGCCACACACCTGGTCCGTATCGTTTTTTCGATCAGTTTGCTTCGGAGGAGTCACCATGAACGCCAAATCCGCGACCGTCTCTCTCGCTCTCACCCTGCTGGCCGGGTCAGCCCTGGCTCAGCCGTCGTTCCAAAGCCTCGGCAACCTCGGGCCGCACTCCAGCGGCGATCTCTTTAGCTACCCCTACCGCATCGCGGGCGACGGCAAGACGGTCGTCGGGTACGCCTCCGCCCCGGCCGGGTACATCGGGTTCCGCTGGACGCAGCAGGCCGGCATGGTCGCGGCTGCGGGCGGGCCCACCAGCGGGGCCAACGGGCTTTCCTTCGACGGCTCGGTCATGGTCGGCGAGGCCTTCGGCTCCAGCGGGTTCTACCACGCCTTCCGCTGGACGCAGAACACCGGCAACGTCGACCTCGGCGACTTCCCCGGCGGCCTGAATAGCTCCGTCGCGTGGGACTGCTCGGCCGACGGGTCGGTCGTCGTCGGCGCGGGGAACTACGACGGCACGTTCAAGAACTCGCACGGGCGCGGCTTCCGCTGGACGCAGGCGACCGGCATGGTCGACATCGGCTCCGTGCAGGCGGGCGACGACGACATCGAGCCGTGGGCCTGCTCGGACGACGGCAACATCCTCGTCGGGGGCAGCGGCATCGGCGGCGGGCGCACGCAGGCCTTCCGCTGGACGCAGGGCACCGGCATGGTCGGGCTCGGGCGCCTCGGCAACACCACCGAGTACAGCTTCGCGTGGAACATCTCCGCCAACGGAAATGTAATCGTCGGCGACTCGGCCACGAACACGCCCTATCTCTCCGCGTTCCGCTGGTCGCAGGGGACGGGCATGGTCTCGCTGGGCACGCTGGTGAGCGACCCGCCCACGCCACACAGCTCGGCACTGGCCGTCAACGCCGACGGCACGCTCATCGGCGGCATCGCCTACCTCGAACCCATCGGCAACTCGACCAGCCAAGCCTTCATCTGGGACCAGGCCCACGGCATGCGCCGCCTGGCGGACGTGCTGACTAATGAATATCACCTCGACGTCCGCGGGTGGCAGCTCTACAACGTCAACAGCATCTCGGCCGACGGCAAGGTCATCACCGGCTTCGGCAAGAGCCCGCTGGGGAACGAGGAAGCGTGGATCGTTCGGCTGGAGAGCTGCACGGACACCCAGTCGTGCCCGTCGGACTTCAATAAGGATGGGTTCGTGAACGGCGACGATTTCGACGGGTTTGTGGATGCGTTCGTGGCGGGGTGTTAGACACTTCCTCGTCACTCGCTCGGTGGCGTCGTCTGCGACGGCCATGCCGCCAGGGCACGCTCAATCTCCGCGATCAATGGCGGCACTTCCCGCGTAAGAGCATTCCACACCCTGGCCGGGTCGATCGTGTCGTAGCCGTGGATCAGGCGGTTTCGTATCTGTCGGATGCCGCGCCAGTTGATACCCGGAATAGCCTGCTGCGTGACCTCGCTCACCTTGGTCGAGGCCTCGCCGATGACCTCGATCGATTTGACCACAGCCAGCATCCTCACTTCATCAGAGGCGAGCGATTCTTGAGTCAGACCCGACGCGATGCGGAGCGCACGCCGG
Source organism: Phycisphaerales bacterium (assembly GCA_044221955.1). Classification (GTDB taxonomy): domain Bacteria; phylum Planctomycetota; class Phycisphaerae; order Phycisphaerales; family UBA1924; genus CAZCPB01. The sequence continues at coordinate 22,018 of JBGAOD010000026.1, read as the reverse complement.
GCCGACTCGACCATGTGGGCCAGGCGGACGCGGTCTTGGCGGAGCGCATCAGCGGCATCACGCGGCATGGAGAAGTCTCGCGTGCGTGACCACTTCGTCGCGGAAGTACTTCGACAGGTCACCCGCCGTTCGCAGGTCAACCACGCGACCGATCGCGTCGGAAAGGTCGGCCTCCATGCTGGCAAGCCCGATGAGTCCGACCTGCGCGGCCGGATCGAACTCAACCAGGATGTCCACGTCGCTGCTCGGGCGGAAGCCATAGCGGCCGTCGGCAGAGGGCTCGCTCAGGATGCTGCCGAAGAGCGAGAGCTTGGCCGCGCCGTAGCGGCGGCAGATCTCGGCGATCCGGTCCATCGGGAAGTTGACTCCGTTGATGAGCATGGTCGGGGGGATTGTATCGCGGAGCGCCGCGGGCTTCCCGCCGCCACCGCCCCGCACTCCGGGCACACCGCACTCGCCGCGAGGCCGGCACGGTCGTAGCCACAGGACCAGCATACTCCCGCGCGGGCGTGCCGCTGGGAAAGATTCGACCACGAGTCCAACGCGCGCCAGCGTCCCACCAGCACCATCACGGCCACCGGCAGCAGCAACCAACGTAGGGGTCGAAGGTCAACCCAACCGATCGAAATACGCGGATGGGTGAACCACCCATAGGGGCCGTGAAGCTCCCAGAGCCAGCCCAATGAAAATCGGCTGTCTGCCCTTCCCCAGAAGACGAACCACTCGCGTAGTTCAAGAAAGGTGCCAGGGCCCACGATCGGCAGAGGATTGCGACGGTACGGATCGGGGGTGGCCCACCAGGCAAGAGCACAGAGGCCGAGCGCGAACAACGCGCCGCGCCAGAATCGAAGCCGGTGGCATCTCACCCTTCGGTTCAGGCGTTCGCGTTGCAACCCGTTCATGCAGAGAGATCCGCAGCAGCAACGACACGGTTGCGATCACGAATGGGCAGGTGCGCACACCGTCACTGCACTGCCCCTCCTTCACACCCCCATCAAAATCTCCATCGTCCGCTGATCCAACCTCTCATACGGCAGCGGCCGCGCGGCCAGTTTCGCGCGATTGAACACCATCTCCCCGAGCGAGGCCGCGTTGCCCCGGCCCGAATCCGCGATCATCCGGTCGAGCTTCGCGTTCTCGCGATTGATCTGTCGCAGCAACCGCCGGATCTGGCCGTCGGCGTTCCACTTTCGGGCCTTCTCGCGCAGCAGCGTGTACGTCCGCATTGAGCCGCGCGCGAACTCGATCACATCGTTGCGGTCGCTGGTGCGATAGGCGTGGCTATCGAAGTGCTTGAACCCCCTGTAGCCGTTGTCTTCGAGCAGTTTCACCAGGAAGAACGCGGACTTGAGGTTCGCGGAGCCGAAGCGGAGGTCTTGGTCGTAGCGGCCGAACTCCTGGTCGTTGAGGTCGATGTGGAACAGCTTCCGCGCGCCGAGAGCCTGCGCCACGGCGTGCGTGAAGTTCAGCCCCGCCATGTGCTCGTGCGCGACCTCGGGGTTCACGCCCACCATCTCCGGCCGCTTGAGCGTGGGGATGAGGGCGAGGTAGTGGCCGGTGGTCGGAAAGTACATGTGCCCGCGCGGCTCGTTGGGCTTGGCCTCCAAGGCGAAGCGGTAGCGGTATTTCTTCGTGACGGAATAATCGCAGAGGAAGTCGAGCGCGGCGCGGAACCGCCGCTCGGCCAGGATCGGATCCTTCGCCGCGTCGGTCTCCGCGCCCTCGCGGCCTCCCCAAAAGACGTAGATCTTCGCCCCGAACTCGGCCCCCAGGTCCATCGCACGCATCGTCTTCTGCACGGCGTACGCCCGCACCTCGGCGTCGTTGCTGGTGAACGCGCCGTCCTTGAAGGCCGGGTCGCCGAAGAGGTTCGTCGTCGCCATCGCGGTCTTGATGCCGGTGCGACGCAGGGCTTTGCGGAAGTCGCGCTTGATCTGGTCGGACTCGGCGGGCGTGGCGTCGATAGGGACAAGGTCGTTGTCGTGGAAGTTCACGCCATGCACGCCGCCGACCTCACCGAGGAGATCGACGATCTCGGCCGGGGTGAGCGTGGGCCGCGTGGGCGAGCCGAAGGGATCGCGGCCGGTGTTGCCGACGGTCCACAGGCCGAAGGTGAACTTGTCGGAGGGGACGGGGGTGAGGTTTGGCATAATGAACACGATACCGTGTTCGCGGTGTGCATGAAAACGGCGACTTTCACGATAGACTGAGTCGATGACCCGAAGGCGGCGCGCGGTACTACGCTGGGGATTGGCTGGCTGTTTCGGATGCATCTCCGTTCTCGGCATCTATTACAGCCTTTTCTACGCCTGGGCGAGCCAAGCACCGTCCGGGCCTCAAACGGGCCCGTGTGTCCTTTGGGCGAATCGATTCTGCGGTTCGTCGGTCGGGGCCGCTCTGCTGGCTGGGTTTTTCGTCTACTGGTATCGCCCGAGGCACAATCCTGCAGGCCACTGCCAGACGTGCGGCTACGACATGGCGGGCCTTCAGGCGTTGCAGTGCCCAGAATGCGGCAAACCTTTGAAATGATTTCACGGGAGTTCCATTGCCGTCGTCGTGCCGTGCCCCTTTGATGCTCCCATGTGCGGCATCGCCGGAATCCTCCGTGTCCATCCTCCCGGCACTCCCCCGCCGCCGCCCGAGCTCGCGATCCCGGAATCGTGGCTGGACATTCTCGACGAATCGATCAAGCACCGCGGCCCCGACGGCCAGGGCCGATTCCGCGACCGGGCCGTGCGGGCCGACGGGTCGATCGTGGATGTCGCGTTCGTGCACCGACGCCTGAGCATCCTCGACCACGCCGGTGGGTCGCAGCCGATGGTGTCGATGGGGAAGTCGGCCGCCACGGCGAGCGCCGCGACGTTTCAGGGCATGCCCCTACCGGTGATCTTCCACGGCAAGCCCAACGACGAGGTGCGCTACAGACCGCTCGATGCCACCACGACCGCCGGCCTCGTCGCGGTGGTGTTCAACGGGTGCATCTACAACCACCGCGAGTTGAGGAAGGAACTGCAGGCCGCGGGGCACGTGTTCGAGAGCGACCACTCGGACACGGAGGTTTTGGTGCATGGGTGGAGGGAGTGGGGCAAGGGCACGTTGATCCAAGACGGACAAACCCCACTTCGATCAGGCTCGGTGTTCTCCAAACTTCATGACATGTTCGCGGTTGCAGTGTGGGATGCATCCGATGGCTCACTGACACTTGCACGAGATCGATTTGGGCAAAAACCGCTGCACTTCGCGGTCTTGCCAAGGCAAGGGGCCTCTTTTTTTGCGAGCGACGTTCCTCCGCTCGCGCGCCTGTCGCTGGCGTTGGGCGAACCAACAACCATCGAGACGGCTGTGCTGGGCGATTGGATTCGGTACGGAGCTGCACTTTCACCACCAATTGCGAACATCTACGCCGTGGCCATTTCCACTCAGGTCGAGGTCAACGGAATTTCTGCTCAAACTCAATGGTACGAGATGCCTGAGTTTTGGAGTGATTTCTATGAAGATCCTTGGGGTGGAATAGGGACAGGTCGTTCGGGCACGCTTACTCCAGAAAACGTATGTCGGGCGTTGGACGCCTCTGTGCGCCAACGCCTCCAGGCGGATGTTGCAGTTGGCTGCTTCCTGTCCGGCGGCATCGATTCGTCTTTGCTGGCACAGTTCGCCATGCAAGCTCTCGGAAGACTCGACACTTTCTCGGTTCGAATGCCGGTCGATTCTCTTGACGAAACAAGTTTCGCTTCGATAGTCGCCGAGCTACTCGGCACAAGTCACACGATACTGGATTGCGCTCCTGAACCTGCGATGGATCTCTCGAAGCTCATCACGCAAATGGGCTTGCCATTTGGGGACAGCTCGCTGCTCCCAACGTTCTGGGTCAGCCGCTCGACGCGAGCGGCCGTGACGGTCGCCATCTCGGGAGACGGTGGGGATGAGCTATTCGGCGGCTACGAACGGTACACGGGCGTGCGTGTACTTGAGCGTGCGTGGCCTTTGCTTGCTCTCCTCCCACTCTCGGCCGGGCGAGGGTCACGCACACGACTATCACAGGTCGCTCGGCTCGCGGACGCAGCTCGGCACGATCAGTACAACGATCTGATTTCGCTTTTCCCGCTGTCGATGGCTCGGAAGCTCTTCCTTGACCGATCAACATTGGGATACTCGCCCTTTGGATGGATCGGCAATGGACTCGGCGGTGGAATCGAAGGCGCGATTCGCAACGACCTCAACAACTACCTGCCGAACGACCTTCTACGAAAGACCGATGCGGCATCCATGTCCGTCGCTCTTGAAGTCCGTTGTCCATTTCTTTCTCCCTTGGTTGCGGGTCCCGCATCCCATGCAAAGATCAAGACTCTCATGCCCAATGGTCAGCGCAAAGGCCTCCTCCGCGCCGTCGCCCGCAAATACTTCCCCGCCGAGATCGTCGACCGCCCCAAGCAGGGCTTCGCCATCCCCATCGGCGAGTGGTTCCGGTCTGACTACGGCGGCACGAAACAACTTCTGCTCGACCACCTCAACTCGGCCGAGCCCTGGGGGTCGCCTTCGCTGGGTATCGACCTGAACATGAAGTTTGTGCGGCAGATGCTCGACGAGCACATGGGCACGGGCATGTCGGGGCGGGTCACGCGCGACCACTCGCAGCGGCTGTACATGCTGTTGGTGCTTTCGATCTGGGCGAAGTGGTTGTCCGGGCTGAAGTAGACGGCCGTGGTTGCACCCGTTCGACTCGGGATCTGTCGCGTGGGTGGGAGTTTGACGTGGTTTGGCCACGGGCGGGTTGAAGACCCTTGCGGCTGATGGGGCGATGAAAACCCGCTCGCTCAAGGCTCGACCGCGATGGGCCTTGCCGTTCCGGGGCGGGTACCATCCGGGCCGCTGGTCATTGACGACCGGCCGAAATCCGTATCGGCGTGGAACGCATCTGGCCGATACATTCGATCGTCCGAAGACCGGCAAAGGGACTTGCTCAACGGGCCGATACCATGAATCTGAACATGAACCTTTCACGGCGTGAACTCCTCAACGGCGGCCTGATGCTCGGCGCGGGCCTGGTGCTCGGTGGGTGCCAGTCGGCGCCCACTGGTCCGGTGGCGGACCCGACTTGGCCGGACCAGGGGAAGGCGCCGGACCTGAACAAGCCGGGATCGCGGCCTGCTTGGATGCCGACTTCGCCGACGACCCCTCCGGTGCAGCCGAACGTGCCAATCGCGGGCGCGATCGTTCCGATCCCGCGCGGGCGGTGGACGTCGGCCCAGCCGCTGAGCACGCGAGAGACGTACCCGATGGGCGCGGTCCAGCGGATCACCGTGCACCACGACGCGATCGTCAACGCCGACGTGCAAGGCCCCAGCGACGCGATGCGCCGCCTCAACGCCGTGCGCGAGGGGCACCTCAAGCGCGGCATGATCGACATCGGCTACCACTATGTCATCGACCCGCAGGGGCGGGTGTGGGAGGCGCGGCCGACGCGTCTGCAAGGCGGGCACGTTCATAACCAGAACGAGCACAACCTCGGCATCATGGTCATGGGAAACTTCGAGCAGCAGCGGCCGACGACGGCGGCGCTCGCGTCGCTGGACGCCTTCGTGAACCAGCAGATGCGGACGTACGGCGTGCCGCTGGGGCGGGTGTACACGCACCAGGAGATCGGGCAGTCGGCGTGCCCGGGCGTGAACCTGCAGGCGTACATGGTCCGGACGAGATCGAGCGGGACGCTGGCGCGGATGAGCGGCGGCGGCTGGCGGGCGTAAGAACCGTCTAGACTCTCCTCATGCCCGAGCGAGTGCGAATTACTGATGTCTCTCCGCGCGACGGCTTGCAGAACGAGCCGGGAGTGATCGCTACGGCCGACAAGGTCCAGCTGATTGAGTTGCTCTGCGCGACGGGCGTGGATGAGATTGAAGTGACGAGCTTTGTGAGCCCGAAATGGGTGCCGCAGTTGGGGGATGCCGCGGAAGTGGTGCAGATGCTTTTTCCGCGTGAGATGTTTCTACGCATGCTCTCCAACTGGCATGGAACGGATTTCAGCGTGCTCATACCCAATGAGATTGGGTGGAAGACACTCTGCGAGGTCGACCAGAAGCTCTGCGAGAGTCTGAGAGTAGCGGAGCCAGACTCCTGGAAGCGTTTTCATATCTCACACGGCTTTGTCCAGAAGATCAGTGTTTTCACCTCCGCGTCGGAGACGTTCAACAAGCGAAACATCAACGCAACGATCGACGAGTCCATCGCTCGTTTCGTACCTGTAGTCAGCGACGCACGTTCCAAAGGACGCGACGTTCGCGGGTACATTTCCTGCGCTGTGGCGTGTCCCTTCGAGGGCCCCACCGACCCGAGCCGTGTTGCGGCCGTCGCCGAACGACTCGTATCCATAGGCGTTACGGAAATCGACCTTGGCGACACCATCGGCGCGGGGACGCCCGTCAATGTTGTTCCGCTCCTCAAAGCGATTCAAGCACGTTTCGACACCCGGAAACTCCGCAACCTTCCTGTCACCCTCCACCTCCACGATACCTTCGGCCGTGCCGCCGACTGCGTCAGGGCCGCTCTCGACCTCGGCATCCGCTCCTTCGACGGCTCGGTCGCTGGCCTGGGCGGCTGTCCGTACGCCGGCACACCCGGCAAACCCGCGCCCGGCAACATTTCCACCGAGACCCTGGTCCGCACGATCCATGACGCCGGGTACGACACTTTCGTCGACCTGGATGAGCTCGCAAAGGCCGCCACGTTCGCAAGGCAGATCACGGGGCGGTAGGCCGCCTGAAATGACAGCAGCAATGAAAGGCATCACGCACTGTGAATCTCTAGTTGGCCGGGAGCGGTACGGCGACGTCTGGGTGCTCACGTTCAATCGCCCCGACCGGCGCAACGCCCTGACGCCGGAGATGCTCAACGACCTTCATCGCGAAATCTCGATGGCGGACGGTCGAGCCTTCCTTCTCCGCGGTGAGGGCAAGGTCTTCTGCTCCGGCTTCGATCTCTCGCTCTGCCATCAATCCGCCGACGGCTCGGTCATGCGATCGTTGTTGCAAGGATTGTCGGAATGCATCGCGGCGCTGCGGGCGTTGCCGATTCCTGTGGTGATCGCCGCGCACGGCGGAGCGATCGCGGGCGGGTGTGCGTTGCTGGGCGGGTGTGATTTCGCGGTGACCGACGCGGGTGCGCAGCTTGGGTACCCGGTGGTACGGTTGGGTATTTCGCCGGCTGTGTCAGCGCCGTTTCTCAAACACTCGCTGACGCTCGGGCATGCTCGGGAGAGGATGCTCGACAGCGGGCTGATCTCGGGGGTTGAGGCCGAGCGGATCGGGTTGGCGAGCGACTGCCGCACGACGGCGGAGGAGGTTTTTCCGCGGGCGTTGGAGGTTGCAGAGATGCTGGCGAGCAAGCCGCCGGGGGCGATGGCGGCGACTCGGCGGTGGTTGGCGGAGATCGAGGAGCGCGGGGCGCGGGTGATGCGGGAAGAGGCGTTGGAGGTATCGCTTTCACGGGCGGGTACGGCGGAGGAGGCCGGGCGGTTGGCGAGTTTGTTTACCAAGTTGTAATGTGCGGTCCGTGTCCAGGTCTTTGCCAGCGATGGTGCGTCAAAGATCGTCGAGCCCAGAGCGGAAGCTTTGGAAATGCAGATCGTTGGAATCCACGCGGAGAACTGCCCGATGAGTGAGCTGGCCACACTGGAAGTTTCGGGTCCGATCGCGCGGCTGACGTTGAACAGGCCGGAGGCGCGGAACGCGCTGTCGGTCGATCTGCTGGCGGCGCTGCACGCGAAGGTGGATGCGTTGGCTTCGCCGTCGGAGGCGGTGGTTCTGGTCGTGACGGGAGCGGGGAAGTCGTTTTGTGCCGGGATGGATTTGCGGGCGGTGATGAACGATCCCGCAGCACCGGGCGTTCTGCTTTCGTCGCTGGCCGAGTTCACGATCAAGCTCCGCCACTTGCCTCTCTTGACGATCGCCCGCGTCAACGGCGCGGCCATCGGCGGCGGGTGCGGGCTGGCGTGCGTGTGCGATTTCGCGGTTACGCACGCGGATTCCAAGATGGGGTTCCCCGAGGTTGACCTTGGGGTTTGTCCGGCGGTGGTTGCGCCGTGGCTGGTGCGCCGTATCGGCGCGGCGCGGGCGCGGCAGGTCCTGCTGTCCGGGGGTTTGATGAGCGGGCAGCGGGCGTTTGAGTTGGGGATGGTGACGCAGGCGGTCGCGAGCGCAGATGAGCTCGACGGCGCGGTTGACGCGCTGGCGAAACGACTGTCGGCGGGCGGGTCGAACGCGCTGCGGGCGACGAAGAAATTACTCAACACGCTCGACGGGTCCGACGACGCGGAGATTGTCCGGCGAGGGGCGGAGTTGTCGGCGGCGGTTTTGGCAACTCCCGAAGCGCGGGAGCGGCTTGCAGCGAGCATGGCTCGGTGATCGTTGGTAGAACGGTTCGCTCACAATCCCGGATCGGGTTGCGGGTCCGGATCGGCGCTCTTGGATGGGGCGGTGGGTGTGGTCGTCGAGGAACGCGGGGCGGGCGTGGACGCTGGTGTGGAGACCGGCGCATCGCCTGAGCGGAAGTCTTTAGGGTCGAGCCCGGCGGATTCCGCGATCTTTTCTGGCCCGTAGAGCCCGACGAGGATGACGAGAAAAATGGAACCGCCGATTCCCGCGAGATAGACCTTGCGGAGGCTGGCGCGGTAGTTGACCGCGAAGACGTAGTACAGGACGGCGATCGGGTAGGCGATCGCCCAGAGCAACCCGCGGATCGGGCTGCCGATCGCGAAGAAGAAGACCGCGCCGAAGGGTGCGAGCAGGTTGTAGGCCCCCCACTTCTGTTCGGAGTCCTGGAACGGGATGACGATCGTCATCACGTAGGAGATGAGGCCGTTGATCGAGAGGATGATGTAGAACGGGATGATCGCTGACGCGGTCACGCACGCGGCGACGCCGGCGAGCACGATGAGCCCGGCCATGGCACCGGCGATGATGTCCCAGCTCACGGGGAGCTTGAAATCGCCCGCGGGCTTCTTGGCTCCCTTCTCAGCGCTGACCCGGGTCCTCAGCGCCTGCCCGGTTTCCTTGTTGAAACCGCAGATCGTGCAAACGCTCGCGTTGTTCTTCATCGGGGCCGAGCAGGACGGGCAGGGCTGCGGAACGTCTGCGAAGAGGTCGTAGCCGCCCGCGTTCGCGCCGCCCTTGGACTCCGATCGAGCCGGAGGCTTCGAGGCCGCCAAGGGCTCGGGTTTCGACTCGGTTTTCGCCGCGTGCGCAGAGTCCGATGCACGCTTGGCAGCTCCGGTCGCCACGGCCTTGGCTTCGCACTCCTTGCATACGTACCGCCCGTGCGCATCCTTTGATCGCGGCTTGGAGGACACGTCCTGTTGGCAGACGATGCAGGTCTTGGCTTGGGTGGTGGACATGGTTCGCTCGAAGGGTGGGTGGCTCGCGGGGAATGAGTGATCTGGAAGTCGGCGGGGGTGACCGAAGGCCCTGAGTATACCTCAATGTGGTTCAATCCACGGCGAGCACGTAGAGCACTTGCATGGCCATGATCGCGGCGTTGTTGAGGAAGTGCGCAGTCATTGGCGCGACCAGCGATCCACGCCACTCGCGGAGAAGTCCGAAAACCAGCCCGGCCGCCAGGGTGCCCAGGAGCCCGGACAGGCTGTAGGGGTGTATCGCTCCGAAGATCACAGCGGAGAGAAGGATCGCTCCCCACCGTCCGAGCCGGAGGCGGAACGAGCGAAACAGAGCACCACGGAACAGGATCTCTTCGACCATCGGTGCCCAGCACACGGCACCCAACGAGCCCAGAATCAAGGGAATCCAACTGTGGCTCAGCGGAGACTCAAACGGCGAGTACCCGGCCTGGGAGTGTTGGCCCGAGATCGCGGCTTCGACTTTGGAGCCCGCCCAATGAACGAAGAGAATCAACGGCAAAGATGCGAGAAAACCGAGCAAACCGGCTTTCATCTCCGTGCCGATACCCGCGCCGGCGTTGAGCCCGAGGTCTGCCTTCACGTCACCCCAATCGAGCCCGCGGATGCGGGGCCAGAACAAGCAGAGCGGGGTGGCCCACAGGAGCAGTTCTCCGACCGCCATCCCGGCAACGGACGCGGGCCCCGTCAGGAATAGGGTCACGATCTGGAAGGCCAGCAGCAGCGTGAACCATGCGAGGAAAGCGTTGAACATCTCGAGATATGCCCAGCCGGGCAGTTCAGTGGCTTCGAGCACGCACTCCCAGTCGCCGTTGCGAATGCCGACGAGATAGGCCCCGAAAGAGAGGGCCACGACGCGCATCCCGCCGCCCACGACCGATCGCCGGGTGGCGTCCTCGTCAGGCAGCCCGTTGGCGAGCGCCAGTTGAGCGAACCAGCCGTGACGGTCGAGCAACGCCGCCCAGGCGTCGCTGGGAAGTTCCGGGCGTGCTTTGGCCTTGTAGACCGTGTTGAACCAGTAGATGTCCAGCGCCAGCGGGCTTCCGGGTTCCACCTGACCGGCGACGTCGCTCAGGCGTCGGATCGCCTCGTCCTTCCCTAGAAGCTCGCCGGCAACGATCGCCACACGCAGTCGGTCGCCCGGAGTTTCAGCCGTTTCGTCGAGGTCGCGGAGCATGTCGGCGTGCATCGCCTTGTCGGTCTCGGGATCAGAGTCGCCGGAAGCATCGAGCCGGGCGATGCGGACGGCGGCCTTGCATTCGAGCGTGAGCGGCGCGATCCCAGGATCGTGGATCTCTTGGCTGTGGAGCATCCGCTCGGTCGGCGCGGACGCGCGAAACTCGCGAAACGAGAGCCCGTACTGCTGGAGGATCACCACGCCGAGAACGAGAACCACGAGCGTTACGGGGCCGAGCCTTCGAGATATCTCGGCGTGGGCAATTTCAACGCGTGTCATGCGACGCGAGTCTACCTCGGGACCGGGTTGGCGAAGGATAAATCCGCTGGAGAGCCTTGAACTCCCCGCAATCCGACAGGACCAGACACTCTTCGTCACGGGAAAATATCGGGACGCTTGTTCGCGGGCGGAGAGCATGATGGTCCGCGTCTACGGCTCGTGGCCCGCGGACCGTTCCAACACCTGGGGCCGCTTCGCGCTGCTCGACATCAACTCCGCCGGGCTCGGCGGCGTCGGCAACGTCCACTTCCCGGTGAACGCGACGAGCGATTACGACTACGCCAACCCGCGGTTCGTGCAAGGCAACGCGGACGCATGGCTGACGTACCCGAACCTGAACAACACAACCCGTGCGATGAACTTCCACGAGTGGACGCCGCTGGGGCTCGACCCGCAGCGGGAGTATCTGAACTGGTGGTACGCGCACATGCCCCACGCGCCCAGCCGGGCGCCGGATTTCTATCTGGCCAACTGGTGGAGGTACCTGCTCGACACCGACCAGTTCAAGGCCGGACTGCCCACGCTGCGGCTCACGCTTGGGCTACCCAGCGTGCGCGTCACGCATCCATCGGCGAATTCCTCGGTTGGAGGCGTTGTTCACGTCGTCGCGAGTGCTGAGGTGGACGGTGCGCTCGGCCGCGTCGATTTCTACGTGGACGGGGCTTATCGCGCCACCGACTACCTCGCGTCGTACACGCTCGAATGGCCGACGCTCGGGCTGGTCGGAACGCACACCCTGGTGGCCAAGGCGTACGAGCTTCAGAACGGCACCGAGGGCATCTCGCCCCCGATCTCCGTGCTGACGCCATGCCCGCCGGACTTTGACGGCGACGGGTTCGCCACGGGCGACGACTTCGACGGCTACGTGCTGGCCTTCGTCGCCGGAGCGAACACGGCCGACTACAACGGCGACGGCTTCGTGACCGGCGACGACTTCGACGGGTACGTGGCGGCGTTCGAGGCGGGGTGCTGACGGGGCGGCTGCCCCGCCACAGTGTCGGCCGGACGCCACCAAGCCGCGACGAGCCCTTACCCCTCATCGAAAATCTGTGCGCCCCCGCTCCCCTTTGACGCTCTTATGGACGTGCGAAACCGTCAGAGGACGATCGCACCCCGGAGGAGAACCATGAGAATTGGATTACACTCGATCGTGGCGCTTGTCACCGGCACCGCCCTTTCCAGCCACGCTCGGGCGCAGCTTTGGGACGGCGGCGGAGCAAACAACAACTGGAGCACCGCCAACAACTGGAATCCCAACGGGGTGCCCGTGAACGACGGCACCGCGAACGTCGGCTTTGGAGGCTCCGTCCGCCTCGCTCCCGTCGTGAACGGGGCCGTCGATGTCCGTTCGATCACCTTCGTTTCCGGGGCCGGCGCGTTTGACGTGAACCCCGGCGGGTTCCGTTTCTTTCTACAGATCGGGGCCGGGGGCGTCACCAACAGCGACAACAGCACGCAGACCATCTCCAACCCGATCCGCCTCACGGCCGCGCAGACCTGGCGCGCCAACAGCGGGCCGCTTGTGTTCGGGTCAGTAGACGGTCAGGGAAACGTTCTGACCGTCAACGGGAGCTTCGACACGACCATCGATCGGCACACCGGCACCTCGTCATCACTCATCAAGGGGGGCTCGGGCACGCTCCTCCTGACGGGCAACGGCACGAGCAACGGCGGCGTCACGATCAACGCCGGCACGCTGAGCATCGACGCCGACTCTCGCCTCGGCGGCAACGCGGTCGTCATCAACGGCGGCACGCTGGCCATGGCGGCGGACATCATCTTCTCGAGGAACATCACGCTGACCGCCGTCGGTGCCTCGCTCACCGGCCCGACGCGCCAGCTTTCCTACGACGGGGGCCTGCTGACGGTGAACGGCGGCAGCGTGACGACGTTCAGCGGTTTCATCGGCGCGGGCCTCCCCTCCAACGGCTCGGCAGCGATCAACGGAACCTCGTCGAGCTGGAGCATGTCGAACGGTCTCGGTGTCGGGTATCAGGACCAGGGTTCCCTGACGATCCAAGCCGGGGGACAGGTTTCCAACAGCGTGGCACACATCGGCAGCCTCCCGGGATCGTCGGGCGTCGTGACCGTGACGGGTCCGGGCAGCGCGTGGACCAGCAGCGGCTTCCTCGGCATCGGATACTCCGGCACGGGCACGCTGAATATCGACAACGGCGGCAGCGTCTCCGCCGACAGCTGCTTCGTCGGCGAAGACCCGGGCTCGATAGGGCACGTCAACATCGCCAGCGGTTCCTGGAGCGTCAACGGATCTCCCGTCATCGGCGACCTCGGCACCGGCACCATGACGATCTCGGGCGGCGGGACGGTGACCGACAGCGGCGCGTTCATCGGTCGGAACACCACCGGCAACGGTGATGTGCTGGTCACAGGCCCGGGCTCCACCTGGACATCCAACGGCATCCTCAATATCGCGAACTCCGGGACCGGCACGCTCACGATCCAAGACGACGGCCTGGTCACCAACACCAGCTATTGCATGATCGGCGGTAACCCGGGCGCCCACGGCTCGGCCTCGGTGATCGGCGCGATGCTCAACAGCACCGATCTCTATGTCGGCTCCGCCGGCGTGGGCACGCTGGATGTTGGACCGGGCGGCGCGGTCTCCAGCGCCAACGGCTCGATCGCCGGCACAACATCCGCCAACGGCAGCGCCGTCACGATCGGCGGCGCGAACGCGACTTGGACGCTCAGCGGGGATCTGTCGGTCGGGTACGGCGGGCAGGGTTCGCTCACAATCCAGGACACCGGCCGTGTGACGAATCAACTCACCAACGTCGGCGCGTTCAACACCGGCAACGGCACGGCCACCATCACCGGTGCCGGGTCCGTGTGGGCCAACGACAACATGGCGGTGGGCTATCTGGGCAGCCATGGCTCGCTGATCGTTCAGAACAGCGGGCACGTCACATCCGGGAACGGCACCGTCGGCAACTCCGGCACGGGCTCGGCCATCGTCACGGGCGCTGGATCGGTGTGGGATGTCTCGGGCGCGCTCACGATCGGGTTCTTCGGCACGGGCACGATCCTCGTTGATCAGGGCGGTGCGATGACGACCCTCCTCCTCTCGCTTGGATATGGATCAGGCTCCCTCGGCACAGCAACCATCGCCGGCGCAACATCGCACTGGGACATCGGATCCGTCGGGATCCGGATGTGCGAGAGCGGTGCGGACAGCACGCTCACGATCAACGGAGGCACATTCACTGTCGCCGGCGACATCACCGACGGCGGCCCCGGCACCAGCACGCTCACCCTCGACGGAGGCACGCTGGACGTGCAAAACCACCTCATCGGGAACGCGACGCCCATCGACGCTCTGGCGTTCCGGAGCGGCACGCTCAGGAACGTCGCGGGGATCAACAACGGCGCCGGCCTGAGCAAGATAGGCCCGGGAACGCTTCTCCTGAACACCCCCAACACCTACACCGGTGCCACCACCGTCAGCGCAGGTGTGCTCCAGGTCACCAACACCAGCGGGTCAGCCACCGGCTCGGGATCCGTCACGATCGCCGCCGGCGCGACCCTCAGCGGCACCGGCCGCATCACCGGGGCGGTCACGAACAACGGTGCCGTCGCCCCGGGCACCTCGCCCGGCACCCTGAGACTGACGAGCGCCTACACCCAGAACGCCGGCGGCTCGCTGAACATCGAGATCGGCGGAACCGTCGCCGGAACGCAGTACGACCGTCTCGCGGTGGGCGGCGCGGCCAACCTGAACGGTTCCCTGAACGTCACCCTCATCAATAATTTCGCACCGGCGATCGGGGATACTTTCGATATCCTCGCCGCCGGTTTGAGAAACGGGGTCTTCGCGACGCTCGACCTCCCGCCGCTGAACTCAGGTGCCTGGGCGATCGAGTATCTGCCCACCATCGTCCGCCTCAGCATCACCGGTTGCTCCGCCGACTTTGACGCCGACGGCTTCGTCACCGGAGAAGATTTCGACGCCTTCGTCGCGGCCTTCGAGCTCGGCGACGCCGCGGCCGACTTCGATCTCGACGGGTTCGTGACCGGCGAGGACTTCGACGCTTACGTCGCGGCCTTCGAGGGCGGGTGCTGACATTGCAACGCTACTTTGGTGGTAGAGCAGGTTTTCAACCTGCTGTGATGAGACAAAGAGCCAGTTGAACGCCGAACCCGCCGAGAACGAGCGTTGGCACACTGTTCGTCGCCCCTGCCGAATCGCCGCCCGGTTTGCCATGCGAGCGTGACCAAACGCACCGCGCCCCAGAACCGCCCGAGAACCGCTGAACTGAGCGGACTGTAACGGGGAAGTCACGGATCGACCGTGCTTGCGAACCTCCGCGCTTGCCGGGCGTCCAATCTTGGCACGGTCGATCTCTTTTCGCTCTCGCTTGGAGGTACCACCATGAGCAAGGTCGTTGAACTGGAACTGCTGCGTTCCGTGCGAATCGCGTCCCCGTGCTCCATGCGATGGGAGGACATGAATGGTGACGGACGCACCCGCCACTGCGAGCAGTGCGGGCTCCATGTCCACGACATCAGCAATATGAGCGAGAGCGAGGCCGAAGCATTTCTTCGGTCCGCCATCGGCGCTGGCCGGGTGTGCGCTTCACTCTTCAGGCGGGCAGACGGGACGATCCTGACAAAGGATTGCCCGATAGGGCTGCGCGCAGCGCGCGAGCGGGCGGGGAGGGTTCTCGCGAGAGCGGCCGCCGTGATCGGCCTGATCGTGACCGCCGCGGTGCTCGCGGCCAAGGGCGAGAAGAACGCCATGGGCCGCGCGAGAATCGCGCAGCTCCAGCCATTCAAGCTCGTCTACGAGCGGTTCAACCCGCCCGCGCCGACCCGCTTGATGGGCGATATCTGCATTCCAATCCCGCCCAGAACACCGACGCCGAAGTGATCGAGGCTTGGAGACTTACCCATGCTTGTCTTTGCTCTCTCAGTGTTCCTCGTGAACCTGGCCCTGCTCGCAACGGGCGGGATCCTCGGATGGGATCTCCTGGGCGATCAGCCCGGTACGTGGGTGCCTTTGGTCGGCGAGTTGCTCGTCATCCCAGCCGCCCTGGCCCTGCTCATGGCCGAGTTCGTGAACGGAATCAGCCCAAGAACGCTGTTCGATCCGCGCGTACCGGCGACATCCTCGCGGCTCGTCGCCGGGGCGATCACGGCCCTGTTCGGCACCTCGCTCGCCGTCGGCACGCTTCTGCTCTTCAATGACAATGCCCCCGATGCCGTGTGTACCGCGTGCGGTTCAACAACCGCGAGCCTGCTGGTTTGCTCGGTCGCACGCCGTCGGCGCTCGGGTACCTGCGTGCGGTGCAGATACGACCTGTCCGGGGCGCCCACCGCGCGATGCCCAGAGTGCGGGGCGTTTCACACGGCGTGAGAGTCCCAAGGTAGTCGGGGCACCCGCCGACCCCTGCGCCCGGACGGGCGGGAAGCAGGGATCGGGCAACCAAGGACCCATCCGAGCCCTCACAGGGCAACATTGGCAGAATGCGAGGACTGTCTATTCCTCGCGAGTGATGGGGTTACGGGCGCGGACGGATCGGAGGGGCTCAGGACTGACGCGCTGCCGGGTTTGGGCGCCCCCACGCGAGTGCCGGCAGTTGTGGTACACGCGGCCGCTCACGCCATCGCCGCGTAGGCACGCCCACAGCCTTCTCCATCGGGTTGAGCTCCGGGCTGTACGGCGGCGGGTGCGGCGCCGCGATGTGCTCGTGTGCGGCCCGCGCTTTGCTCTTGCAACCACCGGCCCGGTCCATGAACACCGAGTTCTTCGGACCCGGTTCCATGTACCGCGAAACAAAGACACGTTACTCTCGGCCCTGTGCCTCGATCCATCGGGGTCCCGTTGACCCCGGCCCCGCGTGTCTCACCGTTGGCGCTTACACCAATCCCGTCCGGGACCGGACTCGCCACAAACAAACAAGGCCCGCCACCACCCGTTACCGGGAAATGCCGAGCCTCCTGTTTCACGAACGCAAGTTTCGCGGACGGAAATCGAATCTCAAAGCGGGTGAAGGGACTCGAACCCTCGACTTTCACGTTGGCAACGTGACGCTCTACCACTGAGCTACACCCGCTTGGGTGGCCTGATCGGTGGGTTTGGAACCACCGGAGGACAGGGGTGAACGTAGACGGGTCGGGGGCCGGTGTCAATCGGTCGGCTTCGTGGGGGGGAACGATACCGGGCCAACGACGACGCACTCCGACAAACCTCGGATCGTCGGCCCGCACCCGTTCCATTGATCTTTGGGCTACTTGGTGCCGCCAGCGGCCCCCAGTCTTGGGCCTCGGGCGCGGGCGATGGCGTCGGTGACGACCGACGGCGTATAGGTGTCGAACTTCTGAGGATCGGTCGATCCCGGACCATAGATGGCGAGCAGAGGAATACCAACCCATTGGAGCTCTTTGAGCTTGGCGGCGCCGTCGGGGTTCTTGCCGGTGAGATCGACGCGCATGGCGATAACCCCCGGGCCGTTGAGGAGTTTCACGATCTCGGGCTTGTGCAGGACAGTGCCTTCGAGAACCTTGCAGTTGAGGCACCACTCGGCTGTGAAATCGAGCACGACGACCTTACCAGAATCCACGGATGCTTTGAAGGCGCCGGGGGTGTAGGCAAGCCAGGGTATCGGGCCGCGGTCGGTCACGGATCGGGCGACGCCCCCGGCGGTCAACGTTCCGATGCCGGCGATCAGCACCCATGCGACGCGCCAACCGAACTTTGACGTGAGTTGCCAAGCGCGGAAGAGCAGCCAGGCCATCGCGCACGCGACAATGAACGCGATCAGCCACCAGTGGAAGCGAATGGGCTGCGCGAGCGGCGACCGCAGCAACGGATCGAGTCCGGTGCCGACGAAGAAGACCGCCACGGCGAGCATGAAAACGCCCATGACCTGCTTGACGAGTTCGCTGGCCGGGCCCGTGCGGGGGATCTTGTCAACGAGCTTGGGGAAGGCGGAGAGGATCGCGTACGGGAGCGCCATGCCCACCCCGATTGCGGTAAAGGCGAGCAACGTGATTGACGGACGCTGCGTGGCGGCCCAGGCAGACGCGCTCGCCATGAACGGCGCGGTGCAAGGAGTCGACAGCACGGCGGTCAGGACTCCAAACAGAAACGAACCGGCCGGGGATTCGCGTTTGGGGTCGATCGCGTACACCGCCTGCGGCAGGCTGATCGTGAACCAACCGATCATGCCCAAGGCCATCACCACGATAAAGACCCCCACCACGATCGAAAACCACGGAAACTGAAAGAGCTGGTTGATGGCTTTGAACGATGAGACGAAGGCGATGCCGGCACCGATCGCAAGCCAGAACGCGATTGTGCCGGCGCACATGATGAGCCCGAGCGTGAGCATCCGCTTGGGGTTCCCGGCCACGGCGCTCAGGCCCATGATCTTGATCGGGATCACCGGGAGCACGCAAGGTGTGAGGTTGAGCACGAACCCACCGAGCATCGCAAGCAGCACCATGAGGATCAAACCCACGGGCCCGGACGGGTCAACGGAGAAGGTCCAGCCAAAGACATTGAATTGGACCGGCTTGCTGGCAGCGCTGGGGCCCGCCGAACCGGGCAATGCGCCGCGCGTGTTGCCAGCGGGAGGAGAGCGGATCGCGTCGAACGCGGAAAGATCCAAGCCGGTGAAGAGGGTCTGATCCGCGGTGAGCGGGGTCGGTGTTCCGGCCGAGACGATCTGGATCTCAAGAGTCAGGCTTTCTGTGCCCGGGAGTTCGCAGATCCGCTCGTTGCAAACCTGGTACGCCACCTCGATCCCAAACGTGCGGGTACCAAGGGGAGCGGCCGCGTCGATCACGAACGGGATGTACGCGATGGCCTTGCCCTCGAAGACCCCGTACTTCGCGGGTCGGCCGGTGCCGGCGAGGTCGGCGAGAATGTCGTGAGAGCGAGGCCACTGGATGGGGCCGAGCTTGGCATTGGGCGTGGGAGCGACGGTAATCTCGGTCGCGAGGGGGCTGAAGTCCCAACCCTTGGGAACTACCGGCGCGTTCGTGTGAACGTGCCAGCCGGGGGCGTGGTCGAATATAATCGCGATGGCCGCCTGGTCGCCGGGAGTGAGCGCTGTCTTGGAGGTCACGGCGGTGATCGTGACGTGGCGTGACTGGGCGTCCGCCGGCGCGGCGAGGGCAAGCATCGACAGGATGGCTGTGAACCACGCGAGCATCCTGTTCCCAAACGACAGAGCGACACCGGGGGTTCCCTCAGTGAAACGCGGCCCGTGAGTTTGGCGAGCCCGGTAACTCGTGGTGTGCATCATCAATCCTATCGATGTCGGGGGTCCAAGCTTCGTTACTGAAGTGCTTCAAGGGTCCCGCTCGGCTGGCCCGATACTTGCGAGAGCCCGAGGTCTCGCGCGCGAAGATCGCGAGCAAGAGGAGATTCCCCGCCCCATGGCCGACGTGCTTGACCAGAGCGAAGTTGATGCGCTGCTCGCGGCGGTGGACACGGGGGAGGTCCAGGAGGAAAAACGCGAGTCTGAGATCTTCAGCCGCGACCGCCGCGACCTCACGAACCTCGAGATCAAAGAATACGACTTCAAGCGGCCCGAGCGCGTTTCCAAGGACCAGATGCGGGCCTTGCAGACCCTGCACGAGCAGTTTGCCCGGAACTTCGGTGCCTCCCTGTCCGGATTCCTGCGCACGATCGTTGAGGTCAAGGTCGCGACCTGCGAGCAGATGACGTACTCGGAGTTTATCTCCGGGTTGCCCAACCCGACCTCTTTCAACCTCCTCCAGACCGCCGGGCTGGAAGGTCAGCTCTGCCTCGAGATCAGCCCGCTCATTATCTACCCGATCATCGACCGGCTGCTGGGCGGGAACTCCTCGGACCTCTTCATCCCGCAAAGGCCGATGACCCTCATCGAGACCAGACTCATCAGCAGCGTGACCACGCGCGGGCTCGCGGCCTTGAGCGAGGCCTGGAACAGCGTGCGGCAGCTCAAGTTCGTCATCTCCGCCAGCGAGAGCAACCCGCAGCTCGTGCAGATCGTGCCGCCCAACGAGGTCGTCGTGGTGGTTGGGTTCGAGCTGAAGATGTCCAACCGCGCCGGCACGATGAACCTGTGCATCCCGTACAACGTGATCGAACCGGTCATGGTCGAACTGTCGGCCCAGAGCTGGTTCGCCTCGGCCAAGACCCAACGGTCTCAGACCACGGAGAGCGAGCTGGGCCGTTCGCTGTCAATGGCACCGATCGAGGTGACGGGGCTGCTTGCCGAGACAACGATCACGCTGAGCGACCTGATCCAGATGTCACCAGGCGACGTGATCATGACGGACAAAATGGCGACGACGCCGGTGGTGCTGTGCGTCGAGGGTCAGAAGAAGTACCTTGCCAACATCGGGCAGTTCCGAGGTTCCAAGGCGCTCCGCATCGTGCGCGAGATCCGCAGTTCGGACCGGGTGTAAATCAATAAAATGAACCCCACGCGCAAGCGCGGGATTTGTCCGAGAAATCGCACGCTCACGCGTGGGGTTCGTTCTGGACCGCAACGGTCGAATCCATCCCGCTCAAGCACCGCCGCAGCACGACGGGCCGCAGCAGGATTTCTTTGCGGGCATGGCCGCGCGGCTCTGGGCTGCCACGTTCTGAGCCCCGGGCTTGTTGGCGGTGAGATCGAGACTGGTGACGTAGTCGCCCACTTTGCTTCCGGGGGGCAAAGCTTCGGCGATCGCGCGGTAGAGCGGGTCTTCCCAGTTGGTCATGGCGTCGACGTACTCGGGCTTGGACTTCACCGCGATGTTCGTCAGACCGGCCGCCTCGGCCAGGCCGCGCGTCTCTTCGATCAGCACCGCGCCCGAGACGCAACCGACAAGCGCCTCGACAAGCTTGAGAACTCCCGTGGGCAGCGGTCTGGTCAGGGCAAGGTCTGAGACCGCGACCCGCCCGTCGGGCCTGAGCACGCGCGCAATCTCACGCCACACCGCAGCCTTGTCCGGCGAGAGATTCAGCACGCAATTGGAGATCACGACGTCCACCGAGGCGTCGGCCACGGGAAGGTGCTCGATCTCGCCAAGGCGGAACTCGACGTTGTCGTAGCCGGTCTGGAGCCGGTAGCCGTCGATGTTCTTGCGGGCCTTGGTGATCATCTCGGCGGTCATGTCAACGCCGATCACGCGGCCCGTGGGACCAACCTTGGGGCCAGCGATGAAGGCATCGAACCCGCCGCCTGAGCCGAGGTCGAGCACGACCTCGCCGGGACGGAGCGAGGCGATGGCCGTGGGATTGCCGCAGGAAAGGCCCATGTTCGACTCGACCGGTGCCGACGCGAGTTCGGTCATGGAATACCCGATGGCGCGGGCCAGTTGGGCGGGATCGAAAGTCGCTGGGCCGCAGCATCCCCCACTGCCGCAGGCGGACGACTCGGAACCTCTCGTGGTCGCGTGGGTTTCGTCGGCCCGCCAGCCGCCCTTGGTAGCGATCGCGGCGTAGCCCTCGCGGACCTGGTTACGGACAACTTCATTCTGATTGGAAGAAGAATTCATCGGGTGACCTCCTGTTGAGTGAGTTTCGGGCCGGTCTCACTTGCTGACGGGTCGGAGCAGCAGAGTTCCGTGGCCGGTTGCGAGTCGGCCTTGGGATCGTCGATCAAGGAAGCGGCCCGTTGCTTCAGGCAGAGCGCTTCCGGGTTCATGTTCAGGATCTCGATCAGGCGGGCGTCGTCCTGCGCGACGCGGGGCTGGCCTTGGGTTGATTCGATGGTCCACTCGATCGCGCGGCGAACTTCGGGGGCGGCGGACGCGCCCGCGAGTCGGTAGTGCATCCACTTCCCGGCCTTCCGGGCCTCGATCAGGCCGGCGTGACGAAGAAGGAAAAGGTGCTTGGAGACAGTCGAAGGGGCGAGTCCGAGGAGTTCGACGATCTGGCACACGCAGCGCTCGCCGCCTCGGAGACAAAGGAGGGCACGGACGCGGCTTTCATCGGAGAGGGCTTTGGAAATGGCGAGGAAGTTGTTCATCGGGGGAGAGCAGTGTTCATTTCGTCAATTCGCTCACCAACGAAATGTTAGCCGGTTCGGTCAGCAAGTCCAGCGAGTGGGTCCAAGTACCCGGCGGAATGCCGTACTCGGGTTTGCCGCAGGGAGGTGAGGACACTACCCTTACGGGTGAGAAGCGCGGGGCTTTGCGCGCTCGGGGAAGTCCGTTCG
>JBGAOD010000025.1:0-37103 GCA_044221955.1 Phycisphaerales bacterium | reverse complement strand
TGCTGGTCTCGACGCCGGTGCCCATGTTGTCGATCCAGGAGGTCTCAAACTCCTTGGTCGTGTTGTTGTAACCGATCACACCCACGCCGTGGAACTCTTTGCCCATGAACGCGCCCGTGTAGTGCGAGTACAGGTAACGACCACCCATCTCCATCTTCGAGGTGCACGAGGTCGGAGACTCCATCGGGGTACCCGCCGGGTCCATCCACATCTTCACCGTGCCTTCCCACTCCCCAACGAACGCCTCAAGCTTCTTGTGCATCTCCCCCGGCGCCGCGGCCTTGGTCATCATGTCTTCCATGGCCTTCATGTCCGGCTGACCGCCCGCGTTCGGGTTCTTTGCCGCTTCCTTGCTGTCCTTGATGACCTTGGCAGGCTGGGCCGTGGTCGGCTGAACCTTGCCCGCCGGCGCCGCCGGCTGAGCGTTCTGCGCAATCGCCGAACCCGCCATCAGACACAGACCGATCGAGGACACGATGAGCGCACGACATTTGTGAGAGGCCATTCTAAAACTCCAAAGGGTTGTTCCCGTCCGCAACACCGCCGCTCCTGGGGCACACGCCACCTCCGGCCGGCATCGGGTTATGGGCTTGAGAATCATAGGCAATGTTCGGGGTTTGGCAAGGTCCGGGCAAAATCGGGCCTACCGACCCTCTTTCCCTCTCCAAAGAACGCCCCCGCCTCTTCCCTCACTCGCCCAGAGCGATCGGAACTCGCTCCACGATTTCCAGCCCGAACGCCTCCAGCCCCGGCATCGCCTTGGGCTTATTGGTCAGCAATCGGAGCTTGGAAATCCCGAGGTTCCGCAGACTCTGCCCGCCGATACCAAAGTCGCGCTGGGCGATCGGGACCACGCCCACGGCCATGCCCTTGGCGTGCGTCAGGTGCGGACTGTCCGAAC
This sequence comes from Phycisphaerales bacterium, assembly GCA_044221955.1. GTDB lineage: Bacteria > Planctomycetota > Phycisphaerae > Phycisphaerales > UBA1924 > CAZCPB01. Next base: position 36,202 of record JBGAOD010000025.1, on the reverse strand, counting down.
CCGGCACCGGGTCGGCGCTCCCCAGAGATTGAAGCAGTGATTCAAGATCGGCGTGCGAGTCGCGGCCCGACGCGGACTGCGTCCGAAGGTACACCAGAGCACCCGAGCCCGCACGCTGGATCGCCCGCATGGCCCCCCGGAGCGTGCGGCCCGTCGGCGCGTCCGGGGCCGAGTCGAGGTCCTCAAAAACATCGCCGAGCAGGTGCCGACGGTGCATACGGACGAGCGTGGCTGAACTCGATACGCCCCCTGCCGAGGGAAGGCCGATGCCGCCGACCGTGAGCGCCAGGTGCGGCAACGGATCGACCAGGCTCTCGAACGCGAACGCGGTGAACGTGCCCAGCGGCGTGCGGATCTGTCGGCCATTGATCGGCTCAAGCCGCCGTACCAACGACTCCCGCGCCAGCCGGTGCTCGATGACCTGCGCAACCGAACACATCTTCAGCCCATGCTTCCGGCACAGCTCGACCAGATCCGGCACGCGCGCCATCTCCCCGTCGTCGCGCATGATCTCGATGATCGCCGCCGCCGGATACAGCCCCGCCAGCCGGCACAGATCCACCGACCCCTCCGTCTGCCCCGTCCGCACCAGCGTCCCCCCCGTGCGCGATCGCAGCGGGTTGATGTGCCCGGGACGGACGAAATCCGAGGTCGTCGATTTCGGGTCAATAAGCATCTGGATGCAGCGGGCCCGTTCCTTGGCCGAGACGCCGGTGGTGAAGCCGTGGCGCGGGTGCCCGTCGATCGAGATAGTGAAGGCCGTGCCGCGCTGGGTGGTGTTGACGGCCGCCTGCGGGTGAAGTTCCAGCCGGTCGCAGTCTTCTTCCGTCAGCGAGAGACAGAGATAGCCACGCGCGACCGAGAGCATGAAGGTGATCGCTTCGGGGGTGACGAACTGGGCCGGGAGCACGAGGTCGCCCTCGTTCTCACGGTTCTCGTCGTCGGTGAGGATGACCATTTTCCCGGCCCGGAGGTCGGCCAGGATCTCTTCGATGGGGCTGAACATTGCCCGATGGTACGGCTGAGGACCGGAACCCGAGAACCAGAGTCCAGAAAGACGGGGCGGCCGGTTCCGAACAACACGCCGGGAGGTTCCCATGCTGAGCTGGATCAAAGCGGGCTGGTCGATCGCGGGCTTTCCGATACGGGCGGCCTGGAAGGGCTACTCGGCGTTGTGGTGGGCCTTTGAAGACGACGCTCCAAGAACGCTTGCCGCATCCACCAACCGCGGCAGCCCCACCCCCGAGCTCCAGCCCGGCGCAACGGCCCCCGCCAGCGCGATGACTCCGACACCCGCTGTCAAACCGGGTCAGAGGCCGACCAAGCCTGTCAAGGCATTGAAACGTGGCTTCGTCGCCACGCTCGCCACCAGCACCCTCGGCGCATGGGCCATGGCCATGGCTCACCACGAAGGCAACCTGAGCGATCCCAGGGCCGTACTCGGCGGCCTCTGGATCGCCGGCACCGCCTGCGTCGTCTCGCTCCTCCTCGTCCGCCGCAGCGAACGCCTGCGAATCGCTCGCGAGTCCGCACCCACCCCCCTCAACTCCGTAAAACGCGGGCTACGACACGCCGTCGCAACCATGCGCGAACGCGGCGCGGCCTTCGCCTTCCTCACACGCGCAATGGCAGCACGCGCCGCCGCCACCGCCGGCCTGGACCGCCTCGTCCGCTAGCCCGCCCGATCAGTCCTGCAAAATCAGCGAGCCACGCATGGTCCCCCGGATCACGCTCAGCCGGATGCCCTGCGCAAAGTCGCCGTCGTCGAGCGCCCTCGAAAGCCCCTCAGCGCTGGAAATCCGCCGGTCGTTCACCGCGACGATGATGTCGTCGGGCTTCATGTCCGCCGCCGCGGCCCGGCTTCCGGGCTCCACGCTCACCACCACCGCGCCGCTCACGTTGCGGTATCCGAGTTGTTTGGCGAGGTCCTTGTCCAACGTCTGAACCACCAGCCCCGCGTTCGGCACAAACAGCCCGCCCACAGCCTCCGCAACGCTCTTGGCCTGATCACCGACCCGAACCTCAAACTTCATTTTCTTCCCGTCGCGGCGGACTTCAATCGGGACCGTAGTGTCGGGCGGCGTGAGCGCAATCTGGGTGCGCAGCCGTTCAACGTCGTCAATCTCGCGGCCACGGAAGTTGAGAACGACATCGCCGACCTTGAGTCCGGCGCGCTCGGCGGGGCTTTTGTCCACCACGCTCGCAACGACCACCTCCGGCGCCGCACCGCGCCTCTTCCCGCTCGCCTCGTTCTCCCCGCCGCCATCACCCAAGTCAACGCCCAGCCACCCGCGCGCCACACGCCCCGTCTTGATCAGCGATTCCATAATCGACTTGGCGATGTTGCTGGGAATCGCGAAGCTGATCCCCTGGTACCCACCGCTCCGCGTCGCAATCGCCGAGTTGATCCCGATGATCTTGCCCTCCAGGTTCAGCATCGGCCCGCCGCTATTCCCCGGGTTCACCGCCGCGTCCGTCTGAATGAAATCCTGGTACCCCTGCAACCCACCGATCCCCGAACGCCCCTTCGCCGACACAATCCCGCTGGTCACGGTGTTGGAAAAACCAAAGGGACTCCCGATCGCCAGCAGCCACTCGCCAACCTCGACCGTGTCCGAATCCGCAAACTCCGCGTAACTCAGATTCTCCGCACCGATCTTGAGCACCGCCAGATCGGTCGCCGGATCACGCCCCACGACCTTCGCCTCAATCTCACGCCGATCAAACAGCCGAACCAAAAGCGTCTCAACGTTCTGCGCCACATGGTTGTTGGTCAGGATGTACCCGTCGGGCGAAACTATCACGCCCGAACCCAGCCCCGTCTCCTGCAACTGCGCCTCGGCCATACGCGGGAATCCAAAGATGTCCCGCCGGTACTGCGGCACCTTGTTGAACTGCCGGATATGCACCACCGCCGGCTCCGCCTTCTTCGCCACCGACTGAAAAACCCGCGACAGCGACCGAGCGTTCGCCATGTCCGAGGCCGTCGCCTCCGGCTGCCGCGGTTCGGTGTCAGCCCGGACGAGGGAAAGACCGGGCGCGAACCCGAGCGTCGAACCGGCGAATATCGCGAGCGCCGCAAACGAAGCAAAGGATCGTTTCATAGTGAGCACTTGTTGGGAAGTTCCAGGCCCACATCCAAGTCCAAATCCAGATGAAGTCTTCCGTGCCTTGCACGCCTCTACCGCAAGTTTCATGTCCATTGCTCGCTTTGCTCCATCAGCGTCCCAGCGCGCCGACGATCAGACGCGCTCGGACTCGCCAAAGATGCACACCCCGCGCTTACGCGGGTTCTCAAAGTGTGTTCTGCCGTTCGGGTCCCAAATCCCGTCACGAACCCCTCACGAAATCCTCACCGCCCGTACTCCGCCCAACTGCTCGACGTCTCGCCCACGCGGACGCGCTCCACCACCAGCGATTTCGGGAGCCGGTAGGTCTGTCCCATCGGCCCCGCGAACTCCCGCCCCGACGCGATCTGTCCCACCAGATGGTCATAGATGAACTTGGCGAGCACTTCCGTCGTCGGGTCCTGGTCCTGAAAAACAACCAACCGGTCGGACATGTTCGAGAGCTTCCCCACGATCGGGTCCCGGCTGTTCACCGCCAGCGAATGGTCAAAGCGATCCACAAAGCTGTTGATCGCCATCTTGAGCGCCGCGAAGTCGCACACCATGTCGTTGGCGTCCAGCTCCGGGCTCGCGACCACCACCTCCACGCGCCGGCTGTGCCCGTGCGGGTACCGACACTTCTCCGGGTGCTTGAAGAGCATGTGCCCCGACTCGACCTCAAACGCTTTGCAGATTCGATACACCATGAAAAACAGTCAAATCCGGCGTGAGACACACCACAGAAAGGTTCACTCAACAATAGGGGCCCGCGCGGAGAATCGCCCGCACCGACTGGACGCCCCACCAAACCAACCTAGGTCCCGCGCCGGTTCCCAAAGAGCTCGATATGCAGCCGGTGGCAGTAGCGCCATCCGCGCTGTGTACAGGCCCCAACGATCCACCCCCGCAATTCCGGCGTCGGCGCGGCCACACCCTCGGGCATGAGCAGAACGTCCGAAGGCTCCCAACCCTCCAAGCGCGACAGCAGCCCCTCGATCTCGCCCAGCTGCTCGGGCTCGGAGACCACGAACTTCAGTTGAAAGTCCCGCCGCGGCCGCGAATGCGCCGCCATGAGCCGTTGGAGCACACCCGTATCAAGCCGCCGCTCCTCGTGCCGCGCCCGCCACACGCCCCCAGGATCACGCAGGTCGCCCTCCCCCGGCGTCGAGTTCTTCAACTTCGGGCTCAAACTCATCAGGTCGCACGACACCTCCCGATCCACCGTCCCCGCCGTCTCAACCGTGACGTGCAACCCAGACCGCGCAAGTCTCCTCGTCAGTTCCGTCGTCGCCGCGAAAATCATCGGCTCCCCGCCCGTGACCACCATGTGCCGCGCCCCGCTCCGCTCCGCGAACCCCACAAGCTCGTCGATCGACCGCACATCGCCCGTCGGGTTCCAGCTCGCATAAGGCGTATCACACCACCCGCACCGCAAGTTGCACCCGCTCACGCGAATGAAAAACGACGGCACGCCGGTCAGTTTCCCCTCGCCCTGAACGCTCAAGAAAGTCTCAGAAATCAGCAGCCGATCCGCACCAACCGCCGGCCCCGCGCTCAGCACCCCTCCCAGAGGCAAGGGCAAGGGCAGGGAAGGGTTCGCCCCCACCGCCCCCTCACGGGCAACACCCGAACCCTCAATCTTCATGCCCCCGTTCCCGCCCGAACATACGTCGTCGGATCTTCAATCCCCGCCTCCGCAAACCCCCGCGCGCGAATAAGACAACTGTCGCACCGCCCGCACGCCGCGCCCCCCTCCGACGGGTCGTAACAACTGCTCGTCAGAGAAAAGTCCACCTCAAAGCTCGCGCCCAAACGGATAATCTCGGCCTTGCTCATCTGCTCCAGCGGAGCACGAACGTTCAGCTTCGAACCCTTCGCCCCCGCCCGCGTCCCCAGCATCGCCGCCCGCTCCATCGCATCAATAAACGGCCTGCGACAGTCCGGGTACCCCGAGTAGTCAACCGCGTTCACGCCAATGAAAATGTCGTCGGCCTTGAGAACCTCCGCATAGCCGATCGCGATCGACAAGAAGATCATGTTCCGCGCCGGCACATACGTAATCGGAATCCCGCTCGCGATCTGGCCCTCGCTCCGCCCCTTGGGCACCGCGATGTCGGCCGTCAACGCCGAACCACCAATCGCTCGCAAATCAACGCTCACGACCCGGTGCTCCACCGCCCCCACCTGCCGCGCAACCCGCGCCGCCGCCACCAGCTCGTGCCGGTGCCGCTGCCCGTACTCAAAGCTCAGCGCATGGCACGCGAACCCCTGCGACACCGCCACCGCCAGGCTCACGGCGCTGTCAAGCCCGCCAGAAACAAGAACCACCGCAGGTTGGTTGAGTGAAACGGTCATCAGCGAAGTTTAGGTGTCTCAACCGCCCACGGTGCTCGCGCCGACCAGCCCGCGCTCCAACGCACGAACACCCAACCTCTTCGCGCGCCGCCGCCGAACAACAACCGCCACAACCGCCCCGATCAAGACCAGGATCAAGAAGGGCGCAACCACCGCCGTAACCGCCAACGCCAGGGCCGCAATCCCCTGCCCCAGCGACAACAACGGATTCGCCACCCCCGCCGTGGTGATCGTGGACGCCGCTCGCGTGCCGATGTTCAGCACCTGCACGCCCCCCGCGATCCCCCCGCCCACCAGCAGCGACGAAGACCACTGCGCCAAAGGATGAATCCCTTCAATCTGCGCCGCCGTCGCCAGCGTCCCCGCCAGCACCGCCGCCGGAGTCGCCGCCACGCTCACCGCGTGCGCCACCCACGGCACGTAGTACGACCCCGCCTCAAGCACCGCCGCCGACGCAAACGCCGCCAGCGCCGTCCACGTCCCCAACCACTCAAAGCTCGGATTCAGATGCACCGCGCCAAACCGCGCCGCCACGCTCAGCACCAGCATCGGCATGAACACCCGAAAGCCGCACGCCGCGCTCAGCCCGACACCCACGCAGATGGCAAACAGCATCTCCATTCGCAACCGCTTCTTCGAGTTCCATCCCCCACGATTTCACGCGGTTCGGGACCCGTTCAACCCGCGAACCGCTCCTCGTACCACCACCCCGCCGTCCGATATGCTCCACCCAATGCTCGCAGAAATCTTCACCACCGAAAACCTGATCGCCCTCGCCACCCTCACCGCCATGGAGACCGTCCTGGGCATCGACAACATCGTCTTCCTCGCCATCCTCGTCGGACGACTCCCCCCCCACCAGCGCGAAAAAGCCCGCCAAGTCGGGCTCACCCTCGCCGTCGCCACTCGAATACTCCTCGTCCTCTGCATCACCTGGATCATGGGACTCAAGGCCGAACTCTTCACCGTCATCGGCCACTCCATGAGCGGCAAGGACCTCGTCCTCCTCGCCGGCGGACTCTTCCTCATCGCCAAGTCCACCCACGAGATCCACACCAAAGTCGAAGACGCCCAACGCTCCGTCTCCGCCGCCGCCGTCGCCTACTCCAGCTTCGCCGCCGCAATCCTCCAGATCCTCGTCATGGACTGCATCTTCTCCCTCGACTCCGTCATCACCGCCGTCGGCATGGCCAAAAGCCGCGCCATCATGATCGCGGCCATCGTCCTCTCCATCGCCATCATGCTCGCCTTCTCTGGCTACATCGTCCGCTTCGTCGACCGACACCCCACCATCAAAGTCCTTGCTCTCTCCTTCCTCATCCTCATCGGCGTCATGCTCGTCGCAGAAAGCTTCGGACAATCCATCCCCAAGGGCTACATCTACTTCGCCATGGCCTTCTCCCTCGGCGTCGAAATGCTCAACCTCCGACTCCGCGCCAAAGCCAGCCCCCCCGAACCCGCGATCAACAACTGACCCCGAGATACCATCCCCCCATGCCCGCCGACCCCGCAACCCACCGAATCCAACGCTACCCCGCGCCCATCCTGCGCAAAAAAGCCGCCCCCATCGAAAAAATCTCCGACGAAACCCGCGCCGTCGCCCAACGCATGATCCAGATGATGTACGACTCCGAGGGCATCGGCCTCGCCGCGCCCCAGGTCGGACTCTCCTGGCGCATGTTCGTCGTCCACGTCCCCGAGGACGAAGGCCGCTCCGCCAAATCCGACCCACCCACCGCCAACCTCGCCCCCGAAATCTACATCAACCCCACACTCACCAACCCCACCGGGCCCGTCGAACCCTACGAAGAAGGCTGCCTCAGCCTCCCCGACATCCGAGGCCAGGTCCAACGCCCACCAACCATCACCATCACCGCCACCGATCTCAACGGCCAGCAATTCACCCGCACCGCCACCGGCCTCCTCGCCCGCTGCTGGCAGCACGAGAACGACCACCTCGACGGAATCCTCATCATCGACCGCATGATGCAGATGTCACGCCTCAAATGCCGCAGCGCCATCAGAGACCTCGAACGCGATTTCCAAGCCTGAAAGAATCAACGGCCGTGAGCACGACCGCATGAAGATCATCTACCTCGGCTCCGGCGCCTTCGGCCTCCCCACCCTCACCTCCATCGCACGCGAACACCAACTCCTCGCCGTCGTCACCCAACCCGACCGGCCCGCTGGCCGCGGCAGCACGCTCACGCCAACACCCATCGCCGCATGGACCGCCGAGCACCGCCCCGACGTCCCCATCATCAAACCGCAAAAAATCAACACCCCCGAAACCATCGCCGCCATCCGCGCCCTCAACCCCGAAGCCTTCGTCGTCATCGCCTTCGGCCAAAAACTCGGAAAAGACCTCCTCGCCGACATCCCCGCCATCAACTTGCACGCCTCGCTCCTCCCACGCTGGCGCGGAGCCGCGCCCATCAACGCCGCCATCCTCGCCGGCGACACCACCACCGGCAACAGCGTCATCACCCTCGCCGACCGCATGGACGCCGGCCTCGTCCTCGCACAATCAACCCGCGAGATCTCTCCAACACTCACCGCCGGCGAACTCCACGACCTCCTCGCTCTCGACGGCCCCGCCCTCGTCAACCAAGTCCTCGCACGCATCGCGCACGCCGACACGCACGGCCAACCACAAAACGAATCCCTCGTCACCATCGCCCCCAAAATGTCCAAAGAAGACGGCTGGGTCGACTTCACCGCCAACGCCGACGCCTGCCGCCACCGCGTCCACGGCCTCACCCCCTGGCCCGGCGTCACCGTGAAAATGCTCATCCCCGCAAGCACCAACAACCACGCACCAACCGAGCAACCCCTCAAAATCCTCCGCGTGCAAACCGCCAACGAATCTTCCCAACAAGCTCAACGCCCAACCACCACCACGCACGAACCCGGCCTCATCATCGACAACGAATGGGGCCTCGTCGTCTGCGGCCAGCACTCCGCCCTCAACCTCCTCGAAGTCCAACCCCCCGGCAAACGAGCCATGGCCTGGGCCGACTTCGCCCGCGGCCGCCAACTCCCCCCCGGCACCAAACTCGTCGGAGGCCGACCGACATGATGACCCTCTGGGACCTGCTCCCCAAACGGGTCCGCGAAAAACTCTTCGGACCAACCACGCCTACCACGCGCGCCAAGCAACCCGCGCCATCGAAAGCAATCGCACGCGCCAAACCCGCACGCCGCCGCCCCAATCGCGCGCCCATCACCACCGCGCCCGCAAGCAAGCCCGCGCCAATCAACAAACTGAAATCCGCGAACCCCGCCACCAGCCCCGCCTCCATGCAATCCAAGTACGACGCCGTCGTCGCCACCATGCTCGCCGCCCACAACGTCCGCGTCCGCAAATGGCGCACCTCCATGTCCGGCGTCGCCTGGCAGGTCACCTACCGCGACGGCTCAATCAAAAAACTCATCGAGTCCCCCAAACCCAAAGGCCCGATGTCCGCCGCCGTCTTCCTCCACGAGATCGGCCACCACGCCATCGGCTTCAACGTCTACAAGCCGCGCTGCCTTGAGGAGTATCACGCCTGGGCGTTCTCGATCCAGCAGATGGAAGCCCACGGCCTGAACATCACCGACGCCGTCCGACGCCGCATGGCCCGCTCGCTGCACTACGCCGTCGCCAAGGCCGCACGCCGCGGGATCAAGTCGATCCCGGCTGAACTCGTGCCGTACATCGAGCGGCCGAAATAGCTCGCATCGAGCGCCCCGATCAACTCACCGCCAGTCTTCGCCCCGGCAGGGGCGCAGGCCTGTAGCCACGGGTGAAGCGCAGCGCAACCCGTGGACCCCAACGACCCAACCCCCACCGCCCCGGCAGGGACGGTGGACTCATGCACTCTCCTCGGAAATTCGTTAGTATGCAGTGGGCAACTACAAGGGAGATCTCAGAATGGCTGTCCCAAAGCGCGTGGTTGATCGAATCGAACGGACGCTCAAGGCTTTCCAAGGGATTTTGGAACAACAACGCGCACGAGACGTTTCTGAGGCAGATACGGTTACAATCGTCAAGGATGTGCTGAGCGATGTCTTTGGATTCGACAAGTACGCTGAACTGACAAGCGAACACAGCATCCGAGGAACTTACTGCGACCTAGCCGTGAAGATCGACGCAAAGCTCGCGTTCTTGATCGAGGTCAAAGCAATTGGCCTTGAACTGAAAGACTCCCACGTCAAGCAAGCCATCGACTACGCCTCCAATCAGGGATGCGAGTGGGTCGTGTTGACGAACGCTATCGAATGGCGGCTCTACCACGTCATGTTCAAGAAGCCGATTGACAAGCAAGAGATCGCTCATTTCAACTTGCTGACCGCTCGGACGAAGAACGAGGACGACATCGAGAAGATCTATCTCCTGACCCGGGAGGGATTCACAAAGAGTTCTCTCGCGGACTACCGAGACCGAAAAGACGCGACCAGCCGGTTCATGCTCGCCGCGATCATTCTGAACTCCGAGTCCGTGCAGTCCGCGATCCGACGCGAAATCCGTCGCACAACGGAAATTGCGGTGGATGAAAGCATTATCGACAAGATGCTCCGCGATGAAGTCATCAAAAGAGAAACCATCGAAGGCCCCGAAGCTGACGCGGCAAATCGCCGAGTCTTGAAGAGCGCTGACCGCCGCATTGTGAAGGAAACGGACAAAGCCTCTCGCACCGACTCCAACGGAACCACTGTTGTTTCAGCGGCAGATTCGGAAGCAACTGTGAAGTCATCTTGAGATTGGATATCTCTAGATCACAGCCGTGAAAACCTCCGCCGCCCCGTCCGGGGCGGTTTTCAGAATCTCCTGACTTTCCACGGGTTCTGCGTCGGCGGGCTTCGCCGCGCCGTCGCTTCACCCGTGGCTACAACCCTTGGCCCCGTTGGGGCCTGTGCTCATTGGACGTGCGACTCAACGGAAATCCGCTAGCATGGTCTGGACTTTCCAAGGAGTTTCCCATGCCCACACGCCGTGAGTTCCTCGCCACGACTTCGCTCGCCGCCCTCTCCACGGGAGCGGCCTTGCATTCCGCCTCTTCCGCCTCCCCTACCCCATCTCGTGGGCCACGTTTTCAACCTGCCTCTACACCCCCTACTCCCTCCCCCTCCAAACCCTTCCAAGCAAAGAAACCTCCACAAGGCCACCATGATCGGAATGGTCGCCGAGGGCGACACCATCAAGGACAAGTTCGCCATGCTCCGCGAGGCCGGGTTCGAGGGCGTCGAGATGGACTCGCCGACTTCTCTCAAATCCGACGACGTCCTCAAGGCCCGCGACGCCACCGGAATCAAGATCCACGGCGTCGTCGACAGCGTCCACTGGAAGTACCACCTCAACAACCCCGACGCCGCCGTCCGCGCCGAGGGTCAGAAGGGTCTGCAACAAGCCATCCGCGACGCCGCCGCGTGGGGCGCATCGAGCGTCCTCCTCGTCCCCGCCGTCGTCAACAGGGACATGCCCTACGACGCCGCGTACACGCTCGCAGGCCGAGATCCGCAAGGCCCTGCCGCTGGCCGAGGAACTCAAGGTCCGCATCGCCGTCGAGAACGTCTGGAACAACTTTCCTCAGCCCTCGAAGCAGCCCGCTACGTCGATGATTTCAAAAGCCCCTGGGTCTGCTGCACCGACCTGGGCAACATCATCCACTACGCCTGGCCCGAGCAATGGGCGAGAATCCTCGGCCCGCGCGTCCACAAACTCCACATCAAAGAGTTCAGCCGCAAAAAGAGCAACGACGAAGGCCTATGGAAAGGCTTCGACGTTGAACTCGGCGAGGGCGACAACGGATGGCCCGCGATCATGCGCGCGCTCGACGACATCGGCTACAGCACCGGCGACCACTGGGCCACCGCCGAAGTCGGCGGCGGCGGTTTGGCACGCCTGAAGGACGTCAGCGCGAAGATGGACAAGATCCTGGCCACCTGATCGCCACCTGATCAGGTGTTCCACGTGGAACACCCTCACCCCGCCGGACCACCCCGCGCCGCGCCCGGCCCGAACATGATCGCGTTCTTCCCGCTCCGCTTGCTCTCCATCGCCAACTCGTCGGCGCGGCGCAGCAGGTCCCCGACACTCGTCCCGTCCCACGGGAACGTCGCCAGTCCGCCAGAAATCGTCAGCGTCCCGGGCGCTTCGATCCCCAGCTTTGGGAACCGTTGGTTCTTGATCTGCTCCTGGAAGCGCTTGGTGATCGTGAACACCGACGACGGCGGCGTGCTCCCCGCGACGCGCGGCCCGGCCGGTTCGTGGAAGATCACGGCGAACTCGTCGCCGCCGATGCGACAGACGCGGTCCGACGGGCGGATGGTGCTGCGCAGGAGGCGCACGGTCTCGATGAGGATTTCATCGGCGGCGGCGTGCCCGTAGCGGTCGTTGTACTGCTTGAAGTTGTCGATATCAAAGAGCATGAGCGTGACGCTCTGGCGGCCGGTGCGGGCGCGCTCGATGGCGGTGGAGAGGAACTTGTCGAAGTAGCGGCGGTTCCACGCGCCGGTCAGCGGGTCGGTGAAGGCCGCTTCGCGCAGTTGCGCCTGCTGCTGGGCGAGGCGCAGCCACGCGGCGAGCCAGGCCGCGTGCGCGGCGAGGGTTTCGGGGTCCGCGTGCGCGGAGGTGAGGTATCCGAAGTTCGATCCTTCGCACTCGACTGTCGCGCTGGCGGAGGGCGTGGGGCGATCGGCGAGAGCGGCCTCGGGGTCGTGCAGGCGTGCGCGCACGATTCGGAGCGCGGCGGAAGTCAAGTCGCCTCCGCGCAGGCTCAGGCGCACTAGTTCGGCGTCGCCGATTTCGGAGGCGGGAGCATCGCCGCGCGGGAGGACTTCGGCGGGCCCGTGGGTGGGGCCGATGGTCGGCTCGGGGGCGGCGTCGGCGGCGCTGGTTTGGGGGCTTGTTTCTGGCATTGAGGGCTCCGGGCCGGTTTGCGGAGCGAGCGAGGATGGTTCAGTCGCGTTGGGTTTGGCGACGGGGTTGGCGGCGCTCGGTTGGTGCATGAGGGTTCGCAGCGCGTCGGCGGGGAGGTCGGCGTTGACGGTGTCGTCATAGTAGGGCGTGCTGTCGGAGTGTCCGGCGTGGACGCCGGCTGATGGGATGACGGCGCGGTAGATGCGGACGTTTGGATCGACGAGGCGGAGGGCTCGCGCGAAGTCGGCGGCGGCGGTTCCGCGGAGGGAGAAGTCGGCGTGGGCGGGGCCGCGCGCGGGGTCATCGGAGTACATGTCAACGCCGACGACGACGACGGCGCGACTGGGTGAGTAGCCCTCGATGGGGTCGGACAGTTCGCCGATGGCTTCGAGGGGGCTCTTGACGCGCACGAGCTCGATGGTCGGATCAAGCCGCAGCTTGGCGTCCAGGCCGGTGCGTCCAACCAGAATCACACGAACGTCGAACTCCATTCCGATTACTCATCTCTCTCACCTCGAAGATTCGTGGTGACCAATGAAGGGCGCGCACCGGCATCCCTGTTTGAACGTCTTTCAGGGAGTCGAAATGACGAGCCTGCTCAATTCTGCCCGCGCTCTGGGTCGGTCGCTAGCAACATCTGCAACTCTTCATCACTCAATTGTTGCCTAACTCCTCCGGAGTTCCCAGTGTGATGCAAGTTGTTGCCCACGGACGAAATTATCTCGTTCGCGGGCGTGGCTATCGGTCCTTCGCCGGCCAAACGGAGGCGCGGCAAGGAACTGGATACCGGTTCGGTCTCGGTTCCCGAACTCTCCGGGGACTCCATCCCCGGCTCCATCGCGGTCCTTGGTTCCGGGTCGCCGCCCAGGGTTCCCAGGCGGCCCGCGAGCGGGTCTGCGATGGCGTCCAAAGAAAGGTCGATGGCGTCGGGTGATGCGCGGCCGCCGCGTTTCCATTGCTCGATATCCGCGCGTTCGATGGGTCGCAACCGGCGGGAGCCGGAGGCCTCGAAGGTCCAGCAGGCGGCGCGGGCGGCGTAGCGTCCGGCGAGGGCGACGACCTCGACGACCCCGGGCAATTCTCCGGGATCGCTGAGGACGAGGATGGTGGCGGGTGCGGCGGCGTGGGTTCCGCGCGGGGTGGCCTGACGGGCCGAGGCGCAAACGTGGGCGAGCGCATCGAACTCGTTGGCGCAGGCGACAACGTGCATGCGTCGGCTCATGAGGGCGGCGATGAGGTCGGGGTCGGGTGCGACCTGGGGCGAGTGCCACAGCACGCATCGGTGACGCAGGGGAGCGTGCGTTGTGTGGTCGGGCGCGGACATCAGCAGATGATAACACGGCTGGATCGCGGGCAGTTGCGTGGCGGAACGTGCCGAGTTCGCAACGAGAGTTCGGGCGCGTTTGTTCGCAATACGGGTTCCCGGTGAAACTCTTCCAGCGGAGGGAGCGGGAGCGGTATGGGAAAAGCACGAGACGGAGTAGCCCACGCGGAGTGGGGGTACGCAAGACGCCCGAGTTTCACAGGTGATTCGTGCAAAGCGTTGCGGATGCGTGGGCCCTGCGCGGCGGTGCTCGTTGTTCGCGGTCGCGACGCGGGTGGTCACAGCGCGTTTGCGATTGCTTGAGCGACCTGGGCCGCACCGTCGGCGGGCCCGAGGGCGCGCAGGGCGTCGCGCATGGCGCTGCGTGCCATTGCGTCTTGCATGAGTCGGAGGACGAGTGGTCCGATCGTGCGCAGGTTCTGGGGCGGGTCGATCTGGTCGCTGGCGATCAGGCAGGCTCCGCGCGTTTCGAGGGGCAGGGCGTTTGCGCGTTGGTGCTGGTCGCGGTGGTAGGGGTAGGGGAGGAAGATTGTGGGGACGGTTGAGGCCCAGGCTTCGGCGACGCTGCCCGCGCCGGCTCGGCTGATCGCCAGGTCGGCCGCGCCCCAAGCTGGGCCCATGGGGGAAAGGAAGGCGCGGACTACCGCGGGTACGCGAGCCTGCGAGTAGGCGTGCTCGATGGCGGAGAGGTCGGCCTTGCCGCCCGCCTGGTGGATGACCTGCCACCCGCCGGCCGCGAAGACGTCGGGGGACTGGAGGGTGAGGGCGGTGAGGAAGTCGTTGATGGACTTTGCGCCCTGGCTTGCGCCGGTGGCGAGGAGTGTGGGTCGATGGGGATCGAGCCCGAGTAGTTTTCGGCAGTGCTGGGCGTCGCCGGGCGGCAGGGCGGCGCGGCGCACGATGGGCGGGATGTTGATCCAGTCTCGGGCGGAGGGGAGGCCGACTACCTGCGCGGCGGTGAAGACCTTTTGGGCGTGGCGGGCGATCCAGCGGTTGGCCTTGCCGGGGGTGGCGTCGAGGTTCACGAGCGTGACGGGGCAGCGTTCGACTCGGGCGGCCTGGGTCATGGGGGCGGCGACGAACCCGCCCATGGCGACGACGAGAACCTCGCGGTGCTGCCCGTGGAGTTCGCGGAGGAGAGTTCGGCCCGCGCGGACGGCGCTGCCCCAGGTGCGGAGGAACCTGATGAGTGTTCGCGGCGCGAGCGCGAAGGGCTCGGCGGGGATAGGGCGGAAGTCGGCGTTCTCCTGGCGGAGGATCTCGGCGTCGAGGGGGCGAGTGGAGCAGGCGAAGACGGAGCGGGTGGCGCTTGCGTTGCTGGCGGAGATTTGGTTGAGTTGCTCGGAGATGGCGAGCCCGGGGTAGAGGTGCCCGCCGGTGCCGCCGCCCGCGAAGACCACGCAGCGAGCCGTCGGCGTCACGCCGCGACCCCGCCGATGTCGGAGTTTGTGTGGGAGTTGCTGGGAGCGACCGGGAAGTCGAGGAGGTCGGCGGATTGCTCGGTTGGGCGAGAGCGGTCGATCGCGATCACCAGCCCCAGCGAGAAGGCCGTCAGGATCCACCCCGTGCCGCCCGAACTGACCAGCGGGAGCGCGATGCCCTTGGTGGGCCCGAGCCCGGTGACGACGACGAGATTGATGATCGCCTGCAGCCCGACGGTGGACATGATGCCCAAGGCCAGTAGCTTGAGAACCGGCTCGCGCTCGCGGCGGATGACTGAGTAGCCGCACCAGATCATGGCCGCGAAGAGCGCGATCACGACGGCGGCCCCGGCGATGCCGAGCTCCTCGCACACGATGGCGAAGAGGAAGTCGGTCTGGTCTTCGGGGAGGTAGCCGAATTTTTGCTGGCCGTGGCCGAGTCCGCGCCCCGCGCCCTCGCCGCCCGCCACCGCCAGCATGGACTGGATCATGTGGTAGCCGGTTTTTTTCGGGTCGGAGTAGGGATCGAGGAAGGCGGTGATGCGGTCGATGCGGTACGGGCTGTGCAGAACCGCGGCGACCAGGCCGGCCAGCCCGACCGGGACGAACATGAGGAACTGAAGAACGCGAGCGCCGCTGGCCAGCAGGACGAGGCAGGCCGAGGTGAGGATGAGGATGCCGGTGCCGAGGTCTTCGATGATGACGCACGCCGCGACCGCCGCGACGGCGATGAGCCCGGGCAAGAGCCCGCGGAAGAACTTGGGCATGACGAGGGCGCGCGTTGCGCAGTACCAGGCCATGACGCCGACCATACCCCACTTGGCGATCTCGCTGGGCTGCATGGAGAGCGCGTCGCCCAGCCCGGGGATCGGCAAGCGCAGCCAACGGTGCGAGCCGTTGACTTCCTTACCGACCAGGGGCGTGTAGACCAGGCCCATGACTCCGATGAGCCCGAGCACGCCGAGGACCAGCGGCATGAGCCCGACGAACGCGCCCCGCGTTTCATCCGCGGCCCGAGCGTCGGGCCTACCGAACGCCGCGGCCAGTCGGCGAACCGGCAGGAACGCCGCGACACCCATCGCCGCGATCGCCATCGCCATGTAGACCGTTGAACGTGAGAAAATGATCGAGCGAGCGGTGACCCCTTCCGAGGCTCCGGGTGATCCGGGGAGTCCGACACCGCCGGGGGGCGTCGCGGTCTGGGACGCCGAATGGACTGTGGCTTGGTCGCTCGGTCGGAACGCCGCCGGGACGGTCATGCCGGCCGAATTGACCATCACGACGCCCACCGTCAGCAGGGCGATCACACACAGAGCGATGATGTGCCCGGCTCGGAGCATCGAAAAGACAGTATCGGTTCGTTGGGCGGCGGGACTAGAAATCCGCTCCGGCGATCTCGATGCCGACTGGGGCGGGGCGTCCCGCTCACTTCAAGATCTTCAGCCCCACGCGCTTCTCGAGCTCCGCCACCGGTTTGGCGACCAGGTCGTAGCCGTCGCTGCCCACGACCACGCACCGAACCAGCTCGCCCGGCGAGAGCGGGTCGGACGACTGCACGAACGTGACCGCGTCGATCTGCGGGGCCTGGAAGGCCGTGCGACCCTGGTAGAGCTTGCCGCCCTTGCCCACGCCGGTCGTTTTGCGCCCCGCAGTGCGGAGCGGGGCGTCGATGATGACATCAAGACGATGCCCGGTCGTCGTCGGGTTCTGTTCGTCAAACTGCGCGGCCAGCGCGGCGGTCCGTTCGAAACAGATCTTCTGCTGCACTTCCATCAGCTCGTTGCGACGCCGCGTCTTGACCTCGGCGGGCACCGCCAGCTTGGGGTCGTTCTCCATCGTCCCCGCGACCGTGCCCTCCTCGTGCGAGTACTCGAAGACGCCCATGGCCTCGAACTTCATTTCTTGCACGAACTCGACGAGCTGTCGGTGGTCGGCCTCGGTCTCGCCGGGGAAGCCGCTGATGAACGTGGTCCGGATCGACATACCCGGCACGCGGTCGCGCAGCTTGCGGAGGGCCGTGGCCTGCTGGTCGCGTGTTACGTGGCGCCGCATCAGGCTTAGCACGCGGTCGCTGGCGTGCTGGAGCGGGATGTCCAGATACGGCAGCAGCCGGCCGTTCTTGCGATTGGCCAGGCCCGCGAAGGCGTCGATGATGGGGTCGGAGAAGTTGGACGGGTAGGCGTACATCAGGCGCAGCCAGCCGCCGCTGCCGTGGTCGTCGATGGTTTTCGTGAGCGCGCCGAGCAGGGCGGGGAGCCCGCCGTAGTCGGCGTAGAGGTCGTTCTTGGGCGCGGGCTTGAGCGACTTGGTTCGTGAGGCGACGCTGAGTCCGGCCCCGATGTCGTCGCCGTAGCTGGTCGTGTCCTGACCGATCAAAAGCAGCTCGAACGCGCCGTCGTTGAGCAATTCCTTGGCCTCGTGGCAGATGCGGTCGAGGGGCTTGCTACGCATCTTGCCGCGGATGCTGGGGATGGTGCAGAAGGCGCAGTTCTGGTTGCAGCCCTCGCTGATCCGCAGGTACGCGTAGTGGCGGGGCGTGAGGCGCAGGCGGGCCGAGTCGTCCTCGAAATAGCCGATGCCCTTGCCGTCCTTGCCGTTGACGGTGAGCCCGGTGGTCGAGACGCCGCGGGCCTTGGCCGCTTGCAGGGCGTTGCCGGCGATCCAGTACTTGGGCTGATCGGGCGAGGATTCGAGCGTTTCGCGTTCCGGGGCCTGGCCGCGCACGGCCTCGACGATCTTGTCGCGATCAAACACGCCGATCATCGCGTCGATGCCGGGCGCCCACTCGAGCATCTTGGCGCGGTGGCGCTGAACAAGGCACCCGGCCACGACGACGCGCTGGATCTCGCCGCGGGCCTTGGCCTCGATCGCTTCGCGGATCACGCCGAGGGATTCTTCTTTCGAGGCTTCGAGGAACCCGCAGGTGTTGACGATGACCGCGTCCGCGCCGCCGAACGCTTCATCGCCTTCCGAAGAGATCGGCACGATGCCGTCCTGGGCCAGCATGCCGAGCATTTTTTCGGAGTCAACGAGGTTCTTCGGGCAACCGAGGCTGACGAACGAGACCGTGCGCACGTCGGGGGCGTCGGGCAGCTCGGCCGGCTTGGCCGCCTTGCGGGGCTTGCCTTTCGAAGAGGCAGCTTTGGTCGCTCCGGCGGACGCGGCGGTGGCTTTGGATCGGGGTTTGGTCGTGGGCATGGGGTGAGGCAATGTTAGGCGAGCGGCGTCCCAACCCCCTGCCAGATTGACCTGCCAAACACCTCTTCGCTGCCGTACAGGATCACTTTTCCAGCGCGAACCCGCCGGGGATCGGCCCGACGCGGCATCCGGTCGCGTGCGCGGGGCGTACTCGTTGCGGTAGAGTGTCCGACCCGGCACCGGATCGCAGCCCTGGGCGGGCCGTCCGAATATATTGATATCCGTCTCTATATTGGGCTGGGGGGAATAGGATCAAGGCCGACCGGCATCCAACGGATGGCCTCTAGGTCGCGTGTCAGGAGTTCTCGGGGCAGGATGCTCCGGGAAAAGGTGGTTCACGGAGGAAGTCGCGATCGATGTGCGGTCTCGCGTCCGAACGGGCGAGGCCGCGTGCGAGGAGTCACGATGAGAACCCTGGTCGCCATCCCGGTCCACAACGAAGAGAAGCACGTGCGCTCGGTGCTCGACGCGGTGCTCAACCAGGTCGGCAACGTGCTGGTGGTTGACGACGGTTCGAGCGACGGCACGCCGGACATCCTGGCCAAGTACCCGGTGGACGTGATCCGCCACGCCGTGAACCGCGGGTACGGGCGTTCGATCCGCGACGCCTTCACCTGGGCCGCCGCCGACGGGTACGACTGGGTCATCACGATGGACTCTGACAACCAGCACGAGCCCGAGGCGATACCCGAGTTTTTGGAAGCGGCCGCGAAGAACGACGCGGACATCATCAGCGGCACGCGCTACGCCATGAAGCCCGTCTCGGCTTCCATCCCGGTTTCCAGTTCCGGTTCGTCGGGCTCGCTGCTCCCGCCGCCGCCAGACCGCCGCGCGATCAACGCGGACGTGACGGCCGAGATCAACAGCGTGCTGGGGCCGGCCTTGGGCACGACGCTCACGGATTCGTTCTGCGGGTTCAAGGCTTACCGCGTGCCGGCCCTGAAGAACCTGCGGCTTGACGAGGACGGGTACGCGCAGCCGATGCAGTTCTGGGTCCAGGCCGCGGCGACCACGCAAGGAGATCGGCGCTTCAACGACGCCACGCGCACGTTCGGCGGCCCGCTCGACGACCCGGCGGTGCGACGCCGGCATTACCGCGAGGTGTTCCAGCGTGAGTTGCGTCGCTGCGCGTCGAAGCTGCCGGCGTCGGCGGTCGAGAGCATTTCCACCGGGTGTTGTTGCCGGTGAGCGGTATGGGCGCTGGCGAGTTTGGGCTGGTGATAGAGCCTCCCGCGCGGGAATGGGTCTCGGTGATTCAAGGTTTCGCGGGGCGGTGGGCGAAGCCGGGGGTTGTCCGCCGACCAGTTGTCGATGCAGAGGCAGACTCGGCGCGAGCTGGGGTTGCCGGTTGATCGCGCGATCTTGATGACCGGGCACCAGGCGATGGTGTGGCACCCGGGGATTCTGGCCAAGTACATCGCGACGGATCGGGGCGCACGGGCAGCGCGGGCGGCGGGTGTGTGGTTGGTCGTGGATCAGGATTCGGAAGACCCGTGGGGGGTTCGCTATCCGGCGCGAGGTGGCGGTGATCGCGAAGGGCTCGCGGTCTCGGCGATGAGGTTTCCGGGGCGGAGGGACGCTCCCGATACGCCGGCGGCGTCGCTGGCGCCGCTTGCGCCGTTGGGGGCGCACGATTTTTCTCGTGCTGCGTCGGCGAGCGTGCGCGAAGGGCTTGGACGGATTCATTCGGCTCTCAGTCGTCACGTCGGGGAGGCGAACGCCGGGAGGCAGCTCGCGGGCGCCCTGGCGGAGTTGCTGGCGCCGCTGAAGCCCGACGCGACGCTGTTTGCGACCTCGCTCTCGGGGACGGCTTTTTTTCAGAGCCTGGTGGACGCGATGCGCGACGACCCGGAGGGGTGCGTGCGGGCGTACAACGCGGCGGTGGCGCGGTTTCCGGGGGCGAAGCTGAGGCCGCTCATCGCGGATGATGTGAACGTGCGGTACGAGCTGCCGCTGTGGAGGATTGAATTCGGTCGAGAGCGCAGGCGCGTGTTCGCGGAGGATCTTGAGAGCGTGCCGCGTGGATCGCTTGCGCCGCGTGCGTTGCTGATGACGGGTTTTCTTCGGGCAGCGGCGTGCGATCTGTTTGTGCATGGAACGGGCGGCGGGGTTTACGAAGCGGTGACGGACGAGTGGTTCCGGCGCTGGCGGCCGGGGCTGGCGCTCGCGCCGGTGGCGGTGGTCTCGGCGACGCTGCGGTTGCCGCTGATTGATGGTCCGGAGATTGATGCTGGTGATGTTGCGCGGGCGAAGTGGCGAGCCCACCGTGCGCGTCACGATCCGGTGATGCTCGGAGACCCAGAGGGTGCGATCGCGAAGCGGGAGTTCGTCGAGAGGATCGCGGCGGCCAAGGCGAACGGAGGCGATCCGCGCTCGCTGTACGTGGGGATGCACGCGGCGCTAGAGGCGGTGGCCGCGCGGCGCGGGAGTGAACTGGGCGCGATCTCTCGGGGAGCGGAGTTAGCGGCGGCGCGGCAGCGTGACGCGGCGATCGCGGGCGATCGGACCTGGCCGTTCCCGATCTATCCCCAGGCCATGCTCGATGGGCTGGCGGGGGCGATCGGGGCTGAGTTTGGATGATTAGCTCCGCACGCCGTAGCGCTCGATGGCGCGGATGAGTTTTTCGTTGCGCTCGTCCTGGGCGTTTTGGTTGACGACGAGGATGGCGTGGACCGCGCCGGGGATCCAGAAGCAGAGCGTGAGCACGAGATTCAGCAGGGCTTGCAGGGGGCGCCCGCAGAAGAGCACGGCGACGGGCGGCAGCAGGATGGCGAGAAGGTAACGCATGGTCCAGACTCCGACCCCGACGGCTGTGTCGGGACAGAGAGTTTTTCGGAGTGCGGACCGGCGGGTTTCACACTTCCGGCGTTCATACTTCCATCACGACCGCGACCTGTTCGGGCATGGCGGCGTGGCGGAGGGCTTCCACGGCGCGGTCGAGCTTGGTGCGGGTGGTGATGAGGCTGGCGGTTTCGACGGCGTTTTTGGCGAGGAGTTCCAGCGCGTCGTTGATTCGGCCGCAGCGGGCGCCGATGAGTTCGAGCTCGTTGACGACCGCGGGCGCGAGGTCCACGCCGCGTTCGGGAGAGAGCGCGGGGGCGGGGATCGGGGCGGGCGTGGTGCGCAGGACGATCTTGCCGCGCGGGCGGACGAGTTGCATGGCGAGTTCAAGCCCGCGGGGGGAGCCGGAGCAGTCGACGATGACGTCCTGGTCCTGGCGGCGGCCGACCTCGTCGATGTGGCGGTGCTTGATGCCCCATTTTTCGCAGAGGGCGAGCTTGTCGGGGTTGGTGCCGAGCAGGCGGACGGAGGCGTTGAGCTTGACGAGGACTTGCGCGGCGAGCAGGCCGGTGAGGCCGTCGCCGAGCACGGTGACGTAGGGCTTGCCCTCGATGCGGAGCATGTGGCCGGCGTGGAGGACGCCGGCGAGGGGCTCGGCGAAGACGGCCGAGTCGTCGGGGACGGACTTTGGCACCTCGTGCAGATTGACCATGGGAAGCGTGAAACGATCGGCGAAGCAGCCGTCGCGGCCGGCGAGGCCGAGCACGGTGCGGAGCTGGCAATGAGCGGAGAGGCCCTGGCGGCAGCGTTCGCACTTGCCGCAGACGATGCTGATCGAGCCGACGACGCGCTTGCCGATCCAGGCCTTGGATTCTTCTGCGGTGGCGCGTTCGTGGAGTTTTTCGACGACGCCGACGAAGCGGTGGCCCATGACGCCGTTGAAGGCGACGCGGCCCGCGGCGACGGCGAGGTCGGCCGAGCCGATGCAGACCCGGG
This sequence comes from Phycisphaerales bacterium, assembly GCA_044221955.1. GTDB lineage: Bacteria > Planctomycetota > Phycisphaerae > Phycisphaerales > UBA1924 > CAZCPB01. Next base: position 14,119 of record JBGAOD010000025.1, on the reverse strand, counting down.
TGGGGCGGATGAGCGCTTCACCGGGACCGGGGACGGGGGCGGTTGACGCTGCGTCGAAGCGGACGGTGCCTTTTTCGAAGCGGAGAGCTCTCACCGACCATCCATCGGCGGCATCCCGACCGGCGATGAGCCCTCGGGCTCGTTGGGTGGTTTCGGGACCATAGGAAGGTACTCGTAGAACTTGCGGTCCCGGCGGAAGACCGGGTAGACATAGGCGGAACGTGCGGCGAAGGCGTCTTGGGTGGAGTCGACCCATTTGCGCCAGGCGACGCGGTCGAGGCCGAAGTCCTGGCCGGTGAGCGTGCGGAGCGAACCGAGGGTGGCGTAGTTGACGGCGAGGCTAGGGTCGGCCAGGGCCTTGATGAGTTCGGAGACGACACGGTTGTCGGCGTACTGCCCGAGGGCGTCGGCGGCCTCGGAGCGGACATCGACTTCGAGTTCTTTGGCCTCGTCGATGGCGTTGATGAGCGCGGGGATGGCGACGGGGTTGTGGACGCGCTGGAGGGCGCGGGCACCTTCGGCGCGGACCAGCTTGTCCTCGTCCTGGAGAGATTTCACGAGCAGCGGGACGTGCTCGGGCCCGCCGTGGTTGCCCAGGGCGCGGGTGGCGGCGGTGCGCACGCCAGCGTCTGGGTCTTTGATGTTGTCGACGAAGAGCTTGATGTAGACGGGCTCGCCGGCGAAGGGGTAGGTGGCGAGTTTGAGGGTGCCGCGGTAGCGTTTGTCGGCGTCGTAGGGGTCGATGGACCAGGCGGCGGCCTCTTCGGGGGTGACGTCGGCCAGGACGGAGAGAAGTCCCTCCGCCCCCGGGCGGATGCCCTCGATCTCGCAGGCGCTGAGACCGAGAAAGGGCGCGAGCGCTGCGCCGAACAAAGGAACGCCGCATGCGACCCGCAGCGCTCGTGCTCTGGAAGACGCTCCGAAGCCCGACCTCGTACCATCCATGCGGCGAGTATAACCCGCCCCACGCCGCGGGCGGTGGTCGGGCCGGGAGAGCGGGGTGCTGGTTTGGGCTCAAACCCACGAGAAGGGACCGCGGGGTCGGCAGCCGAGGCGGCGCGGGGCGTGGCGTTGGCGCTCGTGCTGGTCGCGGCTCTGTGGGGTGGCGGGTGCGCGACGAGCGAGCCGTGGCCGGAGATTGCGAGAGTTGCTCCGGGAGATGACACCGCGAAGTTGAACGCGACCACGGTATTTCGTGCCGGTCCGTGGACGAAGACGTATTCCGTGGTCGACCAGGCCGGGCAGAAGACGGGAGCGAGTCTCGTTCGCCGGGCAACGGCGGTGGATTCCAGCGGCCGGTGGCGTGTCGAGACCCATGAGGTGGGCGTGGCGCGGGGAGTGGAAGACCTTTTGCAGCGCGTGACGCTGCGCCGGCTTGACGACGGCGGGGTGGCGATCGTCGCGATCGAGGACGCCAAACAGTCGGCTCGGACGGAGTTCGAGGGGCCGCTGCTGATGATGCCCTCGACGCTTGATACGTCGGCCGTCTCGGTAGGTGAGAGCGCGGTGGCGATCTCCTCCTTGCACGGAACCGATCGGCCCAGTGATCGCGGGACGGCGCGGGTGTGGACTCTTTTCACGCCCGACGGAGAGCGGCCCGGAGGGTTTCAGATTCGCCAGACGATGACCCTGGAGCTCTCCGGCTCAAAGGTTACACGCAGAACGTACCAGGTCGGCGAGGACGGGCTGGGGATTACCTCGGAGGACGAAGAGGTGTCGGTCACGGTCGGGCCGTTCGTTGTTTCGTCGCGGAGCCGGCGGCTCAGGCTGGTGGCGTCTGGGCCGTAAGACTCACGGACTCGCGCTGCCGGCGCGGTTTCACGCCGCCTTTTTCTTGCCCTTGGCTTTGCCCTTGCTCTGAGCCGCGGCCTGGGACTGGTTCAGCGGGGTCGTGGGCGGGGTTGTGCTGTTTGCGGGCGGTACGGCCGAGGTCGCGTTTGGCCCCATCGCTCCGGGGCGTGCCTTGGGCTCGTTGGGGACCACCGAGCGGAGCGGGCCTGTGATGGTCGGCATGCTCCACTGGGCTCCGTCGAGGAGTTCGTCGACGCGGGCCTGGTTCTCGAAGGTGTGCTTGACGCTGAGCATGCGACGCCAGACGAAGATTCCGGCGATGAGGGCGAGGAAGGTGCTGGCGGCCCAGCCCGCGGCGGCGTAGAGCATCCGCGTGTTGTCGATGGGTTGTTCGGTGGACTTGGCGGCCTGGGTGATGGTGGTCACGGCCCCGTCGACGCGTTGCTGGCGTGATGCGTTTGCCTGGCTGGCGAGGGCGGTGGTGAGGGTTTCAAGGACGCGGGCGGTGCGTTCGCTGCCTTCGCCGCGGAGTTCGACGACCATCTCGCCCTCGTTGCCGGGGCGTGTGATGAGGTCGTTCTTGACCATGGTCCCGACGGCGCCGGGGGTGCCCAGCGAGGCGATCCCGCGGCGTGCCATGCGTTCGGCGGCGGCCTCGTGGAAGCGTGGGTCGTTGAGGAGCTGCTCGTGGAAGAGCTGCCACTCGCCGAACTCGGCGCTGTTGAGTTCGCGGCTGCGCGATTCGGCCTTGAGCGTGGCGTTGGCGGCGAACATGCCGGGGGTGACGAAGCCTGTGACGACCCAGCTCAGAGCGCCGAGGGAGAAGAACGCGCCGATTGAGTAGAACAGCACGGCCGCGGTCTTGCCCTTGGCCTTCATCTGTTCGGTGCGGCGGCGTGCGGCGTTGATGGTGTCGCGGGCGGAGACAAGTTCGGCGCGGAGGGCGAGGACCTGCTCGCACTGCTCGAAGCGGGTGCGGAGGACGTCGCCGGCTTTCTTGATTTTGGAATCCTGCTGGCGGACGAGCACGCGGGCGCGGCGGAGGCGCTCGCGGCGGCGCTTGGTCCAGACCTCGTCGGCCGAGCCGGTGTTGATCTTGGCGTCCATCGCGGCGCGTGCGGTCTGCTGGGCCTGGGCGAGCGCGGTCTTGGATTCTGCGATGGCGGATTGGAGCGAGTCGATCTCGGCCTTCTGGGCCTCGGCCTGCTCGCGGAGCGATTGGATGACCTGGGCGGCCTTTTCGAGGCGTGCTTTGGCGGCGCTGTCGGTGCCGCCCTGGTCCTTGCGGAAGGATTCGAGTTCTTCGCGGAGGCGGTCGGCCTCGGCTTTGGCGGCGGCGGCCTGGGCGTCGAGCTGGGCCTTGAACTTGGCCTGCAGTTGGGCCCGCTCGGCTTCAAAGGTCTGGGTCAATTTCTGGATGTCAGCGTGGGAGGAACCCTTGTTCTCGCCGGGGTTGGCCTTGAGAGCGGCGAGTTCTTTGGTGAGCTTTCGGACCTCGACGCGTTCGTTGGCGAGGACCTGGACCTGCTCGTCGAGGACTTCCTGCAGGCCGTTGCTTTTTTCCTGTTCGCCGGCGATCTGCTCCTTGAGCCCGCGGGCGGCGTCAGCGAGCTGAGAAAACTTGGCGTTGAGGTCCTCGACGGACTTGCGTGAGGCGGCGATTTCGTTGCGGAGGCTTTCGGCGGCCTGCGCGGCGGCGGTGGCTTCGGACGCGGCGTTCTCACGCACGGCGGCCAGCTCGCGCTGGAGTTCGGCGGCACGCTGCTTCGTGGCCTCGAGCCCGTTGTTCTGGTCGCGGAGCTTGGCGTCGCGGGCGTTGATCGCTTCCTGGGCGGATTCGATGGCCTTGCGCTGCTGGGCGAGTTCTTCCGTCGCGCGCTGGAGTTCGGACTGGCGCTGGGCGAAATCGCTCTTGGAGCGCTCGAACTCATCACGCATTTGCTGGGACTCGCGTTTTTCGCGTTCGCAGGCCTCGCGCATCTGGGTGAGTTCGGCCTGCTGCTGGGCGATGCGTGCTTCGTTCTGGTTGACGCGTTCGATCTGTTCCTTGAGTTCGACCTCGCGCATTTTGAGGTCGGCGGTCATGCTCACGCGCTGGGCGTAGAGGGACTTGAGGCTTTCGACCCCGGCCTGGAACTCGCCGAGGACTTCCATGACCGCGTCCTCGCCGGCGGCGGGCTTGGCAGCGGTCTTTTCGGAGGCGGCCTTTTCGGGTTGACCCTTTTCGCTCGGGTTCTGGTTCGAGCCGGGTGGTAGGTTCATGTCTCGCTCCACTGTCCAGATGGCGGGGTCTTCGTCCGGGCTTGCGTGTGCCTGGTCCGACGCGTGCGGGCCGTCGGCAGGCGGCTCTCTCCGCGCGGAGAGATCCCGGGGGCTATCGGCTGGACCGGAGCGCGACTCAACCCGGGCGGCCCGAACGGCGGAGAGTCGGTGGGTGGGCGCGAGTTTGCCCCCGATCAACCCCGGGCCCGGAAATCCGTGGCCGCGCCGGTACCATTGCGGGCATGACCAGCGCGGCACCCACCGCCAAACCGATGCCGAAAGTCGCGCTCGCTCCGGGGCGGCCCGACGCGTTGCGCCGCCACCTGCCCAACGCGCTGACGGTGCTGCGGCTGGGGATCGCGATTGTGTTCTTCGTCATTCTCTCGCTGTGGCGCGGCGCGGAAGACCCGGCGCGAGCGCTGAACGCGGCGGGGGTGGACACGTCGCTTGTGCTGGCGGGGGTTCTGTTCATCATCGCCGCGGTGACGGACGCGATCGACGGGCACCTTTCGCGGCGATGGAATGTGACGACCGGGTTTGGACGGGTGATGGATCCGTTCGCCGACAAGGTGCTGGTGGTCGGCGCGTTCACGTTTCTGGCTTCGCCGTTGTTTCATTCGGCCCTTGGTCCCGGAGCGGGTGGTTTTCAGATTTCTGGCGTCGCGCCGTGGATGGTTGTGCTGGTGATGGGGCGTGAACTGCTGGTCACTTCGATCCGCGGGCTGGTGGAGGGGCACGGGGGGAACTTCTCGGCCTCGCTGTCGGGCAAGCTCAAGATGATTGTTCAGTCGATCACGATTCCCACGATCATTCTTTCGATTGCGATCCTGGATGTTTCGCCGGGGACGTTTGGCGCGAGGCTGATTACGAGCGTGGTGTGGGCGACGGTGGTGGTGACGGTGGTTTCCGGCTGGCCGTATGTGCTGCGCGGGATCGCGGCGCTGCGCGACCCGGAGATCTCGGGTTGAGCGGCGATTCGCAATCAGACCTTCGTCCGCGGCGGCGTTCGTCGCTGCTGTGGATCACCACGTTCGGGCTGGGGCACATGCGGCCGGCGTCGGGGACGTGGGGGTCGATGCCGCCGGTGATCGTGGCGGGGGCGATGATCGGCGCGGGGGCGGGGCCGGTCGAGCATCCGGTCGTGTATCACGGCGTGCTGGTGGTGATTCTGCTGACGTTCTGCGCGGCGTGCGTGCTGCAGGGGGATCGGGCGGAAGCGCGGTTCGGGGAGAAGGACCCGGGGCAGGCGGTGGCCGACGAGACTGCGGGACAGTGCTTGTCGCTCATGGCGTTGCCGGCGGGGGCGGTTGCGCCGGGCTGGCACGCGGGGCTGACGCTGCTGGGGGCGTTTCTGGCGTTTCGATTCTTTGACATTCTGAAGCCCTGGCCGGCCCCCGGGCTGCCGCGCGTGCCGGGGGGGTGGGGGATTCTGCTGGATGACCTGGTGGCGGGGGTGTATGCGATGGCGGCGGTGCAGATTGTGACCCGGGCCGTGCTCGGTTGGTAGGTACCGACATCTGAGACGCCGGCGGTTGTCGGAATCCGAAACCGATCCCGCCCGGGGCTCGTATGCTCAGGGCACGCGCCTCCCAACCCGCCGGGAACAGGTACTTTTACCCTTGATGTTTGAGGCACTTACGGTACTTTGTATGAATAGAACCCAAGCACCTGGTACGGCCCGTGTGCCGCGCCGAGACACGGCGGTTCGGGTTCTCTGTCCCTCCCACAATCACGCGCCCGGCGTACAGTCGAGCCCCTCTGGAGGATTCCCATGTCGTTCTTGACGAATCATCGGTCCCGAACCGCGCCCGCACGCACACCCGGCGCCCGTGCCCGCTCGCCACGCACGCTGCTCGAATCCCTCGAACCGCGCCAGTTGCTGGCCGACCAGCCGTTCGCGGCGGGTGACACGATCGTGAACGTTCAGACCAGCCGCGGCGATATCTGGATCGAACTTTTCGACGCCCAGACACCGATCACGGTCGCCAACTTCCTGAACTACATCAACGCGGATCGCTACGACGGGACCTTCTTCCACCGTTCGGAAACGGCTCGGAATACCGACAACGGCAAAGACTTCGTGCTGCAGGGAGGTGGGTTCAAGCTCGATTCTGTGAACGGGCCGCAGGCGATCCAGACCTTTGCCCCTATCACCAACGAGGCCAGCCGAACGATCTCGAACAAGGCACTGACGGTGGCCATGGCGCGGACCAACGATCCCAACTCGGCCACGAGTCAATTTTTCTTCAACTACGTGGATAACAACTTCCTGGATAAGAACAACATCGAGGCCGGGTACGCGGTCTTTGGCAAGGTCGTCAAGGGCTGGGACGTGGTGCTGGCGATCAAGGGGCTGGGCACGGCGGATCTCGACGGGAGCTCCTCGACCCTGTATGACAAGGTTCCGGTCCGCGACGAGTTCCCCGACGGAGGCTCGGCCACCAACGCCGATCTCGTTCTCATCAACGACGTGAAGGTCATCGCCAGCCCGGGCTGGAACCAGGAGGCCAACGGGGGGGCGATCACGCGCGGGGCGGGGAACGCGGCGGGTGAGTCGATCTTTGTTTCGGTCAACGAGCTGGGTCGGCCGATCGTGTTCTACCAGGCGAAGAAGGGCGATCCCTACACCGTCATCGACCTCACGATCATGACGGGTTCGGGGATCTTGACGGGGCAGGTGAGTTCGTGGTTTGACACCAAGGACGGGCGGTTTTACGCGGCCGCGCCGTCGCAGGACGGGCTGCTGCTCTTCACGCGGGGCACGAACGGGTACTGGACGTTCCGCAACCTGACGACGGAGATCGCCGGGGCGGAGGGGATCGCCAGCGACCTAGCGATTCTGAAAGCGACGGACGGCACGATCAGCGTGGTGGGGCTCAACAGCGGCGCGCAGGTTGTCCAGTACTACCAGTCGAGCCTGACGCAGGTCGGCGGGAAGTTCAACTGGACCTTCCACAACATCAGCGTCAGCGACCTGACGCCTCAGGGGCTGGCGACGCCGCGGTTTGTCGGGAATCTCTCGACGTATGTCACGAGCTGGAACGGGCTGAATATTGCCGGGCTGGATGACCAGGGGAACGTGCACACGGTCTGGTGGGCCCCGGGGCTGGCGGAGTGGACGACGAGCAACATCTCCGCGATCACGGGAAGTTCACGGGCGGGCTCACGACCTACATCACCAGCTACGACAACATCAACATCGTCGGCGTCACGATCGACGGGAACGTTTCGACGACGTGGTGGCTGCCCTCGTTCGGCGGCAACTGGGTGACGAGCGATCTCACCACGGCCTTTGGCGGGCCCAAGCTCCAGAGCCCGAGCATCACCAGCTACGTCACGAGTTGGGACGGCACCAACATCACGGGGCTTGATGCCAACGGCAAGCTGGTGATCTACTGGTGGTCGCCGGGGCTGGGCGGGAACTGGAACGTCACGACGCTGAGCGACACGGTGACGGGCGCGATCCCGATCGTCGGCAAGGTCACGGGCGTCACATCGCCGTTTGGCACCATCAGCCTGGTCGGCGCGGACGCGGTCGGGAACGTGCTCCGGTACTTCTGGAACACAACCGACGGCGGGAACTGGACGATGGACAACCTGACCTCGGTCGCCAACTACTTCGCCTGATCGCGTTCGGTGCGAACCGGGATTGATCCCGAGAAACCCCGGCCCGGTCGGGGTTTTTTCATGGGAACGCTACAAGCCGGCGAGGGCCGCGACGGTGATGTCCTTCATGGTCGGGAAGACGCGGTGCGAGACGTGGATCAGGGCGGCGGCGTTCACGGTCTGGCACACGGTGGCGACCTTCATTCCCGCGGCCCGCGCGGCGCTCGCGCCCGTGGGCGTGTCCTCGATCGCAACGCACTCGCGCGGATCAACCCCGAGGCGATCGGCGGTGAGAAGGTAGCACGCGGGATCGGGCTTGCTGCGCGCGACGTCGTCGGCGGTGACGATGGCCGAGAAGCGCTCGCGGACGTTGAGTTGATCGAGAACGGGTTTGATCTCGTGGAGTCGAGCGCCCGAGCAGACGGCGATGGGCCCGTGCGAATGGGCGGCGTGGATGAGTTCGACGGCCCCGGGCCAGGCTCGGGCGTGCCCGTCGCGGATGACGCCTTCGATGGCGCGGCGTTTGGCATCGGCGAGGCGTTCGAGATCGGTCGAGGAGAGTGTTCGTCCGTGGTCGCGTGCGATGACGCGGAAGCAGTCGCGGTCGTCGTAGCCGATGTACTCGTCCATGTAGCGCTCGTGGGGGAGGGACATCCCCACCTCCCCCACCGCCGTTCGGAGCGCGGCCTCGTGGAGGGGTTCGGAGTTCACGATCACGCCGTCAAAGTCGAAGATGATGGCACGCATGGAGGGGTCCGAGGGGCGAGGGAATGAGCCGAGAACGCGGTCGGCGTGGAGCGCGGACGCCGGAAACGTAGTCGCGCGTTCACGCGAAGGCGGTCGGGCGGGCAACAGCGGTCCAGGCCGAAATCGGAAACTCAGGATCTCGGGTACATTCTCGGCATGAAACAGGCCGTCGTCTTCGAGGAATTGTCACCGCTCCCGGGCGCGGGCGGTCTGAACGCGCTCTCACCGCTGGCAGATCTGCGTTCGGCGTTTGACATTCGCACTGGGGCGCTCACGACGTTGGAGCGTCTCCGCCGATCGCTCGATCTGGAGATCGTCGCGCTGCTCCCTCGTGAGGAGATGCTTCCGCTCTGTCGCGAGCAGCACGCGGGCGCGAACGCTGTTGCCGCGGGCGAGTTGGCGGGCGGTCCTCGCGCGACTGGGTCGGTGCTTTTCATCAATGCTCGCTGCGTGCTGGGCTTGCCGGAGATTGCGGCGCTGCGCGATGGGGAGATGCTGGTAGAGTCGGCGACGGGCGCGGTGATCGCGGGCGTAGGCCCGGGCTCGCTTGCGCCGATTCTCCAACGCGGTGAGCGGCCGTCGCTCGTCGGCAAGGACTTCGCGAAGCTGGCGCTTCTCTCGCGGCTTTGGCACGTGCGCACGTTTCGAGACCGCGCGATCGCGATCGACCTCGAACTGCTCGGCAAAGACCCGGCCTTTCAACCTTCCGCGGCGTCCACGCAACAGCCAGCGGGTTGCCTGCGGTTCGGGAACTTCAAGCTGTCCATCCACCCGACCGCGAAGATCTACCCGGGGGTGACCTTTGATCTCGAAGGCGGGCCGATCGTGATTGATCGTGACGCTGTGGTCAGGCCGGGTGCGATTCTTTGCGGGCCGTTCTATCTGGGGGCGAACTCGACGGCCGGGGACAAGTCGCTCCTCAAACCCAATACCGCCATCGGCCCGTTCTGCAAGGTCGCCGGCGAGATCAGTGGGACGATTATCCAGGGGTACAGCAACAAGGGGCACGACGGGCACCTCGGCGATTCGTGGCTGGGCGAGTGGGTGAACCTCGGGGCGGGAACAACGAACTCGAACTTGCTCAACACCTACGGCGAGGTGATTGCCAAGGCGTTGCCCACCGGGACGAACGAGCGCACGGGCGAGCAGTTTCTGGGGTCGATCATCGGCGACCACGTGAAGACGGCGATCTGCACGCGGCTGATGACGGGGGTTGTGATTCATACGGGGGCGATGGCGGCGACGACGGCCGCGGTGTCGGGGTGCGTCGAACCGTTCGCGTGGTGTACCGACGCGGGGAATCGGAAGTATCGGCTGGAGAAGTTTGTGGAGGTTGCGCGGGCGATGATGGGGAGGAGGAAGGTGGTGCCGAGCGCGGCGTACTTGTCCCGACTTGGTGAGATCAATTCACCACGGGGCGACACGGAGGGACACGGGGGAAGAGGCTGAGAGGGGGCCGGATTGGCGGTTTTTTTGCACAAGGAAGTGAGCGAGCGAGTTATCGCGGCGGCGGTTGAGGTGTATCAGCAACTCGGGCCGGGCCTGCTCGAATCCGCCTACGAGGCGTGCATGGTCCACGAGCTCGTCTCACGAGGTGCCGCCGTCCGACGCCAGGCAGAGCTTCCGGTGAAATACAAAGGTGTCCAGGTCGACGCGGGTTTTCGACTCGATCTCGTGGTCGATCAATGCGTGATTGTCGAACTGAAATCCGTGGATAAGCTCGCACCGATCCACGAAGCTCAGCTTCTGACCAACCTGCGCCTGAGCGGACTGCGCGTGGGCTTACTGTTCAACTTCAATTCCCGCCGAATCATGGACGGCTTCATACGCCGTGTACTCTGACTCCGAAGCACCGCGTCCTTTTCCGCCCGCTTCCCCCTCCGTGTCTCCCCGTGTCCCCCCGTGGTGAACAATGCCGACTCTTTACCTCATCGACGGCTACGCCCAGTTCTTCCGGAACTACCACGCCATCCGCACGCCCATGACCAGCCCGGTTACCAAGGAGCCGACGAACATGACGTTCGGATTCCTTGGCGCGTTCCTCAAGCTGCTGCGCGGCGAGGGGAACATCGGCGGGCGGCCCGATTACATCGCGGTTGCGCTGGATGTCTCGGGCGACCAGGGGACATTTCGCTCGAAGCTCCTCCCTGAGTACAAAGCCCACCGGCCGCCGGCGCCGGAGGACCTTTTCCCGCAGGTTGAACGCTGCCTCAAGACTCTGCGCGAGTTGGGCGTGCCGATCTACGGCGCGGAGGGGTACGAGGCCGACGACGTGATCGCGTCGATCGTCACCACGCTCCGCAAGAGCCATCCCGACCTGCGCATCCGCATCGTTTCGAAGGACAAGGACCTCAAGCAGCTTCTTGAAGCGCCGCGAAGCACCGACGGCGGGCCGGTCGAGCTCTTCGATCTGCACACTGACCTCGCGTTTGGAGTCGCGGAGCTCAAGGCCGACACGGGGCTCGATCCTTCGCAGGTCATCGACATGCTCTCGCTGATGGGCGATGCGGTGGACAACGTGCCGGGGGTGCCGGGCGTTGGCGACAAGACGGCGGCGCTCTTGATCCGCGAGTTTGGGTCGCTCGACAGCGTGATTGCGAACGCGGATTCGATCAAGGGGAAGCGGGGCGAGAACATCCGTGCGGCGGCCGCGTCGCTGCCGCTGGCGCGCGAGTTGATCACGCTGAAGCGCGACATCACGCCCGATGAGGGGCCGTTCAGCCTTGATGCGGCGAACGCCCGCAATCTCAAGCTCGGGACGCTCTCGCCGACGCTGCAGGAGCTGGGGTTCAATCGGTACCAGACGGAACTGCGGGCGCTGACTGGTGAAGGGGGGCCGGGCGATGCGTCGGGCGCTCTGACGACCGCGCCGACGAAACCCGCGGGCTCCGCCGCGGGTCGGGAGGGCCGCGTCGCGGCCTCACGAAAAGGTGGCGACGATGCGGGGTCGCTCTTCGCGAAGGAGCGGCCATCGGACTCGGCACCGGCGAGTTCATCGAGCAACTCAAGCACGGGCCCCAGTTCTGCGTCCTCCACGCCGCGCACCAGCCGCGCCGAACCCGCCGGTTCCTTCGGCGGGCTGTTCGACGTCGCGCCCTCCGACGGCGAACCTTCCACGCCGCACGAGATCTCCCGGGCCAACCTCATGCAGGGCCAGTACACCTGCATCACCACTCGCGAGCAGCTCAACACGCTCGTCAGGCAACTCAAGCAAGCCAAGGCCATCGCGCTCGACACCGAGACCACCGAGCTCTCGCCGCTGAACGCCGACCTCTGCGGCATCAGCCTCGCCACCGAGCCGGGCCACGCCTGCTACATCCCCGTCCGCTCTCCCGACCCTACGGCGCACCTCGACGAACGGACAGTGCTCGACGCGCTCCGCCCGCTCCTCGAAAACCCGGCCATCCCGAAGATCGGGCACAACCTCAAGTACGACATCCTCGTTCTGCGCCGCGCGGGGATCAACGTTGCCGGGCTTCGTACGGAGGGGTCGTGCGACTCGCTGATCGCCAGCTACCTCATCGATTCGTCGCGTTCGTCGCACGGGCTCGAGTCGTTGTCGCTCGCACTGCTCGGGGCGACGAAGCACTCGATTTCCGAACTGATCGGCTCCGGAAAAACACAGCGCTCGTTCGTCACGGTCCCCATCGAGCTCGCCACGCCCTACGCCGCGCGCGACGCTGATCTCTCGCTCCAGCTCGCTGACCTGATGCTCCCGCAGCTCCGCGCGTTGGGCATGAACGACTTGTTTTACAAGCTCGAACTCCCGCTCGTGGCCGTGCTCGCGGAGCTTGAGTGGAACGGCATCCTTGTAGATCCCGACGAGCTCGATCGGCAGCGCGAGCGGCTCCTGCTCCGCATCCGGGCCGTGAAGGACGACATCGACGACCGCGCGATGGAGGCGATCGCGCGGACGTTCGATCCCGATTCGCCCAAGCAGCTCGCGGCGGCGCTCTTCAACAAGCCCGACGCGGTGGAGCCGGGGCTGGGGATCAAGCCGATCCGGAAGACCAAGACCGGCTATTCGACGGACGCGGAAGTCCTGGACAAGCTGGCGGCGGACGCGACGCTGACGACGCCGATCCCGAAGCTGATCCTTGAGTACCGGCAGCTCACCAAGCTCGTGAACACGTACCTGGTCAACCTCAAAGATGCGATCAACGCGCGGACGCACCGCATCCACGCGAGCTTCAACCAGACGGGGGCGGCCACGGGGCGGCTTTCTTCGAGCGATCCGAACCTCCAGAACATTCCGATACGCACGGACGTGGGGCGCGAGATCCGGAAGGCGTTCCTTGCGCCGCCGGGGCGCACGCTCATCACGGCCGACTATTCGCAGATCGAGCTGCGATTGCTCGCGCACCTCTCGCGCGATCCGAACCTGATCGAAGCGTTTATGACCGGGCAGGACATTCACCGGCAGGTGGCGGCGCAGATCCACAACGTCCCGCTGGATCAGGTTACGAAGGACCAGCGCAACGGCGCGAAGATGGTCAACTTCGGGATCGTCTACGGCGTCACGCCTTACGGGCTCGCGCGGCGGCTGAACATTGGCGACAAAGAGGCTGCGGGGATCATCGACGGGTACAAGCGGCGGTTCGCGGGGATCACGACGTTCTTGCAAGAGTGCATCGATCAGGCGCGGAGGTTCGGGTACGTCGAGACGATGATGAAGCGGCGGCGGCCGATCACGGACATCGAGAGCTCGAACCCGTCGATGCGTTCACTGGCCGAGCGTGTGGCGATCAACAGCGTGGTGCAAGGGTCGGCCGCGGACCTGATCAAGATGGCGATGGTTGATCTTGACGAGCGTGTCGCGGTGGAGTTTGGGCGCGAGTTGGACCCGGGGTCCAAGCCCGGATGGTCGTCGGAGCGTCCGGTGGTTCGCATGCTTTTGCAGATCCACGACGAGCTGGTGTTCGAGTGCCCCGAGCCGCTGGCCGAGCGTGCGCTCAAACTCATCGTCGAGCGCATGGAATCGGCGATGACGCTGACGGTGCCGCTGAAGGCGGACGCGCATGTGGGGCGGACGTGGTTCGAGGGCAAGTAGCGGCGGCGCGGGTGGGCTGGGTCAGGACGCGGGCGGTTTCTTCATGTAGAAATGCACGGCCATCCCGCTGTACTCGTGGGTTTCCGGTCCGCGCAGGGCTTCGATGTGGAGGTCGATGTCGACGGGCTTGGGCTTGGGGGGCGGCACCTCCGACGTGCTCGACGCTTGCGTGAGGTCTCCAGGTGCTTCGTCGAGCGCGTCCTCGTCGATGACGCCGCCGTCCGTGTCGAGCCTGAGCGGTCCGCCCTTGTTGATCGACCAGACCTCCTGCCATCCGCCGTCGTCGCGTTCGTCGCGGCGGCGTTCGGGGCGCGTGCCGCGGCGGTCCGAGGTCTCGGAGCGAGCGTCGCGGTCGTGTTCGGCGTGCCCGCGCTTGGTGTGGGCGCGGCGTCCTTTGCGGGGCGCGGCGGGATCTTGGGCGACTTCCGAGTCTTCTTCGTCGGGCGCGTAGTGCAGGGGCCAGGGGGTGCGTAGGAGGGCGAAGCCGGCGTCGCTCAGGCAATCGCCGAGGAGGGCGAGTTGGCCCTTGATTCGTTTGGAACCCAGGCGGTCGCACATGAGCGGGTTGGGCGGGTCGAGGAAGATGAGGTCGGCCGGTCTGGGGCAGCGGGCGAGGGCACCCGGCCCGAGCACGTCCCCCACCACCAGTTCGCAACGATCACG
>JBGAOD010000192.1:0-4865 GCA_044221955.1 Phycisphaerales bacterium | reverse complement strand
GTGGGTCGTCCGTGGGGGGCGACCCGCCGCTTTGTTCGCGGGTTCCTGGTGCCTGGCCTGTGGTGGGCCGAGTGGGTTCTCTGGTGGGAGGTCAAGGCGTGGGCGTGCTCTGCGATACTCAGATTGAAACCCTTGTCCGCATCGAGCCCTTCGAGCGGGCGAAAAAGCGACCGGGGCGCATCTCCTACGGCGTCTCCAGCTACGGCTATGACGTTCGCGTCGGAACGCACTTCAAGATCTTCACCCCGACGCCACGCACCGGCGGCATCGCCGTCGTCGATCCCAAGAACTTCACCGACGACCTGATGGTCGAGGTCGACACGGCCAAGTTCGGCGTCGATCACGTCATCATCCCGCCGAATTCGTTCGCGCTCTGCGAGACGGTGGAAACGCTGACGATCCCGCGCGAGGTGCTGGTGCTGTGCGTCGGCAAAAGCACCTACGCCCGCTGCGGCCTGATCGTGAACGTCACGCCGCTGGAGCCGGAGTGGAGAGGCAAGGTGACGCTGGAGATCTCGAACACAACACCGCTGCCGGCCCGGGTGTACGCGAACGAGGGGATCGCGCAGCTCGTGTTCCTCAAGGCGGATCAGGTGTGTGAGGTGAGTTACGCGGATAAAGGCGGGAAGTATCAGGATCAGGGTGGGTTGACATTGCCGAAGGTGGACTAGAGCGGCATTCGGCATTCGTGATTCGGCATTCGGGAAGATGCGGGCCGGACGACCAAATTGGAATTGAAGTGGGCAGATTCGATCTCATCGCGATTTGAGGGCTTGGCAGTTGTCGATCGCAACTTGCGAAAAGGGGTTCTTGGGGCGGCGAACACGCTACCGAAGCAGAAGCATTCGGGCTTTCTTCACAGATTCGTCGTGCTGCGGTCTCCGTGCCCAGCAATATCGCTGAGGATTTGGTCGTGGCAGCCGGATCGACTACCTGCGGTTCTTGAAGATCGCGAGAGGCAGCCTGTTCGAGCCGATACTCAGCTTCTTCTGGCGTGAAGAGATGGGATATCTCTCGACAAGGGGTCACGAAAGCCTGACTGACGACTGGAATGAAGTGAGCAAAGTTCTCGCGGGGCTCATCCGCAAGATGGCCGCCGTCCGCGTTCCCACGAATGCCGAATCACGAATGCCGAATGCCGCCTCTCAAAGCAAGATCACGCAAGGACGCACGAAGGATTTGAAGTCATGAAGATCACCCGCAAATTCACCTCCCCCGGCCGCGACCCCTTCGCCTCCGTGCAATGGGTCAAACGGTCTTCCAAAATCTCCAACCCCGACGGCTCCATCGTCTTTGAGATGAAGGACGCCGAGGTTCCGGCCTCGTGGAGCCAGCTCGCCACCGACATCATGGTGAGCAAGTACTTCCGCAAGGCCGGGGTGCCGCAGGTCGACACCGAGGGGTTGCCCAAGGTCGGCGCAGACGGCCGCCAGGTCACCGGCCCCGAACGCTCCGCCCGCGAGGTGATCCACCGCCTGGCCGGGTGCTGGCGGCACTGGGGCGAGAAGCAGGGGTACTTCGACTCGGGCGAAGACGCCACGGCGTTCTACGACGAGCTGGTCCACATGATGGTCCACCAGGTCTGCGCGCCCAACAGCCCGCAGTGGTTCAACACCGGCCTGAACTTCGCCTACGGCATCACCGGCCCGGCCCAGGGGCACTACATCGTCGATCCCAAAACCGGCGAGGTGCTGCTTGCTGAGGACGCGTACACGCACCCCCAGCCGCACGCGTGCTTTATCCAGAGCGTGACCGACGACCTCGTGAACTCGGGCGGCATCATGGACCTGTGGGTCCGCGAGGCCCGGCTCTTCAAGTACGGCTCGGGCACCGGCACGAACTTCAGCAAGCTCCGCGGCGAGGGCGAGAACCTTTCGGGCGGCGGCAAGTCGAGCGGGCTGATGTCGTGGCTGCGGATCGGCGACCGGGCCGCGAGCGCGATCAAGTCCGGCGGCACGACGCGCCGGGCCGCGAAGATGGTGTGCCTTGATATGGACCACCCGGACATCGAGACCTTTGTGAACTGGAAGGTTCGCGAGGAGATCAAGGTCCAGGCGATGGTGGAGGGGATGAAGCTGCTCAAGAAGAGCAGCCCGGAGATCGCGAAGACGGCCGAGGCGATGAACCTGAAGCTGGATTACGACTTCAACGGCGAATCGTACCTGACCGTGAGCGGGCAGAACTCGAACAACTCGGTGCGGATCCCCGACGAGTTCTTTGATGTGCTCGAGGCCGACGGCGAGTGGAAGACGACATGGCGGACGAGCGGGAAGGTCGCGCGGACGTTCAAGGCCCGGGCGTTGTGGGACACGATCGGTTACGCGGCGTGGCGGTGCGCGGACCCGGGGGTGCAGTTCGACGGCACGATCAACGCCTGGCACACCTGCCCGAGCGCGGGGCGGATCAACGCCAGCAACCCGTGCAGCGAGTACATGTTCCTCGACAACACGGCCTGCAACCTCGCGTCGCTCAACGTCCTGAAGTTTTATGACCCAGTCACGCGGGCGTTTGATGTTGAGAAGTACGAGCACGCGATCGATCTGTGGACGATCGTGCTGGAGATCAGCGTGCTGATGGCCGCGTTCCCCAGCCGGGAGATCGCGGAGCTGAGCTACAAGTACCGGACGCTGGGGCTTGGATACGCGAACCTCGGCGCCATGCTCATGCAGGCCGGCATTGCCTACGACAGCGACGCAGCCCGCTCCATCTGCGCGTGCCTGTCGGCCGTGCTGACGGGGCGTGCGTACCGGATGTCGGCGTTGATGGCCCGCGAGTTGGGCGCGTTCGCCGGGTTCGAGGCCGACCGCGAGAACATGCTCCGGGTCATCCGCAACCACCGCTGGGCCGCCCACGGCGAAGGCCGCGAGAGCCCGCGCTACGAGAAACTCCGCGTCAAACCCGTACCGATCGACCACGCGATCATCATCTCGGGTAAGGCCGGGCTGACCAACGCCAACCTGCTGCTGGGTCAGGCGATGCGGAACTGGGACGAGGCACTGCGCCTGGGCGAGCAGTTCGGGTATCGCAACGCGCAGGTCACGGTGATCGCGCCGACGGGAACGATCGGCCTGCTGATGGATTGTGATACGACGGGCGTGGAGCCGGACTTCGCGCTGGTGAAGTTCAAGAAGCTCGCGGGCGGCGGTTACTTCAAGATCGCGAATGAGTCGGTCGAGCCGGCGTTGAAGGCGCTGGGGTACAGCGACGATCAGCGGCGTGGGATCATGGAGTATCTCCTAGGCACGCTGCGGCTGGACGCCACGATCCCGACCGCGCCCGGGAATGGGAATGGGTCGGGTCAGAAGTTCTCGACTTGGCTGAAGTCCAAGGGCTTCAACGAGGCCGACCTGCGCAAGATCGAGGACACGCTGCCGGGCGTGTTCGAGCTGAGCTTCGCGTTCGCGACGTGGTCGCTGGGCGATGACCTGCTCAAGCGGATCGGTATTGATGTCGAGGCCGCGAAGGCGGATCCGGGGTTCAACCTGCTCAAGAAGCTGGGGCTTTCGAGCGCTCAGGTCGATACGCTGAACATCCTGACGTGCGGCACGCAGACGGTCGAGGGTGCGCCGTTCCTGAAGGACGAGCATCTTTCGGTGTTTGATTGCGCCAGCACGTGCGGCAAGCTCGGCAAGCGGTTCATCGCGGCCGAGGGCCACATCTGCATGATGGCGGCCGCCCAGCCGTTCATCTCGGGTGCGATCAGCAAGACGATCAACGTCCCAAACTCGGCGAGCGTGGACGACATCAAGGCGTGCTACCAGCTCAGTTGGGAACTCGGCCTCAAGGCCAACGCGCTGTACCGCGACGGGTGCAAGCTCAGCCAGCCGCTGTCGTCGACGTCTGACGAGGCCAAGTCCGAGGCCAACGCAGACGCTCTGGCCGAGCCGGAGGCCGGCGACCCGGGGGAATCGCAGCAGTTGCACGCCGCCCGCCAGGAAGTGGCGACGGGTGTGGCCGCGCTGGCTGCGGCGGCGAGCCATGGTGACCACGAGGCCGTCGAGGACTTGAAGGCCGACGTGGTGCACCGTCCGATGCGGCGTCGTCTGCCGGACACGCGGCGTTCGATCACCCACAAGTTCAACGTGGCCGGCCACGAGGGGTACCTGACGGTCGGGTTGTATGAGGACGGCAAGCCGGGCGAGCTGTTCCTGACCATGAGCAAGGAAGGCTCGACCATCGGCGGGCTGATGGACTCTCTGGGCACGGCCACGTCGGTCGCGCTGCAGTACGGCGTGCCGGTCGAGAGCCTGGTGGGCAAGTTCAGCCACCAACGCTTCGAGCCGGCGGGCATGACGGAGAATTCCGATATCCCGATCGCCAAGAGCCTGGTCGATTACATCTTCCGGTACATGGGGATGCAGTTCATCCCGGGCTATCGCGAGGCCAACGCGCCGCGGCGCGAATCGAATCTGGCTCAGCAGGTCTCGGTGGAGCGGCCCGGGATCATCGAGGCTTCGGCGCGGGAGGATTCGCGTCGGCGGGTCGAGCGTTCGACTGACCGGCCCGCGGGCGGCGGCGTCGGCATGGCTGGAACGAACCAGTCGAACAAGCCCGCTTCGAACGGGAACACCCAGCGCACCACCCTTGTTGAATCCAAGCTCGTCGAGTCCAAGGTCGTCGTCTCCTCGTCCACGCTCTCAGTGGCGATGGAAAGCCTCGGCGACGCCCCGCCCTGCGATAGCTGCGGCACCATCACCGTCCGCAGCGGCACCTGCTACAAGTGCCTCAACTGTGGGGCCAGCATGGGGTGCAGTTGAAGAAGAAGGCATCAAGGCATCAAGAAAAAGACATTGATCGAGTGAAGAAGCTGGAGACCTAAAACGCAGTCCCACCCAGCGGGGCTGATGGCGCAACCCACCACCACC
>JBGAOD010000191.1:0-4473 GCA_044221955.1 Phycisphaerales bacterium | reverse complement strand
GTCGTGTCCGCGAGCACGCCGAAGGCCGAGCCGTCGGCGCGGACCGCGAGGACCCACGGGTGCGACTTATAGAGCGACACGGCCGTGTCGTCGTAGCCATAGGCGTCGGTGTTCCATGTTGTGATCGTGCGACCGTTGCGGAGCAACGGGCCCGAGACCTCGCCCGTCCCATACACGCTGGTGCCGGTCGCGAAATCCACCTGGGCGGTGACCCTCGGGCCCGACGCGCCGCCCACGCTCCCCATGCGGACCGAGACAGGGAACCCCGCGGGCACAGGGCCGACAGACGGCAACGGTTTCTCGAGCGCAAACGACGGCAGCGCGTTCTTTTTGGCCTCGGCGGAGGCGAAAAAACGGGCGATTCCGGGCCCGAGTTGTTCGGAGTCGGCCGCGCTGGCCTGGGACAGGATGACCCGTCCGAGCGGCGCTGCCGTCGACGCCCCCTGGGCCGAAGCCGAGGCGACAAAGAATGGCTCAGCGCGAGTGGCAGCGAGAACCAGTAGGACCGCGCCGATGCGGCGGAAGTGTGTTGCGGACCACTTGAGTGAGGGAGACATTCGTGGGCTCCGTAAGACTGGGATGGGAACTCGGTCGGCCGAAGGCCTGGTTCTCGGGTCCGCGCACGCGTTCCCGAGAGCATGAGGATAGAGCCGCGCACCGGCCTCCACCGAGGTGTCATTGTTCGTCGCATGTTCGGATAGGGGTGTGCTTCACGATTGGTGCGGGTAGTTTTCGAGAACAAAGGCTTCAATCAATGTCCGATCCGGTGCGCGGATGGTCTGCACCGGGTGCTCCAGAAAATCAGTGAAAATGGATGAAACATGATTTCCTTCCACCCCGCGATGGGTCATACTCATGGGTTGGACGTGGTTCGCGGCGAGAGGCTCGGTCACGCCGGTGAACCGAAGCACTATCCGCGGCCGGAAGTTCCAAAAAAGATTGACGATTGACAGAAGGGTTTCATCCATGACGATGACGCGCCCAAGCGCATGCGTGCTATTCAAGTTCGGCCGACTCCCCGTCGCGAGCACAATGGCCCTTCTGGCGCTCGCGACCGGAACGACGGTCACGTTCGCGCCGGTCAGGGCCGACCCGCCGGTGCTGCTCCAGTGGTTCGAGGCTCGCTGGACGGACATCGAGCGTCGCATGCCCGATTTTTTCCTCGCGGGCTACGGCGGGGCGTGGCTGCCGCCGCCGGTCAAGGCCTTCGCCAGCGGCAGCGCGGGGTACGACCCGTTCGACCGCTTCGACCTCGGCAAACCCGGAGCGCAGACCGCCTACGGCACCGAACAGTATTTCAAGGCCCTCGTCGATGAGTTCCACCAGGCCAACGGGCTTGTTTACATCGACGCGATCATGAACCACTGCGCCAGCCGCCAGACCAGCATCAGCTTCCAGCAGGCGGGCGGGTACCCAGGCTTCTGGATGGCGTCCGCGAACACGATCGTCACCAAGCAGCCCACCGACAACTGGGGAGACTTCCACAACGGTATCGCCTCGGGCTACTACCAATCCGAAAACCCGGGCGGCGCCCGCTACGACCTATACAAGGGCGACCTCGTCGCGCTGATTGACATTGCTCAGGAATCCAACTTCCCCTTCATCCGTCAGCCCGTCGCCGCAAACGCGCAGAATATCCCCGCCGGCACGACGTACAACAAGCCCGATCCCAACAACACGCGATGCTACCCCGATCGCCAACTGGTGCCGACAGCGGTGAACAACCCTGGAACGGCCCGCAACCCCGGCGGCAATGGCTTCTTGTTCTACCCCTACAACACGACCGACCCGTTGCAAGGCGATCCGGTCGCCGATAACGGCACGGGGATGCTCATGCGATGGACGCAGTGGATGCTCGACGAACAGCACGTCGACGGTTTCCGCTTCGACGCCATCAAGCACGCCCCGAGTTGGTTCTGGGACACCTACATCGACGCCGAGATGTACCAGCGCCGCAAGACGCCCGACGGGCGGTTCGTCACGCCGTATTCCTTTGGCGAGTGCGTCGAGAGTAACCAGTTCACCTACGACAACTTCATCCGCAAGCCCAACAACAACAACCGCGCCGGCGACACGTGGGGTAACCGCGATTGCCTGGACATCAACGGTTCCGGGCAACTCCGCAACATCCTCAGCGACGCCGGGTCAAACTCCTGGCAGAACGCGATCAACAACCACCTCGACAACGCCGACAGCTTCAACGACGGCACCCTCGGAGTGAACCACGTTTTCAGCCACGACAACGGCACCACCGGCGACGGCAGCGCCGCGCCGGCCGATCCCACGATCCGTCAGAGCGGGCTCCCGGAGAATCTCTACACGTTCATGAAGCCCGGGCAGAGTTTGATCTATCACAACGCCCGTGGGGTGTCCCGTTCGGGCGGCTTCTGGCCCAAGGGCGGTGTGAACATCGCGTTGGGCGTTGATCCCGTGACCAACGTTCCGAACGCGGCGATCACAAACATGGTCCAGCTCCACAACGGGCTGGGGCGCGGGCTCTTCTATCCGGTCAACAACACCGACCCCGTGAACCAGTCAACGGCAGACGTGCTCATCTACGAGCGCCGCCGCGACCAGGGCGGCGGAGCGTTTTCGGGGAACGTGCTCGTCGGCGTCAACGATCTCTACACCAACGGCTTCCAGACCCGCAACATCCTCACGACGTTCCCAGCCGGCACGCGGCTCATCGAGATGACCGGCAACGCCGCCGACCCGAACGTCGATCCGACCAACGCCATCCCCGACGTGCTCGTTGTCGGCGTCGATCAGCGCGTGCTCATCACCGTTCCCAACAACAAGAACATCAACGGCGTGGAAACCAACAAGGGGTACGTCGTGTACGCGCCGGCCGTCCCGGCCGGGACCGTGACGTTCACGAATATCTCATCCACGCTCCCCGCCGACGCGGCCGGTGTGACCAGCGCTCGCCGCCGCATGGCGTCGATCCCGGTCATCACCACCAACTCCTTCGAGATCCAACTGACCACGACCAACGGCGACCCCGGCGCGGGCAACAACAACGACGCCGACGATTCCGCCGTCTTCCGCATCAATCAGGGCTTCCAGGACTGGGACAACAACCCGACCGACAACGTCCCCTACACCGACGTGGCCGTGCCTGGGTACGACCACTTCTCCTTTGCTCAACCGCTCGCAGGAACCAGCAACACCAACGGCATCTACAAGCAGACCATCGACGCGACGCGGCTGCCCGAGGGCTACAACTACGTCTCGACGGCCGCCTTCCGCAAGCGCCCGCCCAACAACGACCCGTTGTTCCGTGAGTTCCGCAACGTCGTGTACATCGACCGCAAAGGCCCCGAGATGGCGCTGGTAGAGGCTGGCGCAAACATTCTGACACCCTCGTACAAGTTCACCGCCAAGGCCCTGGACCGAACCGCGACCCGCATGTACATCATCTACGACCTCGCGCCCGGGACCGACGCGATCGCCTACGCCAACACCAACCCCAGCACGCTCGCCACGCGCAACGACCGCTACGAGTGGTTCCGCACGATCAACGGCATGCAGCACGGCTTCCGCACAATCACTGTCGTCGCCTTCGAGGAATCCGGGAACGCTTCGGCCAAAGACTTCGGAGTGTTCGTCGACCTCTGCGGGGCGGACTTCAACAACGACGGGTTCGTCTCGGGCGAGGACTTTGACGCCTTCGTCGCCGTCTTCGAGCTCGGCGACCTCACGGCCGACTACAACGGCGACGGGTTCGTCACGGGTGAAGATTTCGACGGATTCGTCGCGGATTTCGAGGCAGGCTGCTGAGAACGCTGTCATCCACAAGGCCCTGGCAAGATGTACACTCTCGGTATGAGAGCCATTGTCTTTGCGGTCCTTGCCGGGCTGTGCTGGGGTGTGGGTGAGATCTTCACGAAGGGCGCCTTGAACACCGCCAGGATCGGGCCGTTGACCGCGCTGCTCGTCCGCACGCTGGTGACTTTGCCGCTCGCGTTCCTGGCGTACCTCGTCGCGTCAAACGTGTGGAAAACGGAACCCGCCGGCTGGTGGCGCGAACTCTCGCCCTCGATCTGGGCGCAGCTGATCCTCGGCTCCGGTCTCCTCGCGGGGTTCGCGGGCGTCTTCTTCTTCTACCTGGGGCTCGGTTCGCCCGGGGGAGACATCTCGAAGATCCGCCCGATCGCCTTTGCCCTTGCGCCTGCGACGGCCGTGCTGCTCGGCTGGATCGTGCTCAACGAGGGGATGACGGTGCGAAAAGCGATCGCCTGCGTAATGATCGTGATCGGAATCATCATGCTCGCGGGCGAGGGACACAAGCCCGCCCCCGCCTCGGCCGACGCTGCACTCGTCAAGTAGGCCGCCGCTTCCAAACCCTCAGCACATGGTCAACCCGCCGTCGACGCAGAGCGTCTGACCCGTCAGGAACCCTGCCTCATCGCTTGTCACATACGCCACCGCCGCGGCGATGTCCTCCGGCGCACCGAGCCGTTTCACCGCCAT
>JBGAOD010000024.1:0-38223 GCA_044221955.1 Phycisphaerales bacterium | reverse complement strand
ATGCTGGCCGCCACGATACCGGTGGTGAGCGCAACAACCCCCAGCACCAGGAACGAGACGTGGATCGAGAGCACGGCCGTCTTGGCGATCCCGCGCGGGGCCATGTAGCCGGTGGCCGCGCCGAAGACCCCGGCGAGCGCACCCATCCCCCCCACCCCGACCGCGCCCAGCATCGTGCCGCTGTTCATGGTCCACCACTCGTTGGCCGCCGCGATGAGCAACTCGGTCATGGCTGTTCCCCTTGTTCGTTGGCCGAGGGACGACCAGGCGCCGGATCGCGCCCCTCGGCGTGGGCGCGGGCGTTGAAAAGTTCATGGGCGGTCTCCCGGACGGTGCGCGCGTTGGGGAGCGAGAGTTCGCCCCGTTCGACCAAATTGGCCAGCAGTTCGGTGAGCGGGTCACGGGCCTTCCCGGCCACGGCGTCGCGCAGCCGCTCGATCACGCGATCGAGCCGGGCTCGGATGGTCGGGTAACTGACGTCGTAGGAAGTAGCCAGGTCTTTGAGCGAGCCCGAGTGCAGGACCAGTTGGGTGATGAGGTCCAGATCTTCGCGCGGAAGCCCGAGCAGCGGATGAGTTGGTTCCGGGTGAACTTTCGATTTATTGAAGTTCATTTCAATAAAACAATATATCGATCTTTCGATTTGTCAAGACAATTTTCATTTTATGAAGTCAGGTGGCCTGCAAAATAAAAAAACCCGGCACTCAGGACAACCCGAGCGCCGGGTCTCGTGGGGGGCTGGGGAAGCTTCGAGAGGCCGGCCGGACTTTCTCAGATGTCGTTCGCGGGTGTGATTCTCGCGGACACCCAACGATCCGTTGAATCCCTGGGACAGGTTCCGCGCACGCAAAAAAAATCCGCGGTTCCTCTGGTGGATTTCCCCAGACGGCCGGGACAACTGTCGTTACTGCTTGTCCGCGTTAGGTTTGAGACCAAGCTTGTCCATGACCTGCTTGAGGTCGGACCACACTTTCCCGCGCTCCTCAGCGGTGTAGTTCCGCAACAGGTACGCCGGGTGGTAGGTCGGCATGACCGGAACCACCCGACCTGCGGGGTCGACGAACTCGTGCCAACGGCCACGAAGCTTGCCCATCGGGTCCATCGTGCCCAGCAGCAGCCGAGTCGCGGGCAAGCCGAGGGTGACCAGGGCCTTGGGGGCGATGATGCGGATCTGCTCGAAGAGGTAGGGCGAGCAGAGGCGGGCTTCTTCGGTCGTCGGCGTGGCATTGTTGGGCGGGCGGGTCTTGAGGACGTTGGCGATGTAGACCTCGGCCCGGCTGAGGCCCATCGCGACGATCATTTTGTCGAGCAACTGGCCCGATCGCCCAACGAACGGCTTGCCCTGGCGGTCTTCCTCTTCACCGGGGGCTTCGCCGATGAACATGAGATCGGCGCAAGGGTGCCCGTCGCCGAAGACGATGTTGGTGTGGGCGGTGACGAAGGCCTTGTGCGGCGCGTCGGCGATGTAACGGGCGAGAGTTCGTCGAGGGCGTGTTGAGATTCTTCCGGCGTGCGGTTCGGCCGCTCGGCGGGGGACGATTGCCTGGGTAACGGCTTGACCTCGATGGCACCCGAAGACAGGGAGCCCGCCGCGTCGGGATCGGAAGACGCCGAATCACGGAGCGCGGGAACGGAACTCGTTCGATAGGCGGGTACAAAGTCGACACCCATCAGGCGTGAGGTCTCGGCGTGCTGGGCCACGAGCGTGCGGAGGCGGTCGGCGTCCATGTCGGGACTGTACTACGGGTTGGCGGCCCGCGCGAGCTCGATGAGGGCGTGCGCGGCGGCGTCGATCTCGGCGGGCGTGGTGCCCGGGCCGGAGCTGATGCGGAGCGTGCCGCCGAGGCTCAGGGTGTTCATGGCGGCGTGGGCGCCGGGCGCGCAGTGCAAACCTGCTCGGGCGATGATACCGAAGGAGCTTTCCAGCGCCACTGCCGCGTCGCTCGGGGCGAGGTTGGCGATGGTGAGCGAGAGCACGGGGACGGTGCCCGCGGCGCTGGCTGGGCGGTGGAATTGAACGAGGTCGCGCGCTTCCCTCACGACCGTGTCTCGAAGCCGCGAGAGCATCGCCCGACCGTCGCCCAGCGTGCGATCGGCGAGCGCCGGCGACCAGCGCTCGACGGCGGCGAGCAGCCCGGCAAAGCCGGGAATGTTGGGTGTTCCGGGCTCGAACCGAGAGGGGAGCGTGGCGGGCATGTCGGGCGATTCGGAATCGTGCCCGGTCCCGCCGAAGAAGACGGGGAGCTGCGGTTGGTCTTGCGCGGGTCGCGCGTCCGTGGGCGAGAACGCCCGCGGGCCGACGTAGAGCGCCCCGGTCCCTGCCGGGCCGCGAAGGGCCTTGTGACCTGAGAACGCGGCCAGGTCGATGCCCAGGCGGTCAACGTCGAGCGGGATGAGTCCGGCGGTTTGGGAGGCGTCGATCAGGAGCAAGGGGGTGTGAAGCCCGGCGCGGCGGCGATGCTCGAGCGCCGACGCCACCTGTTCGACCGGCTGGATCACTCCCGTGACGTTGCTGGCGTGCGTGATCGCAACGAGCGCCGTGCGAGTGCTGATGGAATCCACGAGAGCGAACGCGTCGAGTCGGCACTCAGCGTCGGCGGGGACGGCGATCAGATCGATCAGGCCGCGGGCAGCGAGCGATTCGAGGGGGCGGCGCAGGGCGTTGTGCTCGATCGCGGACGTGACGACGCGCGGGCGATCGCGGCGATGCCCGAGCAACCCCAAGATCGCCAGGTTGAGGGAATGCGTCGCGCCGCCGGTCAGGATGATCCGGTCGGGATCGCCGGTGCCGACGATGGGGGTGAGGGCTTCGCGCAGGCCTGTAAAGATTCGAGCGGCGGACGTGGCGAGCGCGTGAGATCCGCGGGCGGGGGTGCCGAGCGGCGCGGAGACCGCCGCGGCCATGGCCTCGGCGACCGCGGGGTGCTTGGGCCAGCTTGTTGAGGCGTGATCGAGATAGATCAGCGGGGGCATCAACGCCAAGCGTAAGCGAGGGCGGAAACCGGTCCGCGTTCGCGGGGCATGGCCGGCGCAGAAAAAAAGGCCGATCGGGGAGTGTCATCCGGTCGGCCTCTGAGGAGAGAATCTGGTTGCGCGTGCCCGCTGGCGTGGAGCGAGATACGCCTACTTTGGCGTCGGAGTTCCAGAAATCGGGGCAGCTGGCGCGGTTTCCGTGGTTTTTTCGGCCGGTTTTTCCGAGACGGACTCGGCGGGTTTCTCGACCGGCTTGACCTCGGCTTTCGCTTCGGGTTTGGATTCTGCCTTGGGTTCGGGCTTTGTCGCGTCGCCCGGAGTAGCCGCGGTCGCGGTCGCGGCCGCTGGGACCGCGGCACCTGCGGTGGATGATGGCTCGGGTGTTGACGCCGCGTCTGACTTACCCGCGGGCTTGGCACCCTTGCCCTTGCCGCCCTTCCCGGGCGGTCCCTTGCCCGTGACGTACGCCACGCCGTCGTCACCGAGGGTGTATCCGGCCAATTCGAGCTGCGCCTTGTCCCACGGCTTGGAGAGGACTTCCCCGGCGGTCGGTTCGCGGAGGAGCACGACCTGCCCTTCGGTGATCCCGGCCTCGATCTGGGCGTTGGCATCCGAGCGCTTGCCGAGTCTGACGGGCACGCGGACAAACTTCTGGCCTTGCGGCGTGTAGACAAAGCAGACCGCCCCGTCGTTGAAGACCGCCTGGACGGGGACGGTGAGCGCGTTCTCGACTCGCCCGGTCATGATTTCGGCCTCGCAGCGCATGGAGGGCTTGAGCCCGCTCACGGAACCGAGGTCTTCGAGCGAGACCTTGACGGTGTACTCGCGCTGGGTATCGCGCCAGCCCGACGACTCGGCCATGACGCCGATGGTCTCGATCTTGCCGGTGACGACCCTCCCGCCGGCCTCTTCGATGCGGACGGTGACGGGCTGCCCGGGTTTGATCTGCGAGGCGCGGGTGTCCTGAACCTTGACCGACGCGACCATCACCGAGGTATCGGGGAGCGCGATGAGGAGCATGTTGGGGTTGACTTCCTGGCCGATGGCCAGAGGTCCGTTGCGGCTCCATCCCCAACGGCTCAGCTCGATGGTGGTGCCGTAGAGAACCAGCCCATCGGAGGGAGCGGTGACGGTGCAGGCGAGGCGTTGTTTCTTGAACTTTTCGAGATTGTCCTGGTGCTGTTTGAGTTGTTTGTTCGCCTTGGAGAGCGAGGCTTCCTTGTTGGCGAGCTCGCTGTCGGCGTTGAGCTTGGTTCGTTCGAGTTCGGCCTTGGCGTCGTCCACGTCGGACTGGTTCTTCTTTTCCTCTTTGGGGTGCATGTAGTTTTCGTAGATGATTTTTTCGAGTTCGGCTTTCTTGAGCGCCGACTCGGCTTCGATCCTGGCGATCTCGTCGGACTGGAACTCGATCTTGCTGAGGAAACCCTTTTCCAGAAGTTCCTTGCTGCGCTCGAACTTCTCGGTCAGTCGGACGAGGTCGCGCTGGGCCTTGTCAAGCGCGAGGGCGTTGGTCTGACGCTGCTTCTCGACGTCACCCTTGCGCCACTGATCGAGGGCCAGTTCGGCGAGGTCAACCTTCAGGGCGGCCTGACGGATTTTCGTTTGGTTGTCGGTGACTTGGATCTTGTAGTTGTTCTCCGCGGTCATCTTCTCGGCGTTGGAAGCGTCCACGGCGATCTGGGCGTCGGCGACTTGGGTGTCGATCTTGTCGGCGTTGAGTTCGACCAGCACGTCGCCCTTCTTGACCGAGGTCCCCTCATCCACGATTTTGACGATCTTGGACTCGATTTCGAGGGTGCTGCGGATCTCGACCTGGTTCTTGGCCTCCAGCGAGCCGTTGGCCGTGGTCACGATGTCGAAGCTCGTGAGCTTGGCGATGGCGCGGTCGGAGGTCAGCGAGCCGGCCTTGTCGGCCTTGGCCTCATTCGTGCCCGAGAAGAAAACGACGCTGCCGATCCCGGCGGCGGCGACGGCGATACCGGCGGCCAGCTTCAGCGCGACCGCGGCGTGGCGCGAGGGAGCATATTGACGGAGGGTGCGTTGTTCGGGCTTGGGCGTCATGCCGTGGGCTCCTGTTTGGAGTGTGAAGCTGGGTCGGGCGGACCGTTCCCTACCGTGTACCGTTCCGATACGTCTGTGGTTGCCGGACGGGTTCGCGAAGGTGGTTGACGTTAGGATGCGGACGAGCGGGATCGTTGTCAGGAGTTTCGTCCGGGGCAGACCATGAAAGCGAAAAGCGATGCATGCCGCACGTTGGTCGTTGTCGCCGCCCCGGCCGAAGCGGCCGCGGTTTGTCTGGCGTTTGGGCGACCTGCGCTGACGCTGCCTTGGAGTCTGATCGAGCTGGAAGGCGGATTCGACCTCGTGCTGAGCGGGGTTGGGAAGTCCAACGCCGCGGGGGCAACGGCTCGCTTCGCAGCCCCCGGACGGCACCGAAGGGTGATCAGCGCGGGCATCGCTGGGGCGCTGCCGGGATCGTCGCTTGCAATCGGGGCCGTGGTCGCGGCGGACGCGTGTGTCTACTCCGACGAAGGGATCGAAACACCCGACGGCTTCCTGGACTGCGGGCAGATGGGCTTCCCGCTCGGGGATTTTCCCGGGCGGGCGGTGCCTGTTGGAGATGATGTACGAGACTGGCTCGCGGGCGTGGCGGATCGAGTGGGCCCGATCGCCACGGTTTCGACCTGCTCTGGGACGGACGCGCTGGCACGACAGGTGGTCGAAAGGACCGGGGCGATCGCCGAAGCGATGGAAGGCGCGGCGGTGGTACAGGTTGCCCGGCGACTGGAAATCTCGGGCGGGGAGTTGCGGGTCGTGAGCAACACGACAGGGGATCGCGGGCGGCAGGTTTGGAACATCCGCGGAGCCTTGGACCGGTTCTCGGCTGTTTTCGGACGGCTCGCGGCGGGTAAGCCCGGCGGGGTCTGACGGCTGAACCGGCTGGGGCGGGTGTGTCGTGCGGGCGCTCGGGGTGGTGCTGGCCCCGGGCTCAATCGGTCAATGACAAATCCCGATGCTGCGACTGATTCTGATCGTTTCGTCGATCGGTCGGTTGTTTGGTCGTTGCGCGTCGTGCGGGCTTGCGGGGCCCGGCGTGAGAGTGGCGATCGTGCTTGGGAGCGTGCTGCCATGGCCTTTGAGTCGTTGCGTCGATTGGGATCGCTGACCCCGGGGACGCTGATGAAGCCCGCGGTGTTGCCCATCGCGATCGACTTTGGCGTGTCGGGGATGAAGATCCTGCAGGTCGAGGCCGGTGACATCCCCAAGCTGGTGGCGGCGTCGTTTGTCCCGACCCCGCCGGAGCTGATGACGGATCATGTGGCGCGGTTTGATTTTCAGCTCGACGCGTTGCCAAGGGCGGTGAAGCAGGGGGGGTTCAAGGGGAACCGTGCCGTGTGCGCGATCCCGGCCGGGCAGACGTTCTGCAAGCCCATGCAGTTCCAGAAGGTGGACGGGCTTTCGCTGGAGCAGTTGGTGCGCGGCGCGGTGTCCAGCCACATCGGGTGCGAGCCGACGGCCTTGGTGTACAAGCACGAGGAAGTGCCGACGCCGGGCGCACAGGGCGGAAGGCAAGAGGTGATCTGCACGGCGGTGCCGCGGACGTTGGTGGACCGGCTTCTGCGGGGCATGAGGAACGCGAAGCTGGAGGTCGTGGGGATTCACTCCGAGTACATCGCGGTATTGCGGGCGTTTGACTACATCACGCACCGGACCGACGACGTGAGCCTGGCGACGCTCTACCTGGACCTTGGCGCGTCGGCGACCAAGGTGGTGATCGCGCACGGGACCAAACCGGTCTTTGCGCGGGTGATCGAACTCGGCGGGCGTCAGCTCGACGAGGCGGTGATCCGGCAAACTCGGTGTACGCTCACCGAAGCTCGCTCGAAAAGATACTCGGGCGGAACTCTGGCGGTGCCCGCGCCCAGACTCGCCGGCCCTCGGGCGGTGGATCACGGGCTGGACGCGATGGCGTCGGCCATGCGCAGCAGGCAGAACGGGGCCAGCGCGATGGCGCTCAAGGACGCGGCCCACGAAGAACGCCGCGCGGGCGCTGCATTGCCGGGCCTGACCTCGGACGTGCGGCTCGGCGAGACCAGCTCGGCCATGCCCGAGGGGATCGATCTCAAGGAAGAACTCGAAATCCTGACCGACGAGCTGCGGATGTGCCTGCGCTATCACGATTCGCTCTTCCCGGCCCGCAGGCTCGACCGTGCGGTGTTCATGGGGGGCGAGGCCCTGCACCGTGGGCTCTGCCAGCACCTGGCAAAGGCGCTGAAGATCCCCGTGCAGATCGCCGACCCGATGGCGCGGCTGGTCAAGACCGGGAAGGAGCCGGCCAACGGCGTGGACCTCAAGCAGTCGCAGCCGGGGTGGGCCGTGGTGCTCGGGTTGTGCCTGGCACCGACGGACCTGTAGAGATTTTCGACGGCCCGCTCGATGGGGCCTGGGGGCGGGAACACCAACGGGTCCCGGGTTGTGGGATCGAATCTGAACCGGAGTGCCTGAACGATGGTCAATCCATTCAAGAAAGCCTCGGCCGCCGAGGGGCCCAAGCAGGCGGCGGGGAGCTTCCTCCCCACCGACTACATCGAGAACCGGCGCACGAGCCGGATCAGCTTTATCGGCGCGGGCTTGCTGATTGTCGTGATGGCGGGAGTGGTCGGGGCGTTCCTGGTGACCACACGGCACCGCAGCGTGATCCGCGAGCAGCAGGTCCAGATTAACACCGAGTACACCGCCGAGGCCAAGAAGATCGAGCAGCTCAAGAAGCTCGAAGTTCAGCGCCGCGAGATGATGGAGAAGGCCGAGGTCACCGCGGCATTGCTCGAGAAAGTCCCGCGCTCGATGCTCATGGCCGAGCTGGTCACGCGGATGCCCAAGGACGTCACGCTGCTTGACCTTGAGCTCAAAGGCAAGCGGATCGAAACGGCCAAGCCGGCACCGACGGGCAAGGCCCAGCTCGGCAAGGCCGGGGCCAAGCCGACCGGCCAGGTGAAGTCGCTCTCCACGGTGGTCAAGGGAGGGGACGCCGCGGCGGCCCCGGAGGAGCGCCATGTGACGCCTCCCAAGTTCGAGTTCACGCTGACACTGACGGGCGTGGCGAGCGTCAACAACGACATCGCCGAGTACCTTGGGCAGTTGCAGGGTTGCCCGCTGCTCGGATCGGTCGAGCTGCAGTACATCCAGCAGACGGTGATCGACGACTTGAACATGAGACGGTTCCAGATCGTTGCACAGATCAAGCAGAACGCTGATGCGCACGACCTCGTGAGCCTCAAGCCTGTGCCCAAGCCCGAGCCCGAGCAGGAGCCCGTCGCGGAGCCCAAGCCGGCCACGGCGGACGCGGAGGCCGCGCCGGCACCCGCGGCCGGGACCGACAAGGGAGGGAAGTAAGCCATGAAGAAGTCAGCGATGGGTCGTGCGGCGTTGATCATCACGCTGGTGGCGGTGCCGATGGCCAGCTACTGGCTGGTCTTCCGCCCGCAGAACGACGCGATCGGTCAGGCCCGGCAGGAGATCGAGCACAAGCAGACCATGCTCGCCAAGCTGCGTGAAGAGACCTCACGCAACGCGGACCTGGAGCGTGCCAACGAGGAGATCAAGCGCGGCATCGAGACGATCGAAGCCCGCCTGCCCAACAGCAAGGAGCTCGACACGATCGTGCGGCAGGTCTCGGACCTTGCGGTGCAGTCGGGGCTGAGCTCGCCGCAGATGAAGAGCGCCAAGCCGGTCAAGGCCGTGATGTACATGGAGCAGCCGCTGGAGCTGTCCATGAGCGGTGATTTCAAGCACTTCTATGAGTTCCTCATCAGGGTCGAGCAGTTGCCGCGCATCACGCGCATCCCGGACATGAAGATCAAGCGGATGGACGACGCGGACGGGAACATGAAGGCCGAGTTCACGCTGAGCATCTATTTCCAGGACAACCAGGGGGACAAGCAATGAGCGGACCCGACACGGACCTCTCGGCGATGGACGCGGGGACGATCGACCCGACCAAGCAGATCGTCAAGGAAAACACCGCCAAGGCGGGCTCGTTCCTGGCCGAGCTGCGCGGCGCGTCGAACACAGACAGCGCGGAAGGCGTGGTAGCCAAGGGCGGTGCATCGGGCTCAGAGAAAAGGGTCTCGACGCCCGCGGTGCTGGTCGCGGTTGTGCTGGCCTCGTGCGCGGGACTGTTGTGGGGGATGCGGGCGCTGGGCGTCGGACCCCTGACGGGCGGCGAGGACGTCAAGATCGACTACACGCCCGAAGGTGCGGCCAAGAACGGCGCGCACAAAAAGCTCCTCGGCGAACTCGAACGCAGCAGCCAGCCGGTGCAGGTGCCGACCGAGCAGATCACCAAGAACCCATTCAAGCTCGCCGCCAAGCCCAGCGACGTGATCGAGCCGGCCAAGGACAACAGCGACGAGATCCTCCAAAAGCAGCTCGCCGCCACCGCCAAGCGCAAGGCCGAACGCGAGAAGAAGATCATCGACACGCTGAGCTCGCTGGCCCTGCAGGGCGTGCTGGGCGGAACGATCCCGGTGGCCCGCATCAGCGGCGAGACCGTGCGCGTGGGCGACACGCTCAGCGAGCTCTTCACCGTCAAGTCGATCATCGGACGCACCGTCACGCTCGAGGCCGACGGCAAGGAGTTCCAACTCTCGATGGAAGAGCCCAAGCAGAACAACGGCAAGGGCTCCAAGCGGAAATGACCACGCACGCGGTGCGCGGGGCGACGGGGAGTGGGCGAAGCAGCAACGGGGCGGTGAAGGTTTGGCCAAGCACAACATCGACGACATCCTGAACGAGCTGAGCATCGACCCGGTGGCGACGCGCAAGGCGGCGGCCGCGGCGGTCAAGCCGGCGGCGGAAATCGAGCCGCCCTCGGCTTCCTCCAGCCCGCTGCCGGTGGCACCGTCGAACCAGGGCGCGATCGTGCCCCGCACCAGCGTGGGCTCATCCACCGCCAACTCGGCCGGGGCTTCGCTCAGACAGATCTACGAGCCCAGCGGCGAGCACGGGAGCGACTCAACCGAACTCGCAACTCTGCTGGTGAGCCGCGGTGCGATGACGGGCGAGAAGATGACCATCGCCCAGCAGATCCATAAGCAGTCGCCCGGGCGCCGGCTGGCCGAGATCATTATCGAGCAGGGCGTGGACGAGGCGGCGGTGCAGCAGGGGGTCGCGGAGATCGCGGGGGTTCCCTTCGAGCGCGTCGACCTCAACCGCGGGCTCGACGGCGGGTTCGAC
This sequence comes from Phycisphaerales bacterium, assembly GCA_044221955.1. GTDB lineage: Bacteria > Planctomycetota > Phycisphaerae > Phycisphaerales > UBA1924 > CAZCPB01. Next base: position 28,014 of record JBGAOD010000024.1, on the reverse strand, counting down.
GGCAAAATGCTCCAACGACTCGGCGTTGAGTATTGCAAACAGCGCCTGGTCATCCCGCTCCGCACCGAGGGAATGCGCGTCGTCGTCGGCGTCACGAGGCACGACGACGTCTTCCTCGCCGACGAGGTACGCGAAAAGCTCGGCGTCGGGAACGTCAAGCTGGTCCTGACCACCGCCTACGACATCAAGGGCGCGCTCGAGATCGTCGGGGGCGGCTCCGAGAAAAAGGCCGAGGAAGAGAAGGTCGATCTCTCGTCGATCCTCTCGGAAGTCGAAGAGGGCGACGTTCAGGTCGAGAAGTCCAAGAGCACCGAGGTCGATCTCGAAAAGGAAGCGGGCGAATCCCCGGTTATTCGCTACGTCAACTACATCATCCAGACCGCCGTGAAAGAGGGCGCCTCGGACATCCACATCGAACCCGCCGAGAAGAAGCTGCGAGTGCGCTTCCGAATCGACGGCGAGCTTTTCGAGATGATGAACCCACCGGCGTCAATGTCAGCAGCGATCACCTCACGCCTCAAGATCATGGCGAACCTGGACATCTCCGAACGCCGCATCCCGCAGGACGGTCGCATCCGCTGCACGGTGCAGGGACGCAAGCTGGACCTGCGTATGTCCACCTTGCCCAACAACTACGGCGAGAAAACCGTCATGCGTATCTTGGATACGCGCTCGATCAATGTCGAGCTGGAGAACCTGGGCTTCGAGACCGAGACCTACGAGATCTGGCGCAAGCAGATCGACTCGCCGCACGGCATCATCCTTGTCACCGGCCCGACCGGCTCGGGTAAGACGACCACGCTCTACGCCTCGCTGCGCCAACTCGACAAGAACACGATGAACATCTGCACCGTCGAAGATCCGGTGGAATACCACCTCGACGGGATCACGCAGACGCAGATGCACGAGAAGATCGGCATGACCTTCGCGGCCGCGCTCCGAGCGCTCTTGCGTCAGGACCCCGACGTCATCATGCTCGGCGAAATCCGCGACATGGAGACCGCGCACATCGCCGTGCAGGCCGCGCTCACGGGCCACCTCGTGCTCAGCACGCTGCACACCAACGACGCGCCCAGCTCGATCACGCGCCTTGTGAACATCGGATTGGAACCGTTCCTGGTGGGTGCCGCCGTGAACAGCGTGCTGGCCCAGCGACTCATCCGCCGCCTCTGCAAAGAGTGCAAGAAGATGGAGAAGGCCTCGGAGGACATGGCCGAGTTCCTGGCGATGCAGGGCATGGACGCCGACGAAATGTGGGTGCCCAAGGGCTGCGACAAGTGCCGCCAGACGGGGTACTCGGGGCGCGTCGGTATCTACGAGCTGCTCTGCGTGGACGACCAACTGCGCGACATCATCTCGCGCAACCCCAACGTGGCCGAGTTCCGCAGGCTGTGCATCGAACGCGGGATGGTGACGCTGCGCAACGACGGTATCCGAAAGGTGGCCAAGGGCGTGACAACCATGCAGGAAGTGCTGCGCGTGACCGAGGGGCACTGAAACCCACGCGAAGGGAGCTGGCTCCACGCCGGCGCGCGGGGCTCGTTCAGGCGAGGAGCACATCGACAGCAGCCGATGCGCCGTCTTCCTGCGCGATCAAGGGCGCGAGCCTGGCCGCGGCAGCAGAGACGGCAGGATTCTCAAGCACGCGACGGATCGCCGCGGCCAGACGCTCGGGGGTGACCTGCGCGTGCCTCACGGTCTCGGAAACTCTCATCCGCTTTAGGCGCGCGGCGTTGTCGAATTGGTCGTGGGCCATCGGGATCACCACCGTTGGTCGTCCGGCGCGGAGGGCCTGGGCCGTGGTCCCGATGCCGCCGTGGTGGATGTTGACTGCCGCACGCGGGAACACGGCCGAGAACGGCGCGTACTCGAACGCGGCGCTCCCCTTGGGCATGTTCGACGGGCCCTGATGGCCGCGACCGACAAGGAACAGCCCGCGACGATTCAGGATCTCGCACGCTCGCGCCGCGTGCTGGTGGAAACGCCCGGCCGTGTGCGCGGCCGCGGTCCCGAGCGTGAAGATCAGCGGCGGTTCGCCGTTGCTCAGGAAGTTCTCGATCGCGTCGCTCGGCGCTTCCTGCTCCTTTGCGCGGTCGTACCACGGGAACCCGGTGATCTTCGCGCCGCGCGGGTCGCCGTCAATGATGGGCCGAAAGAGCGGGGACCAAAGCGCGAGGTTGATCAGCCCCCCGCGTGCCTCGGTGATGAAAATGCTCTTCATCTTGGGAAGCCCCATCGCTCGGCGCTGCGCGTTGAGCGGGCCGTCGAGCGCGAGGCTCGTCACAAGGCGACCCATGAACAGGTCGAGCTTCACAGCGCGGCGAGAAGGATTCTCCGAACGGAACGGCGGAAGCACCAGTTGGTCGTTCGCGTTGAACCAGATCGACGGCGCGAGCGACGCCGCGTGGCAAGGGACACCCGCCAGTTCCGCGGCCCATGATGCGCCGATGCAGAGCGGGTGAACAACCACGGTGTCGGCTTTCCAATCCGTGATCGCGCGGCGCGTGTTCTCAACAATCTCCGGCACATGCGGGAGCATCAGCTTGCGCAGCACCTGCATCGGCCCGCGCAGCCCGCTCATGGTCTCGGGGTTCTCCGAGAGCATTGTTTTCAGGTCCTTGTGCTCGCCGAGCGCGAAGTGTTCGAGCCCCGCCTCGTGCGTGTGCGGCGCGAAGTACGGGTTGGTCATCAACGCGGCGGCGTGCCCGCGTCTTACCGCTTCGCGCCCGATCGCAAGGAACGGGTGGATGTCGCCGTGCGAGCCGTTGGAGAGCATGAGGAGGCGCATGGGTGGTTCGTAGGCGCGGTCGGGCAGCGGGAGAAATTGCCAAAGGACCAAAGTTCCAAATTGCCAAATGGCGAGTGGCGAGTGGCGAGTGGCGAGTGGCGAGTGGCGAGTGGCGAGTGGCGGGGAATTGTTCAGCGAGTAGTACGGTGCTTCGTGTCGGGTAGATTTGTCGTCGTGCAACCTTCCTAAACTCTCCCATGCCAGAACTCAGCGTGAACATCGATCATGTGGCGACCGTCCGGCAAGCGCGGCGCGGCGACGAGCCCGACCCCGTCCGGGCCGCGCACGAGGCCGAGCTTGGAGGGGCCGACGGCATCACCGTCCATCTCCGCGAAGATCGACGCCACATCCAGGACCGCGACGTCGAACTCCTCCGAGCGCTCGTCAAAGTCCGCTTCAACTTCGAGATGGCGGCCACCGACGCGATGGTGGCGATGGCCTGCAAGATCAAGCCGCACTCGGCGATGCTTGTGCCCGAGGGCCGACAGGAAGTCACGACCGAAGGCGGTCTCGACGTAGCGGGACAACTGCCACGCTTGAAGGATGTGGTCGCGCGGCTGCGGGCGGGCGGCATGATCGTGTCGGCCTTCATTGACGCCCAGCCCAAGCAGATCGACGCGGCCAGAGCGGCCGGGTTCGACGTGTGCGAGATCCACACCGGTCCCTACGCGGCCGAGCACGCCAAGGACGGCGGCGACGTCCTCCGCCCCGGGCTGTTCCGAGAACTCGATCTCATCCGCGACGCGGGCGATCGCATCCTCTCGGCGGGAATGCGCTTCAACGCCGGGCACGCCCTCAACTACCACAACGTCCGGCCCATCGCGGGGCTCCACGGCGTGGCGGAGCTGCATATCGGGCATTCCATCGTGAGCCGGGCGATCTATGTCGGGCTCCGCGAGGCCGTGCGAGAAATGAAGCGAGAGATCAACGACGCGCCCCAAGAGCGGAACTGGCACGACGAGGACTGACCTAGCCAAGCCCGTGGCACGCCGCTCAACGCCGTACACTCTTGCACGATGCGCACGCCCGATCCCACGGCAAACAAAGGTCTCGCGATCAACCCGCTCGGCATGACGAGCGCCGATTTTGTACGCGTCACCAGGGCCACGACCGGCCTGTCCAACCCGCTCGCGCTCGCCGCCTATCGGCGTCTTTTCCGCAACGGCGCGAGCGGGCACGCCGCCTGCGTGCCGCAGGTCGCGCCGATCGTGCGCGTGCTTGAGGACGAGAGCCCCGAGGGCATGGTTTACAAGTTTCTGCAGCGCGTGCCGGCCGTCGCAGAGGCGGCCTCGAATACCAACCCCGAATCCGCGCAAACCGACGGCGGCCTCTCCGCTCTGCACTCCTCGCTCGCGGCCACGCCCGCCTCAACAACTTCCTCAGCATCCGCGCTCCGCCTCGCGCAATTCCGCGAGCTCGACATCGAATCCGTCCTCATCCCCATGGTCGGCAAAACCGGCGTGCTGCACTACACGCTCTGCGTCTCCAGCCAGGTCGGGTGCGCCATGAACTGCGGGTTCTGCGAGACCGCCCAGATGGGCCTCATCCGCTCGCTCACCGCCGCCGAGATCGTCGGCCAGTGGTTCGCCGCGACGCACGTGCTCGGGCACGCCGTCCGTAACATGGTCTTCATGGGAATGGGCGAGCCGCTCGACAACTACGACAATCTGATGCAGGCGATCAGCGTGCTCATCGACCACAACGGGGCCGCGTTCCCCGCGAGCAAGATCACCGTCTCCACCGTCGGCCGGCTCGACGGCCTCGCCAAAATGAACGCGAAGCTGAACACGCCGGGCTGGCACCGCCTGAACCTGGCCGTGTCGCTCAACGCGCCCAACGACGAGATCCGCTCGAAAATCATGCCGATCAACCGCTCGATGCCCATGGCCGCGCTGCGCGACATGCTCACCACCTGGCCGATCTACGGCGGCGGCAAGATCTGCATGGAATACGTCCTGATCCCCGGCGTGAACGACGCCCGCGAGCACGCGGCCGAACTCGCTGCGTACATCGCGCCGATCGACGCCTATTACGCGACGCAGACCAAGGCCAAGACCCCGCGCGTGATCCTGAACCTGATCCCCTACAACCCACGCCGCAACTCGCCGTGGCCCGCGCCGGAAGAGGAGAAGGTCGATGAGTTCCTAGGCTGGCTGCGGGCCGAGGGGCTGTACGCGAAGAGGCGGCGGACCAAGGGCCGCGCGATGATGGGGGCGTGCGGGCAGCTCGGGAGCGAGAGTATTCGGAAGAGGAAGTTGGTGGGGGTGGAGGGGGAGGAGTGAACGCCTTCGCGAACTGAATCCACGCCCCGCCTTTCAGGCCGCGTTGTCATTCAGGCCGCTTCAGCGGCCTGAAAGTCTTTGCGTTGAACCGCGATTCACCGGTGTTCGCGTGCCTGCCTCCCATGCCCCATCGGGGCATCGGGTTGTAGCCACGGGTGCAGCGCAGCCCGGCGAAGCCGGAGCGGAGCGCAACCCGTGGAACCGATCTCGTTTCACAGGCCTTGTTTTCTTGACGCCCGCCCCGGCAGGGGCAGAGGCGGCACGAACTTGCGTGATGACGGCTCCATTCCTTCACCCCTGCCGGGGTGATCTCTCATCAAACTCCTGACCACGGGTTGCGCCCGCGAAACGCGGGCTTCACCCGTGGCTACAGCCCGCGGCCCCGATGGGGCCGAACGCTCGAACATGGGGGCTGAAGGAACGAATCATTGGGACCGAAGGCGCGAACATTTGAGGCCGGAAGCATGCGCACCACGTGTTGGAACGGGGCACGACAGCCCGACACTTCCCCCGGTTGAATCACCCCCAGTCACGGAATGCCTCTCGCGGGCATCTGTTCTCAGCCGAAAACACCATCAGCCACGGAGCCCTCCCATGCCGATTCGTCCTCTATCAAGGCCCGCCGCTCGCCATCGGCTCGCTCGTTGTGGACCCCGCCAACTCCATTATCAAGCAGAGCCTCAAGGCCCGCGAGACCGACGACCCGCTCAACGGCGACGGCTTCGGCGTCGCCTGGTACGCGCCCGACATGAGCCCCGACCCCGCGACCTTCCGCAGCTTCACCCCGGCTTGGAGCAACCGCAACCTGCTCGAACTCGCCCGTGTCACCAGATCAGGCTGCATTCTCGCGCACGTCCGCGCCGCCACGCCCGGGCTGCCCATCAGCGAGCTTGATTGCCACCCCTTCACCGCCGGACCGTTCAGCATGATGCACAACGGCGACCTCGGCGGGTTCCACCAGATGCGCCGCCAGATCATGGGCGACCTCAGCGATCGCGCCTTCGACGTCGTCCACGGCGGGACCGATTCAGAGCACCTCTTCGCCATGGTCCTCGACCGCCTCTGGAACTCGTCCACGCGCGATTCATCCGAGTACCTCGCAACGGCCCTCACGTCGGCGGTCAAGGACGTGCTCGCGCTCGCGCGGCGCGTCGGCGTGAAACAGGACAGCTACCTGAACGTTGCGCTCAGCGACGGCGAACGGTCGGTGGCGATGCGCTTCACCACCGCCGACCCTAGTCACGCCAGCTCGCTCTATTTTCATACAGGCCGCCGCTACGTCTGCGAGGGCACGGTCTGCCGAATGGTCGAGCCCGACCGCGGCCAAGGGGCCGTGCTGGTGTGCTCCGAACCCCTCAGCGAGGATCAGGGTTGGCAGAAGGTACCGCCGAACCACCTCGTGATGATCCACGACGACCGCACGGCCGAGCTTCGCCCGATCGCCGCGTGATCGAGAGTGACGCGACCCGCACGAGGCGTGCAGGGGCACTCCCACCCCGAAGGGGCTGAACCGGGTGAAATCGGAAAGGTGCGTTTCCGTATTCATTTGAACCGGGAACCCCGGCAGCGGAAGTTCCTTGTCGGCCGGGAGTTCAGAGTCAGCTGATCGCCTTTTTGTGACTATGGGCGAGATTTTGCGTGAGCCCGCATGCGCGGGTATCGCTTCAAAGACGCCGCTGGTTCGGGCGGCAATTTCGGGTTCGTGCCCTCGAGAGCCCGCGCCCGTCCCCCACAGTCTGCGACACTTCGGGGCCTCCGTGCTTGTTGCTCGGGGGTCTCGTTTTTTTTGGCAGATCCAAAAATGGAGCCGCCCGCGGACGGGGTTCCGTGCGCGGGCGGCGTGTGGCGGCGAGGCTGGTGGGTGGTGGGTAGTCCTCGCCGCCGCGGATGGGGGAAAAAAGCGCTCGGTCGTGGTGGGCGACCGAGCACGGGTGAGAGCCTTGCCCGAGGGTCATGAGGGGTCCCTGGGTAGGTCGGGCTTTCTCTGGTGGTGGGACCGGAGATGGTCAGGTCGGCGACGCATCCATGCGTCGCTTGGACTGACCGAGGCCCGAGCCCTCGGCCGTTGGTGGGAACGGCCGAGTGTGTGGGACGCCAACGTCTTCGAGTCCGTTCGTTGTCCCGGGCAGGCTCGTCTCGTGGAAACTGGCTTGGAGGCCCGCGGGGGCTCCTTCGGTTGTCAATCGATCCTCTGCAAACCCCGCCGGTGCTTTTCAGCGTCGGCGGAGCTCTTTCCAAGGCCTTTCGGGGCTCAGGGGTTCCTTCCCCCGTGCTCCGATTTCTTCGCCTGGATCCGGGCCACGAGTTCGGGGAGGCTGTTGAAGCGGTTGGACGCTTCCGCGTTCCACGCCGCCCGGTCGCGGACTTCGAGCCGATCCCTGGCTCCGACCACGACCACCTCACCGTTCAGGCCCGTTCGTTCCAAGTGCTGCTTCGGGAGCGTGATCCGTCCCGCGCTGTCCATCTCCAAACGTTCCGAAAAACCGAACAACGCCGCTTCCAGTTCCGCCTCATCCCGGCCCGGGGTGAGAGTTCCTTGATTCCGAGAGGCCAGTTGTTCAAACTGGGTCTCGGGGTAAATCCGAAGAATGCCGCCGGGCCAGGGGACGCAGATCCAGGCGTTCCCGTGCTTGGCGGGGTCCCATTGGGCGCGGTACTTGGCCGGTACCGCCAGGCGCTGCTTCGCGTCGATATTCAGCTCGGCCTGACCGGTGAAGAGCAACGCGACGCACTCCTGGAACCCTCATTCGCGGACCCATCGTGGGATTATGCCCCACTTTGCCCCACAACGCAACACCAATCGGTCATTTTTCTAAATCTTGTGCGAAAGTTGTCAATTTGCGGTGCTTTTTGGTGGTAATCAGGGGGACGCGACATCCGAATTTGGCTGAAGTTCGGTCCTTGGGAGGTTCAGGGTTGCGCCCGCCATTCCGCGGGAAGCCCCAGAACGGCGTTTCGGCTCGTGCGAGGGGTTCGCGAACGGAGAGTCGATGCCGAGTTCACCCGATGAAAACCGATCACCGATGGCAGCCGAAATGGAGAAAGTCTGGGGCTCCGGCCCGCCGGCGGTTTCCCGCCCCGGCGAGGCTTCTCGCTTGACCCCGGGCCCATCGTCCAGAGCACCGATCGGCACGCCGGTCGTCCAGGCCTTGAGCGAGAGCTCGGCACAAGAAACTTCGGCGGCACTGGCCCGAATCCCCGGCGGGAAATGGGTTATGACGGCGCAGCTCGACGGAAAGCGCGGCGGGGTGCTGGTTAAGTCGGTCTCGGGCTGTGCTGACGAGCCGCCGCTGGTCACGGTGGCGGCGTGGAAAGGGCACGGGATCGAACCCATGATCCGCGACAGCAGGCACTTCTGCCTGTGCCTCATTGACCCCGAAGACCGCCTGCTCGCCCGCAAGTTCACGGGGCATCTGAGCGATCACGCGGACCAGTTCGATTCGCTGCCAACCCAGCGGCTTGTCAGCGCGCCGGCTTTGAAACGCTGCCGGCCGCGATCGACTGCGAGGTTGTCCGCCACATCGACGTGGAGGCCGACCACGGCTCGTAGCGGTCGGGCTGGTGCTGGCGACCATGAGCGACGGCCGCGTGAGCGTCAGGCCACGCGAGATCAAGCGGTAACGGGCGATTGATTCCCGCCGAGGGAACGAGGGACGAACCTCACACGCTGGACCGCGGTGTTCGCTCGCCCACCGTCGCGTCGATCAAGGTCGCGTCGATCAAGCCCGCGATGCCGCGCTCGAACCTTTCGATCGAGAACTCTTCGGCGCGGGCGCGGCACTGCGCCGCAGTGTTCGCGTCGCGCCGATCACTCATGCGAACGGCGGCGGCGACGACCGCTGCCGGCGTTGGATCGTCGAAAAGCGTCCCGTTCCGCCCGTCGGTCACGATGTCCAGCGCACCGCCGGCCCGACGCGCGACAACGGGAAGCCCGCAAGCGAGGGCCTCGGCGGCGATGATGCCGAAGTCCTCGATCTGCGGGAAGAGCAGCAGTTCGGCCCGGCGGTAGAGATCCCGGAGCTTCTCGTCGGGCACGCGACCGAGGAACTCGACCCGGGATTCGATACGCGCCGCGGCACGGCGCTGCAGATCGCGCCGGGCCGATCCCGTTCCAACAACGACGAGCCGCTTCTTGGCCAGAGCCGCGGCCTCGATGGCGAGGTCGGTGCGTTTGTACGGTTCGAGCGCTCCAACGACGAGCCAGAAATCTTCTCGTCGAACGCTCGGGCCGGGCGTGTAAAAGCCTGTGCCGACCGGCGGGTGCAGGACATCGCAGGTTCGGCCGAAGTGCTGACGGATCTGCTGTGCGGTGTGCGCGGAGTTGGCGATGAAGCGGGTGACGTTCTGGCTCGTCGCGCGGTCCCAACCTTTGAATCGCTCTGAATAGGCCACCAGCCCGAACCGTGCCAGGGCGCTCTGTGCGGACTGATCGCGCTGGGACCAGACGTACCGAGCGGGGCTGTGGCAGTAACACAAGTGCGGCACGCCGGGCGGGGCTTTCAGGCCCTTGATCGCGGCGGAACTCGTTGAGATCAACAAGTCAAAGGGTTGCTCGGCGTGGTCGCGCGCGAGTTGGTCCGACAGCGCCCCCACCGCGGTCGGGTACAGCGGCAGCAGCCAGCGACGGAGTTTGAGGGCCGCGGGGATGCGCATCAGCGGCGAAGCGATCCGGCGGAGCTGGTCGATGTGAGGCAAGATCGGCCGCCCGTCGTCGAACATGAGGTAGAGCGGGGTCGATTTTGGCCTTTGATCGCGCGATCTTTTCAGGACCACCCTCGCGATGTGTTCGAGAACCTTTTCGCCGCCGCGAAGACCGCAGAGCCAATCATGGGCCAGTGCGACGCGCAGCGGGCGTGGCTCGGGGGCGAGGACCTCGACCGGCGACATTCCCGCGAGCGGGGCCGTCGAACCGGTCGCGATCGCGGCGGGTTGGAGCGGGCGGGGTTGGGGAAAGGAAGAAGGCATCGAGGGATCTGGGCATCGAGGCATCAAGTGTCGGAAGAATCAGGGTTCGGGGGCTTCAAGAGATATCGAAAGAGATCAATACAAAGTCGGTCCACCGATGAGCGGTCTTCTATAGTCCGCCATGACTGAACGGCTCAATCAACGGCTCATCATTGGTTCGACGCGCGGGCGACCTGTGGGATCGTCGAACCTCCCGGGACTCGACTACCGACTCGAAGCGTCGAGGTTCCTCAAACCAACCAAAGCCCTGATCGATATCCACAGCCATATTACGGGCGCCAAGGCCGCGGCGGTGTACCGCGACGTCGCCCGGCTCTACGGCGTGGGCTTGACGTACTCCATGACCCCGCTGCCTCACGTCGAGGCCGTAAAGGATCTGATGGGCTCGTCGATCCGGTTCATCGCCATCCCGAACTGGGGGGCGACCGACAAGGCCCACGCCTACCGCCAGGGGATGCTCGAAGACCTCGAAATCTTCCACGCCAAGCACGGCGCGAAGATGATGAAGTTCTGGAACGCCCCACGATTCCGAGAGATGTTCCCCGGCGACACGGGAATCGATCTGGTCGAACTCGATAGCCCGTGGCGGATCAAGACGGCCGAGCTGGCCCAGAGCCTGGGCATGATGTTCATGGCCCACATCGCCGACCCCGACACCTGGTTCAAGACCAAGTACGCGGACGCGAAGATCTACAAAACCAAGGCCGATCAGTACGTGCCGCTGGAGCGGATGCTCGACCGCTTCCCCGCCCCGTGGATCGCGGCCCACATGGGCGGCTGGCCGGAAGACTTGAAGTTTTTGAGCGGGATGCTGGAGCGGCACGCCAACCTGCACCTGGATTGCTCGGCCACGAAATGGATGGTGCGCGAGATCTCCAAGCACCCGCGCGAAGAGTTCCTGGCCTTCATGACCCGCTGGAAAGAACGCATCATGTTCGGCTCGGACATCGTGACCACCGACGACCACGTCGTGCCCGCGAAGCAGAACCCGAATCATCCCAAGGCCGACCAGGCCAGCAGCCCCGAGACCGCGTTCGATCTATACGCGAGCCGGTATTGGGCCCTGCGTGCGATGCTGGAGAGTGATTTCGAAGGCCCGTCGCCGATCGCGGACGGGGACCTCAAAATGGTGGAGCCGGCCAAGTACACGGACTCGTCGTCGCCGATGTTGCGCGGGTTTGGCCTGCCACGGGAGATTCTGGAGCTGGTGTACTGGGGGAACGCGGAGCGGGTGGTTGGGGGTTGGGAAAAGTCACACCAGTAAACGCAGCGCGGGTGCCCTGCTCGTCCGAAACCGGCGGGCTGGCCCCAACCTCGTGGCACTGACATCGGTTCCTCCGATGTCAGTGTCTTCGCTCCTTTGAACGACGTTGCCGAGAGCGATGATCGGGTGTCGGCTGGCGGTCCACACTGACTTGCGGAGGAACCGCAAGTCAGTGCCACGCACCCTTGTTTGCCGCAGGAAATGGCCTATTTGGACGCTGCTTGGCGCACGAGTGGAGGGGGGGCGGCCCCACGTACTTCATGCTCACCGATCCCGCCCCCCACGCAACCCGATCCTCATCGACCAGCACGTCCCCAGCCCCGCCAGCCCGAAGAAGTGACCGGAGAGTTTGGGGCGTGAGGGTATTGACTTGTTCACCGCAGCGTCGAACCCGCCCTCCATGCTCCTATTCCCGGTCGGGTACACTTGCGACATGATGCCTGCACTTTCAACCCGATGGACTGCTGTCTTCGCACTTTCCTTCGGCCTCATGCTGACGCTGATTTCGCTGACGGCGTGCGAGAAGAAAGCGGAAGAACGCGCTGCGACTAAGGGCGAGGCACCCAAAGCGGCTGACGCGCCACCAGTGAAGAAGGAGGCCCGGCCCCTCGCCAAACCAGAAGGGACGGCCAAGGACGCGCCCCCGCCAGCGCTTGCAAACCCGCCATCGTTTCGCCCGGTTGACCCGACGAAGGACTTCTTCACTATCGGGATGAAAACCAAGGAGATGAGTTGGACTGCCGAAGGCTTGATGTCAGGGGATGTCTCTGAGCTATCCGCGATGGGAGCCGGGCCCGGGCTTGATGGCGTCAAGCTCGATATTGCACTCGTAACTGGGAAGGCAGCCAACGGCGTCCTTGAGACCAAGGATTTTGGCACGATCAAGATTCGTTCCTCTGGTGGTTTTGGCGCGGAATTCCAGATGACTGAAGATTCCATCGCCAAGGTGCGCGAAGCGCTCAAAGCAAAGCACTGAATCAGGCTACGCTGCGGCCTTCGGGCGCGTTGGGCGCCTATTGAAGCAGAGCGCATACGCACCGGCGGGGTGGCCCCAACTTCGTGGCACTGACATCGGTTCCTCCGATGTCAGTGTCTTCGCTCCGTTGAACGACGTTGCCGAGAGTGATAGTCGCGGGTTGGCCGGCGGTCCACACTGACTTGCGGAGGAACCGCAAGTCAGTGCCACGCACCCGAGTTGAAAACCCGGCCTCATGCGTGGTCGGCGGATGCGCGGTATGATGCCCCTCGAAATGTGCAGGCCCGGTCGGGTGGGTGCCGATGGAACCGGGTTAGAGTTTGATTCGCGTTTGCTTCAAGTTTGGTCACGTTCGCGGCTGGTGGGCATGCGAGCGTGAGTGCGGTTTGCCTTGTCGGCGTTCGCGCCGGCCGGGCCGGAGTTGTGCCCACCATGGCCCCTATCTCGCTTGTTTCCAACGCCGGCGCTCCGACTTCGAGCCCGGTTTCCCCTTCAATCATCACCGCGCCGGCAAGCGGCCTTCCGACGGCGGGTTCTTCAACGAACCCGACGCCGAACGCGGGCCGGTCTTCGCTGCGGCTGTCCAAGCTGACCCTGAGCGGCTTCAAGTCGTTCGCGGACTCCACCGACTTCACCTTCGACCAGGACATCACCGGCATCGTCGGGCCCAACGGCTGCGGCAAGTCCAACGTGGTGGACGCCATCAAGTGGGTGCTGGGCGAGCGGTCCAGCAAGAGCCTGCGCGGCACGGAGATGATCGACGTGATCTTCGCCGGGTCGGCCGGTCGCAAGCCACTGGGAATGGCGAGCGTCACGCTGACCTTCGAGAACCCGGTGATCGACGCGTCGGCCGAGATGGTCGAGATCAAGGTCGCGGGGGATGAGACGCCGGGGTCGCCGGCGGCGGTGGCTGCTTCCGCGGAAACACCGGCGTCTGAATTGCCGGCCTCTGAAACTCCCGCGACGGAATCGCCCGTTGTTGAATCGGTGAACGGCGAGGCTTCGACCGCAGAAGCCGCCGCGGGCGTGGTGCCGATCGTCCCGCTGCCCGCCGAGGCCGCGCGTGTCGTGACGCGCCGTCGCCGCGGGCTGCCGATCGACGCCGACATCGTCGAGGTTGAGCGGCGTTTGTTCCGCGACGGCACCAGCAAGTACCTGATCAACGGCCGGATCGCTCGCCTGCGCGATATCCGCGACCTCTTCCTCGACACCGGCATCGGGGCCGACGCGTACTCGATCATCGAGCAGGGCAAGGTCGACGCGATGCTGCTGGCCAGCCCGCAGGAACGCCGGACGATCTTCGAAGAGGCGGCCGGGATCGCCAAGTACAAGCAGCGGCGGATCGAGGCGGAGCGAAAGCTCGATCGGGCGATGACCAACCTGGTGCAGACCCGCGATCAGCTCGATTCGACCGAACGCCGACTCAAGCTGGTGCGCGGGCAGGCCGTGAAAGCGCGGCGGTTCCGGGAGTTGGACACCGAGCTGGCCGCGTGGCGTTTGTCGCTGACGTTCGAGCAGTACGACGAACTTCGCCGCAAGCTCGACACGCTGACCGAGCAGCAGAACGCGCTGCAGTCGGTGCGGGACGAAGCGGTCGCGGCGCTCGCGGGGGCGGAAGAGGCCAAGCAGACCGTCGAACTCGAACGCCACGAGAAACAAATCGAGCACAAGCGGCTGGATCAGGACCGCCTGACGGCCGAGCACACGCGGGCGCAATCGACCCAGCGGCGGCAGATGGCCGAGCGCGCGGTCGACGAAGCCAAGCGGCAGTCGGAGGTTGATCGTCAGCGGCTCACGCAGGTGACCGAACGGTTGACGCACACCGAGACGGCCCTCGCGGCCCAGGCTGAGAACGTCGCGGCGCTCGCCGAGAGCTTGACTGACGCGGATCGTGAGCTGAAGAAGATCGCCGAGCAGCGGGCGGCCGTGCTGGAAGAACTCACCGAACGGCAGACCGTGGTCAACGAACGCCGCGCCCGCCTCAACCAGATTGATCGCGAGCGGTCGTCGCTGGTTGCGTCGATCCAGGGCGACGAGCGCCGGGCCGAGGCGATCCGCGAGCAGGCCGATCGCGTGTCGGCTCGCATCGCCGCATTCGAGCAGGACTTGTCCACCGCCAAGGCCGCAGCTTCGGCGCACGGCGGGAATGTCGAATCAGGGCAGTCGCGCATCCGCGAACTCGAAGCCCAAGTCGCGCAGCACGAGGGCTCGCTCAAGCAACTGACCGAGGGTCGGCGTGAGCGAGCGGCGAAGGCTTCCGAGTTGCAGCAGGAGCTGGTGCGGCTGGAGAGCCGTCGCGCGACGCTGACGGAGATGGTGCAGAGCCGCGCGGGGTACGCCGACACGGTGCGCGCGATCATGGACGCCAAGGACCGCAACACCGGCTTCACCGGCGTGATCGCGCCGCTCGCGGAGTTGATCCAAGTTGAGGAATCCGTGAGCCGGGGCGTGCCGCCCCGGACTTCTGAAAATGTCCCGAACGACAGCAAATCCCAAGCCCAGCACCTCGCCGCCGTTGAAGCGGCGTTGGGCGCGAACCTCCAGGCCCTCGTCACGCACTCGCTCGCGGGTCTGCCGTCGCAGTCCGAGCTTTCAGCGTTGAAGGGCCGCGCGACGTTCATGCCGGTCGATGGCATCGTCGGTGAGCTCGCGGGCGAGCTGAACGATCAAGACTCGAACATCACGCAAAGCACGCCGGGCACGGACCTCGAGTCGCTGCTCAGCGGACGCCTGACCTGCCTGCGCCGCGTGATCAAGCCGCGTGTCAAGGCGGATACCAGTGGCGAGCCGAACGCCGAGCTCGAACGCCGCCTCGGGCTCATGCTCGATCGTCTGCTGGGCTCGGCGTATCTCGTCGAGAACCTCGATGTCGCGATGCTGCTGCTCGCGGGCCCGATGCGAAACGTCGCGGGGACAACTCGGTTCGTCACGCCCGACGGCACGGTGCTGGAGCCCGACGGCCGAGTGACCGCCGGTCCGACGACCGGGTCCGGGCAGTCCGGCGGCATCCTGCAGCGTCAGCGTGAGCTGGCAGAGCTTGATGTCCGCATCACGGCCCTCAGCGCGCAGGTCGCTACGGGGCGTGAAGAGCTCGCGCTCGTGGACGCCGAGGCCTCGGCCCTCAACGCACGCTCGGGCGAGCTGCGCACCAAGCTCGCGGGCGAACAGCGGCAGCTCGTCGGCGAGCAAGGCCGGCTTGAACGTGCCCAGGCCGACATGAACCGCGTGCAACGCGACAGCGGGCAGGCCGGCAACGAGCTCGCCCAGCACCGGCAGCGGCTCGAAAAACTCGACGTGGACCGCGCGGCTCTGCGCGAGCGGGCCGAGAGTCTGTCGCGCTTGTTCGATGAACTGAGCACCGAGTCCAAGACCGTGGAAGAAGAGATTCGCCGCGTGCAGTTGCGGGCCGAGGCGGCCTCGGAACAGATGACGGCCGCCAAGGTCCACGCGGGGCGACTGGCGGAGCAAGTGGGTTCCGCACGACGCGAAGCGAGCAGGCTTGAGATCTCGCGCGACGATCTGCAGCGGCAGTCGCGCGACGTCACGCAGCAGCTTGAGCACGTCGGATCGCGCCTGTCCGAGCATCAGAAAACGATCGACGACTCGACCAACGCAATCGAGGAAGCTGCGGCGCTCGCGGCCGCGCTGACCGTGCAGGTCGCGGCGGCGCTGGAGGCGTTGAAGACGATCGACATCTCCGTCCGCGAGTGCTCCGAGCGTGTCAACGCCGCCCGCTCTGAGGCCCAGCGGCACGAACGCGAGTGGCACGGGCTCGAAGTTTCGCGGCGCGAGAACGAGGTCAAACGCGAGACGCTCGAACAGAAGGCCCACGAGGAATCGTCGCTCGACCTGGCCTTTGAGTACATCGACTACCGCCGCATGATGGCCGGCGGCGATGTCACGCGGATCGACTCGGTCCAGGCCGCCACGGAGATCGAATCGCTCCGCGAGCACATCAAAAAGCTCGGGCACGTCAACCTTGATTCCATCGAAGAAGAGACGCACCTGCAGGCCCAGAACGAGCTGCTCGTCAAGCAGGTCGCGGACCTCGACTCGGCCCGCGTGCAGCTTGAAGAACTGATCACGAAGCTGAACGAGGTCTCGCGCGAACGCTTCGGTGAAGTCTTCGAGAAGATCCGCGAGAACTTCGGCGGGCACGACGGCATGTTCCGCAAGCTCTTCGGCGGCGGCAAGGCCGAGGTGCGGTTGATGTCGCTGATCAAAGAAGTCGAGAACGCCGACGGCTCGGTCAGCAAAGTCGAGACGGGCGAGACAGACCTGCTGGAGAGCGGTATCGAAGTCATCGCCAAGCCGCCGGGCAAGGAGCCGCGTTCGATCAGCCAGCTCTCGGGCGGCGAGAAGACGCTCACCGCCGTGGCGCTGCTCATGTCGATCTTCCGCAGCAAGCCAAGCTGCTTCTGCATCCTCGACGAAGTGGACGCGGCGTTGGACGAATCCAACGTCGCCCGCTTCGGGGCCGTCATCCGCCAGTTCACCGACCTCTCGCATTTCATCGTCATCACGCACAACAAGCGCACGATGCAGACCGCCGACCAGTTGTATGGCGTGACCATGCAGGAACGCGGCGTGTCCAAGCGCGTGAAGGTGAAGTTCGAGCAGGTCGGCAAGGACGGGCAGATCGCCGAGACCGCGGGCGGCGTCAAGGCCGGATCGCAACGGACCAGCGATCAGCGGGCCGACACTCTTCCCGGCGATCGCGGCATCTCCGGCGCACGAGAGTCGATCGCTCCGAATCAGCACGAGGAGACAGGGGCCGCCGTGGCAAAGGCCCCGAAGAAGGTCGGACCGCTCCGGCGTGCGCTCGCGGACGTGCGCGAGAACCGGGCTCACGAATCCAGCGGAACCTAATCGCGGGCGAGACGCAGGCCGCGAGGACTTCCGCCTCTCCGCGCCTTGAGAATCTGCCCTCTCACGCACGCGAGCGAGCACGGACCAACCAAGGCCGTGCTCACCCGCTCTCGAACGCAGTCATCGCCGCGGCCAACCTCGGGCCGGCGACGAGTCGGTTTCGCTCACCTCAGTTCGGCCGACCTTCCCCGCCGTCGGGGTCCACCGTCAGCGGCACGCCCTCAACTCGCACGGGCGATTCTGCGGGGGGTGCGTCCATGCCCTCGAGGAAACCGTCAGGGAGCGCGAAGCCTTCTACGGCCGACACCCCCGCCGGGTCGCCCGGCGCGACGTTAATCCCGACGTGGATCTTCCCGTCCGCGCCAATGTTCTCGGGGCCGACGATGATCGTCGCTTGTCCGCCGCCGTCAAGCTGCTCGACGATGGTCGCCGTCCCGTCCGGGCCCGGCGTCACGTCGCGCTCGTGCGTCATGCCGTTGACGTTCACGCGGACCCGATACGACTCGTACAGCTTCGCCGCACCGAAGACCGTGCCGCCCGCCAGCAGCACGCCCAGCGTGAGAAATAACCTCGACCGACGGGAGCGACGCGCCCGATCCGATTCTGCCTGAACCATAAGAAACTCCTCGAACTTGGGGTTACGAGCCGGTCCCGGCCAATCCAGGGACCCGGCCACAGAAAGGAACTTGTCCAGCGTCTCATCGCTCATCGCCCGCTCGCTCATGGCTCACTCCCGTGCGGTTCACCGCGTTCTTTCAGCGTTGCTTTCAACGACTCGCGCGCCCGCGACAAGCGCGACTTCACGGTTCCAACGCGGCAGCCCAGCACGGCCGCGATCTCCTCGATCGAGAGAGACTCGAAATAATGCAGTGACAACACCGCCTGATGCGCGAGCGCGAGCCTCGCCACGCCTTCACGAACACACCGGGCGATCTCCGCCTGCGTCCGCGAATCCTCAAGCGCCGAATCGGCGGTGGCGAACTCCTCTCGATGCCTCGCGATGCGCCGCTGCGCCCTCGACCACCGATTCACCACGTTGGTCGCGATCCGGAGAAACCAGAATCGGATGGGTACCCGACCGGTCTTGAACGATCCGATCGCCCGATACGCCGAGATAAACGTGTCCGCCGCCAAGTCTTCCGCCACATGCACATCACCTGTGCGGCGATAGATACACCCCGCAACGACCCGATAGTGCCTTCGATACAACACCGCAAAGGCCTGCGGGTCAGATTTCGACCTCTCGATGAGCGACTGTTCGTCCGCGTGGTCTTCGGCCGCGCAGCCAACGCCGGCCAGCCCATCAGCCCGACCGTCAGCCCTCGAGTTGGTGATGGTCTGTGTCAAGGTCGCTCCATGCACGGGGCGCGAATCATCGCTCCCCACAAGAACAAGGCGCGAAACCGCACCAAGGTTCCAAGCCGCGACAAAGGAATTCGTGAACCTTGCTATGGGACCTGCGAGGCCTAGGGCTGCTTGAGCTGGTCCTGGATCAACGCCGACGCCGCCTGGTCGCAGGCCGGTGAAGCGGCGGCGGTCGCAGCGTTCGTCGCCACCAGCACCGCAAAGTTTTTCTTCGGCGCGATCCACACCACGCAGTACCACATCGTGTTGCTGCCGTTATGCGTCAGCACACGCCCGTCCGCCCAAGGCCTCGTCGAGACGCCCCAACCCATCGCGTAGCCGTCGGTCTCGCTGGGCTTGACCGCCACGCCCTCGCCCGTGATCGCCTGATGAAGCTTCACGAACGATTCCTTCGATACGAGCTTGTAGGACTCGGGATCTTCGCGCTCCGCGAGCAGGTGCAGCGAGATGTACTTCCCCCAATCCGGCAACGAAGCGTGCACGATCCCGGCTGGGCCGATCGCGGGCGGGTTGTCGGCCAGCGGACCGGGAGGCACCGCCTCGAGCGCGCCACGCCGCGCGGCGTTCGCGCCTGATTTCTCCCCAGACCTCTCAACCGGTCGATGCCCCCGAGGCTCATCGATCAGGTTGGGCATGTCCTTGGAACCCGGCGCGCCGAACCCGGCCGAACTCATCGACAGCGGCTCGAAGATCATCCGTTGCATCAACGCTTCCCACGCCTCACCCGTCATCCGCTCGGCCATCGCGCCCGCGATCGCAAACCCAGAGTTCGAGTACACAAACTTTGAACCGGGCTCGGCTACCGGTTCCATGGGCGGCACGCCGCCAAGCAAGCCCTGCACCAGTTGCATCCGCTGCTCGGTCGGCGTGCCGTGACGCTTCCAGAGCTGCGCCCACAACTGCGGGTTCACCTCCCCCGGCACGCCGCCGCGGTTGGTGAGCAACTGATCGAGCCGAACAGCCGTGAACGCCGGGTGAAACCTGCTCCTCTCGTCGGGGAATACATCGCCGATCGTCATGTCCCAGCGCATGGTCCCCTGATCCACCAGCCGCGCGATCATCGTCGCGGTCATCGACTTCGTGCACGAGCCGAGATGGAACTGATCGTCGATCGTCACCGTCTCGGGCGATCCCACCGCGCGAATCCCCACCGCCCCCGCAGCCACCAGCTCCGAACCACGCATGACAACCCCCGCCAGCGCGGGCAGACCCGCCTTCGCTCGAAGAGGCTCAAGCAGCGGCCCGAGATCGCGAGGCTTGACGGAAGTCGGCGCGGCAATCTCAGCCGGCACCCGAGTGGGCGCCTGCGCTGGGGGCTCAGCCGTCGTCTGACCGAACGAGACCGACGCGAGTCCCGCGCTCGCGAACAGGAACGCAACCAGGCTCGGGGAACATGAACTCACCCGAAGACGTGAATAAGTCATCCGATCATCTCCTCGCAACACCAACGATCACGCCTCAATTCCTCGACCACTCACCGCCCACACTCGATCCCCACTCAGTCCAACTTCACCGCACCAACCAGCTCGCCAATACTCGCAACGCCCTGATCGCGCACCCACTTCTCCAGCCCCTTCACCACCTTCAGCGGCGAACGCGGATCGACAAACAGCGCCGTACCCATCTCAACCGCCGTCGCGCCCACCAGAATAAACTCGGCCGCGTCCTCCCACGTCATCACGCCGCCCAGCCCGACCAGCGGCGTCGCCGTCGATTTCGCCACCAGCCGGTACACGTCGTACACCAGCTTCACCGCCGCCGGGTGGACTGCCGGCCCAGACATCCCGCCGGTCACGTTCGCCAACCGAGGCCGTCGCGTGCGGACATCGACCGCCATCGCCGGCGTCGTGTTCGCCAGGCAGATCGCGTCCGCCCCCGGCCTCGAGTTCGGCCCGCCCACCGGTCCGCCGCTCCCGTACAGCCCGCCCGGCTCGATCGCCGCCCGCGCTAGTTCCGCGATCGGCACCGCGCCGGCCACGATCGGGCTCAGCTTCACGAACATCCGCGTCCGGCTCAGCACCGGCCGCAACGTCGAGATCAGTTCACGCAGCAGCTTCGGGTCGGCCCCGAACTCCACGCCGCCGTGGACGTTCGGGCACGACACGTTCACCTCCACCGCGCCGAGCGAATCGATCTCGTCCATCGCCGCCGCGACTTGCACGTAGTCGTCAATCGAAAACCCCGCGATCGATCCCACCACCGCGCACGGCATCGCCGCGATCCGCGGCACGAGGTCCGCCACAAACCGCTCGATCCCCACGTTCGCCAGCCCGATCGCGTTCAACATCCCCGCCCGAGTCTCAATAATCCGCCACGTCGCGTTCCCCTCGCGCGGCAAGGCCGTGATGGATTTCGTAACCACCCCGCCGACCCGCGACAGGTCGATCACGTCGGCCATCTCGTCGGCGTACCCCGCGGTCCCGGCGGCCAGCAGGACGGGGTTGCGCAGAGCAAGCCCGGCGAGGGCGGTGGAGAGCGGGCCTGGACGGGAGCTGGGAGTGGGGTCGGGCACAAGACGAGGGTAGCGGAGTTTGGGGAAATCCGTTGCGCCTCATGCCCGCTCGCCGCCCTCCCCGCCCCATCGGGGCACCGGGCTGTAGCCACGGGTGGAGCGAGCCCTTCAGGGCGAGCGCAACCCGTGGGAACCGATCTCTTTTTTTCTCCTCGCCCTGAAGGGGCGAAGGGATCCCCCGCCCGTTGGACAAGAGACCGCGCGAGAAACGACCTCACTTCGAACGGACCCCCCTGGCGGGGTGGCACCGAGGTCGTCCGCGTGCCCACGGTAACATCGTTCCGTGCCCACCAAGCTCTCTGAGCCACTCGCCCCGCTCCCGCCCGCCGTGCGACGGTACGAAGTGTTGACTGCGGCGGTGTTGGTGTGTTCCACGTTGGCCGCGGTGGCGGCCCCGTTCGTGCTAAGGCGTTTCGCCCCGTGGATCTCGCCCCTCTGGGCCCTCCCGGGGATCCCGCTCGCGATCGTGACCACGACGTTGGGGACAATCTGGCTGACGCGGCGGCGCACGGCCCGGATGAAGCGAGCGGTGCGGGCCGCGGCGGGGCGGGCTTGCGTGGTGTGCGTGTACGACCTCAGCGGACTGGGCGAGACCGGCGTGTGCGCGGAGTGCGGGCGGCGGTTCGATATCGCCGTCGATCGGCGCTCGTGGGAGCGGGCGGGGATGCTGTAGCGTGCCAGAGGCCGCCGACGTCTTCGGCGGAGCGGCACCGGGTACGCGGCCCACCTCTCGCCCCTCTCTCCCATACCATCCCCCATCATGATGGACACCGCCCAACGCATCGCCCAGTTCGAAGCCATGGTCCGGCCCGAGGCCGACCCCAACAACGACATGGCCTGGTTCAGCCTCGGCCAGGCCTACAGCCAGGCCTCTCGCCACGCCGACGCGGCCCGCGCCTTCGCACGCTGCACCGTCATCAACCCCGACATGTCCAAGGCCTACCAGCTCGGCGGGCAATCGCTCGTCGCCGCCGGGGACAGGGATTCCGCGACCAAGACCTTGTTGACCGGCTACGAGGTCGCGGCCCGGCGCGGCGACCGCATGCCGATGAAGGCCATCGGCGACGCGCTCACGGCGCTCGGCGTCGCGCTGCCGAAGGTCGCCGGCGACGCGGGCGCGAACGCCGCCATACCGACCGGCACGTTCATGGACGCCAAGACCGGCCGCCCCGGCACGAAGATGGCGAGAGCCCCCTTCCGCGGCCCCGTCGGCGAGTGGATCGCGGCCAACATCTCGCAAGAGACGTTCAACGACTGGATCAAGCAGGGGACCAAGGTCATCAACGAGATGCGCCTCGACCTCTCGCGCGATCAGGACTCGGAGACCTACGACCAGCACATGCGCGAGTACCTCGGCATCGACGAGGCGTTGCTGGCGCAGATTCAAGGGAACGCTCAGGCGAAGAAGTAAGCGAGTACTATCCCGCCCATGCCGAGCTTGGCGTTTTTTCTCATCTTCGGAGTTGTCTGGGCGGTGCTGATCGTGCTCGGGCGCGTGCTGCCGCGCAACCCGCGCGGGGACCTGGTCACGGGGATGCTCTACCTGCTGATCCTCGCGTACTGCCGGATTTTTCATCGCGTTGAGGTCACCGGAAAAGAGAACATCCCGAGCTTCCCTGTCGGCGGCAAGCTCGACGGCAACGACGGGCCCACGCCGATCATCATCGTCGCGAACCACACGGCGGGGGTTGATCCGGCGATCCTGCAGTACGCCCTGCCGTTCTATGTGCGCTGGATGATGGCGGCGGACATGATGCTGCCGGCGCTGAACGCCGTGTGGGAATGGGGCGGGATGATCTCGGTCGCACGCGGCGGCAAGGAGACGGCGTCGGCGCGTCAAGCGATCCGCGCGATCGAGGGCGGCGCGGCGCTGGGCATCTTCCCTGAGGGCTCGATCGAAAGGCCTCCGGGGCGGCTGCTGCCGTTCGTGCCGGGCGTGGGGCTGATTATCGCGCGGACCGACGCGCCGGTGCTGCCGCTGGTGATTTGCGGCACGCCGTTCAGCGATTCAGCGTGGGGGAGCTTGTTCAAGTTCAGCCGATCACGTGTGCGGATCATGCCCGTGATTCAGTACGCGTCGCTGGGCCTGAAGCCCGACGCGATCGCGGCGGACTTGCAGCGGCGGTATCAGGAATGGACCGGATGGGACGTCGGGCCGAGCCCGGAACAACCTGCGAAGCCCTCTGCCGAGTCAAGAGAATCAGCGTTCTAGACGATCGCTCGACGCCGCGTGAATTCGACTGCGCTCTACTTCGTGCTCGCTTCGAGCTTCTGCAGCGCTTCGAGTCGTTGGCGGTGCGCGGCCCGGTTGGGCTCGAGCCTGGTGAGCGCGGTCAGATGACGCCGAGCATCCGCGTAGTTCTTCTGCGCGATCGCGAGAGACGCGGCCAGCTCGCGCGGGGTAGGGTCATAGGGCGCGATCCGCGTCGCGCGCTCGGCCTTCGCGATGGCCTTGTCCCACTCGTGCTCAGCCGCGTAGAGCCTGGCGAGCTGCACCGCGAAGCTGATCGAGTTCTGCTCGCGCACGTCGAGATACTCAAGGTGCGGGATCGCGTCGCGCGGCGTGGCGCTGTCGAGCGCGAGCTTGGCGAGCAGCTTGTGCGGGAGAGGATCGACCGGGCGGGCCTTGGCGTAGCGCTCGAGGAGCGGCACCATGGAGAGATCGGCGCTGGCGACAGGCCGTTGGTTGAACTTCGGCCTGGTCTTGTTCTCAGCCATCTTCTCAGCGTTGTTCTCTGGATCGTTCTTGGCGTTCTCGATCGGCCGGTCCAACGCCTTCTCCATGGCCTTGTCGAGCGATCGGTCCATCGCCATCGCGACCGCGACATTGAGCACCTGCGGATGATTCGGGTACAACTGGAGCCAGCGTTCGACCATCTCGGCGGTCGGCTGCGGCAGCTCGCTCGTTGCCTCGTCGGTGGACTGCCCGGGTGCCGCGCCGCGGTTGGCCTCGTCCTTGAGCAGTTGCAGCAGCGTCGGCGTGCCCTCGGGAACGCGCAGGCCCCACTTGACCAGTTGATCGCCCGCCCACACCTTGAATTGATCGAGGAACTCTTCGCGCGTTACGCCCAGCACGGCCTTCATCGCTGCGGCCTCGCGATCACCGGCCGCGTAGCGGTCCATGAGATCCAGCGGCGCACGCGGGCCGAAACGCTCCAGCATGAACTCGTACATCCAATGCCCCTGCGCGTAGGCCTGTCCGCGATCGTTGGGCTTGGCGGGGCGGATGAACGCGATGTTGATCTGGTCGAAATCGAACAGTGCGTTCCCGTCGAGCACGGCCGCAAGCATCTGGCAGCGGTCGTAGGTGCGCGGCGCGTCCTCAAGGTACACGGCCGCGGCCTCGGTGAACCAGTGCGGCAAGCGGTTCTTCGTCCGCGCCAGCGTCACCGTGTGGGTGTACTCGTGCTGCAAGACACGGGCCCAGTCGTAGGGGCCCATCGAAGAGCCCGCGCCGGCGCGCGGCGCTTCCATCGCCACCACCGGCCCCGTTGAGGCCGCGATCGTGTGTACCGCCGGCATGCCGGTAATGCGCACCGCGAACCACGCGTGGTCGGGCATCAAGTCGATGGTGGTCTTGCCGAGCGGTTGGAAATCGATGCCGCCGGAGCCGTTGCCGGTCACGCGGGCGTACAACGCTTCGAGCGGCGCGAGCATCTCCGCGCCGAGCACTTCATCGATCCCCGGCTTGCAACGCACGATGAAGTGGTCGCTCTCGAAACGGGAGTACGACGTCAGCTCGTGCGCCAGCTTGAGGCTGTTCGCGGCCCGCACGTTGTAGGGATCGAGCTGCTGAGAACATTCGAGCGCCGCCACCGCGTCGTCGTCACGCCCCGCCTGCATGAAAAGAAGACCGAGTTCGACCGCCGGCTCGGGCCAACGCGGCGCACGAGCGGCGGCACGGCGCAGCGCGTCGGCGGCCGCCTCGTACTGACGCTGAGCGCTCAACGTCTTCCCCACTTCCAGAAGCGCCAGCGGAGAACTCGGCCAGAGCAGATCGAACTCCGCCAGATGCTGCTTCGCCGCCGCATCATCGAACCGAGCCGCGGCCGCCGCGGCGCGGAGAGCCAGCGCGTCATGGCTGCCGCGGGATACGGTCGAGAGCGCGCCGAAAGAAGCTTCTCGGCCGCCTCGTCGTTCTGCTTCAAGCGAAGCCGAGCGAGCAACAGCGTCCCCTCGGGGGAGCCGGGCCCGCCAAGCTCGTCGAGACGTGCCGCGAGCTTTGCGGCACGCGGAAAATCAAACTGCGCGGCCGCCGATTCTCCCGCCAGCGCGATCCCCACCGCGAGCCGAGGGTTGAACGACAGCGCGCGGTCTGCAGCGCCTGGCTCGCCTCTTCATGATTATCACACTCGGCCAGAACCTGCGCTTCGAGCAACGGCGCCGCGAACCCAAGCCGGTCGTGCTTCTCTCTCGCAACCTTCAGGATCTCAAGCACCCGCCCCGAGATCGCTTCAACCTCATCGCCCGTGATCGGTGCCGAGTTTGCGGTTTGCAGACGCAGCCGCATCAGCGCAGCACGAGCGATCTCGACATCCGCATCACCGGGCGCAGGCTCCGACTCCGACTTGAGGGAAAGTAACGCGTCAAGTTGAACGCTCGCCTCATCGATCTTTCCAGAGTCGATCAAAGCCTGGGCTCGCAGGCGGATCGCTCGGGCCGTGGTCATCTCGCCGAGCACCTTGAGCGCGTCCGCGACCTCGCCGCGGAAGAGCATCGCCTCGGCCCGGTCCTCGGCGTCGGCCGCGACGTCGCGCAGCGAGGCATCGTCGTACGCGCCGCGGATCAGCGCGGCCTTGGCCGCCAGCCGCGGCTTGGTGACGTCGTCGATCGTCCACAGCCCGTGACGAACGCGCAGCTCACGCTTCTCGTCGTCGGACAGGTACGACGCCTGGATCAGTTCGCGCAGCGCCGGCGACACTGCGGAAGTTTCGCGCGGCTCTCTCTCAGGCCGCGTGCCAGATTCTTGAGCGCGGACAAGGGCGGTCCCGCTCAGAGCGACGATCGCCGCGACGGAAACCAAACGACGAAGCGAGCGCGACGACGCACAGGGCCGGAAGCCCGCAGGCTCAACGCCACCAGCCCCGACCGCCCGAACGCTCGCGTTTACGAATCCAAAGCTCACGATGCTCTCCCGGGACCACGCGGTCCGTGCACGGTTCAAGTCGGGATGATGCGGATTTCACTTCGTCAGCACTTCAGGTCAAACGCCCAGCAAGGCCCCGGGATTTCGAACCAGCTTCCAACCCGTCTCGATCCCCGCACGCTCCGCACAACAACCATAATCCCCGCAATGTTCTTCGATCCACTCGTCCCGGCGCTCGCCCCCCAAGACGATCAACCACGACCAACCGCGATCGACCAATAGTTTCTTCGGCCTATTTCGGCTCCCGCGTTCGCCCCGCATCGTCCTCCGCCGCATCATCGGGAACTTCCTCCGGCGTCGCTACCGGACCCTGACCCGGACTATGGCCCGGACTCTGGGTCGTCGTCGCGGGCTCACCCGATTTGTCCGTTCCAGCACCGCTATTCCCGGACGTGTTCGCACCCCGCCCCGATCGGGTTGCGGCCTCGCGGAACGGAATCGTTTGCGAGTCCCAGCCCTCCGGGATCTGCGTGTCAATCGCACCCGCCGGGATCGCGCCGTTCTGCACCACGCCCAACAGACGAACCAACGACTCGTCGCCCGTATCCCCCGGCTCGCCCGCGAGCGCGTTGATCGTCTTGGCCATCCGCGGCAGGATCCGACCGTCCGCATCAGCGCGGTACCACAGCCGGATCTCCGTGAACTTCTCCTCCGAAGCACGCTCGGGCCGCGGCACGAGCTTGAGCTGGTACGAGCCCGCGACGAACTCAATCAGATCCTTCTCCTCGTTCGCGTCGAGACCGTCGCTCGCCGCCAGCAGCGTGGCCGCGTAGCGGCCCAAAATATCCGCACGCTTCTGACCGATCGGGATCGGCATCGGCCCTTCGCCGATCCTCAGCGGGTCGAACTTCTCGCCCGGCGGCACAACCTGCCGCTTCGTCGCACGCTTGTCCTTCGGATACTTTTCGAGCAGCCACTGGCCATCAAAGATGTACTGTCGCGGGTCGGTGTCGGTCCGCCCGCCGATGATGATGGTGTCGAAGTGGATCGCGAACTTGCGCGACGCCGAAGACGCCGCATCCGAACCCCTCGGCCCGCCGTTGTCTCCGCTCCCGCTCACCACGAAGTACAGCTTGCCCTTCCGGGACTGCTGGTCGCCCGCGGTCGCGAACGTGCGGTCGTAGATCAGGTCCGCCGTCAACGTCTTGAGCCCCTTGTCGGCCTCCTCGAGCGCCGCAAGAAGTTCGTCGGCAGTCGTGAAAACGCTGAGCGGCGCGTCCGCGGGCACAACCTTGGTCAGCGGAGGTTGAAGCGTCGGCGGTTCAAACACGACCTCACGCCCCCGGACGCCGGACCTGAGGCTCGGCGAAGGTCCGGGTGAATCCGCCAACCGCGCACCCGCCGCGGCAGTCCCACAAATACAGAACCCACAACAGTAAACCGCGATCAACGCGAGGCTCATCAAACGCTTGGGCATGCGGCACTCCTGTGGACGCGGGAGACTAGGACGGCTCGGACCAATCCAAGCGAAACGACAGGCGTGCGGGGAAGCAGGCATCTCCCGCAGACATACGCACGCCGAACGGGCCCTGTTCGAGGCAGTCCGGCCTCCGTTCCATCCCCGCCTACATCCCCGGCAAATACTTCTCCATCCAATCATCCTGCTTCAAAACCGCCGCCCGATTCCGACGATCCCGCGCCTCAGACCGGCTCTGGGCCAGGCGAAAAATCCCCATCGCAACCCGCGTCTCGCTCAGTTCCCCGCCCTTGCCCGCCCCCACCGCCGTCCGCGCCTTCAACGTTGCGATCAGCCCAGGCGTGTGCTGCGTGACCAGCTCATCGTCCAACGAAACGAAAATCTGCGCCGACCCCGGATCGCCCTGCCGCCCCGCGCGCCCGATGAACTG
>JBGAOD010000023.1:0-39055 GCA_044221955.1 Phycisphaerales bacterium | reverse complement strand
CCGACCCGTCCCGTGGGAGTTCCATCACTCGTTTAGGAGAAACATCATGGGGTTCATTTCAGAGTTCAAAGCCTTCGCGATGCGCGGCAACGTCGTCGACATGGCCATCGGCGTGGTCATTGGTGCGGCGTTCGGTAAGATCGTCGGTGCGCTGGTTGAGAAGGTCTTCATGCCCGTCGTGGCCCTCGCGACCAAAGGTGTGGACTTCAGCAAGGCGGGCGCGGTGATTCGAGAAGGCGTGGTAGGCGCTGATGGAAAGGTGCTCCAGCCCGCCGTTGAGATCGGTTACGGCGCGGTCATACAGGCCGTCATCGACTTCATTATCATCGCCTTCGTCCTCTTCATGGTCATCAAGGCCATGAACAAGGCCATGCCCAAGCCCCCGGCCCCGCCGCCGCCCGGCCCGACCGCCGACCAGAAGCTCCTCACCGAAATCCGCGACCTGCTCGCCAAGCGCGGATAAACCGGCGTTTCGTTCTCAACAACAACGGGCTCCCGTTCATTCTTGATGAACGGGAGCCCGTTCTCTCTTCCCTGCTGCCGCTCGCGCTCCCGACGTTGTGCGCTAACACCCCGCCGCGAACGCCGCAACATACGCATCAAAGTCATCGCCTGTCACGAACCCGTCCCCGTTGAAGTCCGACTCAATCGCCCCCGCCACGAACGCCGCCACGTACCCGTCAAAGTCGTCACCCGTCACGAACCCGTCGCGGTTGAAATCCGACGGACAGACGCCCTTGAACGCGAACGCCCTCGACATCGCAAAGAAAACTTTCCCGTCTGCGTCCACCCGAATCCTCCCGGCCCCGGGCACCCCCAGCACCGGCAGCGTCACCACCGCGGAACCGTTGTTCGCGAACGATCCCAACAAGTACGGGAACGTCAGGCCGTCATCCTTCGAGAATCTGATTGAGACTGAAGAGCACGAGATCGGTGCCGCGTTTGTTCCGCCGACGCTCCACTTCACGACATTCGGTCCGGCGAACACCTCCGCGCTCTCAACGGGAGAAACCACACCGAACGTCGAGGTTCCCGCCGGGATACTCAGGTCTACGAACGGCGAGACTGCCACCCCGCCCGCGCCGGCGTGATTGTCCCGCGCCATCACGCGGAACCGCCGCGACACTCCCGTCACCGTCGGCAGCCTTTCCCCGGGCGTCGGCACTCCCGAGAGCACGTCCGCCATCCTCGGGAACGTCCGTTGCCCGCTCGTCACCGGGATGAACACACGGAACAGCGCGCCCGCGCCGTTGTCCTCGGACCCCGCCCCGCTGAGCGGTCTGGAAACGCCCGAGTCGTACTCCTCCCAGGAGTATGTCAACACGTCTCCGTCCACGTCGGTTGCGCTGGCGCTGAGCGTGAATGGCGTCCCCGGCGGGATCGAGGTGCTGGGCGTTACCGACGCGAAGCTCGGGGGCGTGTTCCCCGTCGTCGTCTGCGCGGGGCACGCCGCCCCAGCAAGGAACGTCTGCATCTCCCCGTAACTCCCGTGATGAAAGAACGGCTCGGCGAACTGCACAATGTTGTCGCTCGGCGGCGCATCCCCGACCGGGCACCCGCCCGCGTAGGCCATCGGCGACGACCCCGACCCGGCTTCCCAGGCCGTGGACAAATGGACATTCCCCGCACAACGCCCCCGGCTCCCGCTGAACGTGTGGTTGGCCCCGAACTGGTGCCCCATCTCGTGGATCACCACCAACGCCGAAAACGGATCAACATCGCCCCCGCGCGGAATACCCGAAATGCCGCCCGCCTTGCTCCCACCGCAAACCGACGACAGGTACGCCACCCCGCCGAAGATCCGTGTGACCAAATGCCCGATGTCGAAGTTCGCGTTGCCGATGCGGGCCGCGAGCGTGTCGATGTTCGGCCCGAGCAGGTTCCCAGAGCAATCCGCCCCTCCCGTCCCCGTACACGACGCGTCGGAGGGGGCAGGTGCCGGAGCGGTGAAAATGATCTGATCGTTGTTCGCCACCAGATTGAAATGCACCGCAAGATCCGCCTCGTACACCACGTTCGATCGCCCCACCACCGTCACGATGGCAGCGAGCGGGTCGGCCACGTTGGCCGCGTGCCCCTGGATCGTGCTCTGGTAGAGTCCGTACTCCCCCATGCACGCCATCGCCAGCCTGACGGTCCGCAGCGTCTGCAACGCACGCCCGTGAAACGCTCCGAAGTCCTCGGGAGTCCCGAAGCCATGGACGCCCTCGGTCGTCTCGCAGATCCAATCCTCGCCGCCGGGCAGGTCGCGCAGCCAGTACGAAACGACCACGCTCGCGTCCGCCGATTGCCAGGGGTCAATCATCCAAACACCCTCGGACGTGCGCAACATCCCCGTCAACCCGCGGGGCGAAACCTCGATCCGCCCCAC
Source organism: Phycisphaerales bacterium (assembly GCA_044221955.1). Taxonomy (GTDB): domain Bacteria; phylum Planctomycetota; class Phycisphaerae; order Phycisphaerales; family UBA1924; genus CAZCPB01. Next base: position 36,684 of record JBGAOD010000023.1, on the reverse strand, counting down.
GGCCGAGCGATCCTCCGACCGCACCACATACGTCCGAATCTCAGGGAACTTGGCCGCCAGTTCCGGTTCCATCACCGGCGATTCCGCGACCCAGCAATCCACCACCCGGCCGCCGGGGCCGGGGAGGTCGATGCGAATCCCGTACCCGCTCAACTCGTGGCCTATCCGCTCTGACGGTGCTCCGGCCAGCATTTCGTGCAACGCCGCCGGGCTGAGTTTGAACACCGTCCCGTGTTCGGGCCGAGGACCCGCTACGGCCCCGGCACCGACAAGCTCAGGCCCTGTGTCGAGAGGCGCGAACACCTGAGCTTGCACAACTCCCGAAAGAACCCCCACCCAAACCGCCAACGAGCACGCCACCCGATAGTTCATGAGTCCATCCTTTTATGAGACGCAACGACCACGCCCCGCAACTGCGCCATGCTACAAGGAGGTCTGAGCGGAAACAATGACGATCGGCAGCGTGCCTCGATTATCCTGGAATTGTGTCGTTTCCAGCCGTCCCCACGGCGAAATCTGCGAGTTTTCATATTACACTGCCCGCGGTACGCTCTGAACCAACCTGAAGGAACGACCCAATGCCGTCTGAACTCTTCCCGGCTCGCACCGGTGTCAGCCAACCAGCCCCGATCGACTTCGGCGTGGTGCCTCTCACCCAGCCCCAACGTCCGAAGCGCGTCTCCGCACACCGTGCCATGCCGCAGGCGTTCCGGTGGTACGGCCTCTTCACCATCGTCCTCGCGGCGATCGTCAGCGTTTCCGCCACGCTCGCTCAGGCTGGCGGCATCCGCGTCGTCACCTACAACATCGACGCGGACACCGGCGTTTCCACTCCCCGCCCCGGGCTCGACACGGTCCTCCAGGCCATCGGCAACGTACATCTGGCCGGAAACGTCCAGCCGATCGACGTGTTGGCCCTTCAGGAGCTCTATTTCACCCCTTCGACCACCCTTCAGCCGCTCGTCGCGCAGCTCAACGCCATCTACGGCCCGGGCGTCTACACCTACGACACGTTCATCGGCGCGACGAACGGGAACGTCACCGGCAACGGCCCCAACGGACTTGTCTACAACAGCTCCACCATCCAGGTTCTTCAGGCCGTCGGGATCGGGACCGCGAGCACTTCCGGCGCGCCGCGCCAGCCCATCCGCTACAAGCTCCACCCCATCGGGTACTCCAGCGCCGCTGATTTTTATCTGTACGTCAGTCACTACAAGGCAAGCAGCGGTGGCACGAACCCGACCCGACGCAACTTCGAGGCGACGGAAATCCGCGCCGACGCCGATGCCCTGGGGCCCAGCGCGCACATCATTTATGCCGGAGACTTCAATCTCACCGGCGGCAGCAGCGAAGCCGCCTATCAAACCCTGATCGCCGCTGGCAACGCGCAAGCCCACGACCCCGTCAATGCCGCTGGGAACTGGGCGAACTCCGCGTCCTTCGTCGGCCTCTGCACCGAATCCGCGACCACGCTCAACGCCCGTTTCGACTTTCTGCTGGTCTCGGGCGCGGTCCTGAATCAGACGGGGCTCCAACTCGTCAACAACACCTACACCGCCTTCGGCAACAACGGCTCGACGCCCTTCGGCGGCAACGTCAGCAGCGGCTCAAACACCGCGCTCGCCGACCTCGCCAACCGCGCCACCGTTCTGAGCCTCCTCACCACGGTCACCGACCATCTCCCCGTCGTCGCCGATTTCACCATCGTGGACAACACCCCGCCGCCGCCGCCGACCAATGTGAGCGCCAGCCCCAACCCTGTCTGCAACGGATCCCCCACCACTCTCTCGGCGACCGTTCCGCCCGGGCAGACCGTGGACTGGTTCACCGGCTCCTGCGGCGGCACGTCCGTCGGGACCGGCACGTCCCTGAGTGTTTCCCCATCAGCTTCGGCCACGTATTTCGCCCGTGCTCGGATCATCTCCTCGGGCATCTCCAGCACCACCTGCGGCTCGGCCTTGGTAACGGTCAACCAGCCCGCCAGCATCGGCCTGCAGCCCCAGCCCAAGGTCGTCTGCAACGGCGGCACCGCAACGTTCACGACCACGGCCGCCGGCACCGCGCCATTCACGTTCCTCTGGAGGAAGAACGGTGTGCCCATCGATACCGTCTCGAACCCTTCGGCCGCAACGCCAGCGCTGTCGCTGACCAACGCCCGGAATCCCGACGCGGGTTTGTACTCCTGCACCATCACCAACTCCTGCGCCGCGGTTACGAGCCAGTCCGCCTCGCTTACCGTCTGTCTCGGCGATTTCAATTGCGACGGGTTCGTGACAGGCGAGGACTTCGACGCCTACGTTGGCGCCTTCGACGCGGGGGACGCCGCCGCCGATTTTGATCGCGACGGGTTTGTGACCGGCGAGGACTTTGACGCGTTCGTGTCGGCGTTCGAGTCCGGCTGCTGAACGACCGCCCCCGGGCCCGATCGAGACCCTACACTTCCTCCCCCCCCACAGGGCCCGCCGCACCCCACCGGTGCCCGACACCTGTGCGGTATTTCAGGAGAACCCGGGCCCGGCCCGTGCTGCCATGGACGATCGTCAACGTCAGATCCGCGAAGGTGCAGGCCAGCTCGAATCACGCCTGAACCAGGAGTTCATCGAGTTTCTCCAGAAATGGAGCATGCCGCTCCTCATCATCATCGCGCTCGGCGCGGTGGGGTATGCGGGGTGGACCCGGTACAAGAAGGCCGAGGTAGAGAAGGTCAACGTCGCGTTCCAGGAACTCGAATCGGTTGCCAACAGCGCCAACCCCAGCCCGCAATCGCTCGCTCGGGTGGCCGATGAGTACGAGCGTGTTCGCAGCGTGCCCCACCTCGCACGTCTGGCCGCCGCCGACGCCAACATGAAGGCCGTCCGGCTCGGTTACAAACCGGGCGCGGAGGTCAAGGAAGACGGTTCCCTCGCCAACGCCGCCGATGGGCTTACCGAGCAGGACACCGTACAATTCCTCAACCAGGCCAACCAGCTCTACCAGCGCGTCGCCGACGACACCTCCGGCAAGCCCGGCGCGGCCATGCTCCGCGTCAGCGCCCTCTACGGGCTCGCCGCGGTCGCCGAATCACGCCGGCTCCCCGACGAAGCCCAGAAAAACTATGAACTGATCGCCAGCATCACCGACGGGGGCCCGTTCAGCGCCCACGCCAAGATCGCCCGCGATCGGATCGCCTCCCTCAAGGACCTCGACAACAACACCAAGTTGTACTCCAAGTCCGAACTCCCGGTGCCGCCCGCCCCAGTCCTCGAAGCACCCAAGGTTGACGTGCTTCCAGCCGACGGCGCTCCGGGCCCTGCGTCCGATGCGCCAAAGGCAGAGGCCGCCAAGTCAGAGCCCGCCCCGACGCCGCCCCCGGCCCCCGCGCCTAAGTAACATCTTCACCGGCACACCGAATCGGCACACCGACGCCGACCTCTAGAGCGCTGGCTCCCCGCTCATCGGCGGGCTTTCACGTCGCTCGCTTGATGCCGGAACGGGCATCCCACGCGCAAGCGATGTAAACGCCGCGAAGCCGAAAGGTCTTTCTGATTCGTCGGCGTCCGCGTTTTGTGTCGCGGCCGTCACTTGCTCCATCAACTCGTCGGTCAGCGCGTGGAACCCTCGAATCTCGTGCAGCGGAAGCGTGTACGCCTCGCCCGCCGGGGTCGTGATGTGAAAGACGGTGCATTCCACCGCCATCGAGAGCGACCGTTCGCCCGCCGTCCCCGGCACGCCGCACGCAAACAAAGGCGCCACACCGGCGATCGGGATGCGTGTCCCGTTAGCGAGGATAACGGCCATCCGCCCGTCGAACGGGTCGGGCACTTCTTCCGCGTCGACAGCCTCGACGGTGCGCGCCCGCCCGGCCGCGGCGGCGAGTTCCGCGGCCCGTTCGTTCTCTGCGCACGTTTCCTGGGCCGCGATGGTCATCGCCGAGAGCGCGGTGAGGATCTCGCGGATGACGTTGTTCCAGAACAACTCGCGCACATGAACGAGATCCGACGGGGCCAGCGTCGATCGATCACCGACGGATCGGCGGGGGGCTGGGTTCACCGCCAAGCCCCGCGATCTCGGCGTTGCGTTCGCACCCTTGGGCGTGCTCCCTCGCTTCGCCCGCGTGGTCGGCCCCGGTCTTTTCGCTGAGCTTGAACGCGATTGTGGTCGTTGCTTTGCCATGGTACCGCGCCGCCCGATCTCCCTACGCCAGGCGCCGCCCGAACTCCCCAGGCTCGAACACGTGCGTGTGCTCGGTGTCGATCTCAAACCGAGCGGGGCGTCCGACCTTGAGCTCCACGCCGCCGAACGCCGGCGCGGAAACCCGCGCCACGATGTTCGCTTGAGACGCCGAAGCGCAGGAGACGTCCATGAGATCCCCGAGCGGCTCGATCACCCGAACAACAAAGTCAACTCCCGGACCGGCGCCGCTCCCCACCGAGCGCAGGCCCTGCGGCCGGAGCCCGAGCACGACCGATTTCTCGGCGTGGTCCGCGAGCGCTCGCGATCGTTCCACGCCGAGCCCGAACGTGAGAGGCGCCATGATGCCCGGGGACGCATCGGTTTCCACGAACGCCAGCCCATCGGCACGCTTGACCAGCCGACCCTCGAAGAAGTTCATTGGCGGCGTTCCCACAAACGACGCCACGAACCGGTTCGCGGGCCTGCGGTACACCTCCAGCGGCGTGTCGGCCTGCTGAATGATGCCGCCCTGCATCACCACGATTCGATCGCCCAGCGTCATCGCCTCTTCCTGGTCGTGCGTGACATAGATCGTGGTTGTCTAGAGCCGCATGTGCAGGGCCTTCAACTCGGCCCGCGTGGTCACACGCAGCTTGGCATCAAGGTTGGACAGCGGCTCATCAAACAAGAATGCCTTCGGCTCGCGCACGATCGCGCGGCCCACCGCCACCCGCTGCCGCTGCCCGCCCGAAAGAACCTTGGGCTTACGGTCGAGCAGTTCGGTGATGCCGAGGATCTTGGCCGCGTCACCGACGCGGCGTTGGATGTCCGCCTTGGGAAACTTCCGCAGCTTGAGCGCGAAGGCCATGTTCTCGTACACGCTCATGTGCGGGTACAGGGCATAATTCTGGAAAACCATCGCGATGTCGCGGTCCTTGGGATGAACATCGTTCACGACGCGATCGCCGATCGAGATGGTGCCGCCCGAGATTTCCTCCAGCCCCGCCACCATCCGCAGCGTCGTGGATTTCCCACAACCCGACGGGCCCACCAGCACGACGAACTCGCCGTCGCTGATCGCCAGCGAAACACCCTTCACGGCCTCGTAGCCGTTGGGGTAGACCTTCTGAACGCCTTCAAGCCGGACCTGAGCCATGAACAACTCCTCGACACCGCCCGCAAACCGCGCGACAGGTGCTGCAAACGTACCATATCTGACCCGTCGAGCCCCCAGATCACCTTTGGGACACGCCAGCCTATACGCTCGGGGCGGCCCCGCCAACCCCTACAACCGGCACGCCTTGAGCCCGCGATCGCGCTCCGGGCTTTCGGAGGACAAGTCCGCGGCCAGATTGGCCGATACGCGGACGGTCTGAGAATGCCGCCGGGCGAGAAAAGCTCGGCATCCGGAGTATCTGCATGGGCCCCTCACAACGATCATTCAACCAGGTCAAGTCGATCCTCACGAAGCTGGACCGCTCCATCGACGAAGCCCGCCAGAAGCGGCTCCACATCGACGACCCAACGCCACCGCCGGCCGCTCCGGCCCCGATCCCAACGCCGAGCCGCACCGAGACCGCCGGCGCCGCGTCCGCCCGTCCGAGCCCGGGCCGTGCTCAGCCGTTGCCTTTGCGACCCTTGACCCCGCCGCCTCAGTCGCAGCGGCGCGTGTCCTAGGCGGTTTCGATCGAGACTGAGAAATGGTTTGAAAAAAGAGCCGGGGCGGAAAGCCCCGGCTCTCTTGATTTTGGTCTGGTGGTCAAGGAACTACTTCTTCGCTGGCTCCTGGGCGGGGGCCTTGGCAGCCGCCCCAGTGACCTTCGCTACCTCGTCAGCCGTCATCCGACGGACCGACTTGATCTCGACCGTCTCAACCGGCACGTCGCTCATAAAGCTCTTGGTGCCGGTCTTGACTGCGCGGATCTTGTCGACGACGTCCGTGCCGCTCACGACCTTTCCGAACACGGCGTACGCCGCGCCGTCGTTGGGCTGGTCGAGGAAGGCGTTGTCCTTGGAATTGATGAAGAACTGCGAGGTGCCCGAGTCCGCGACCTGGGTCCGCGCCATCGCGACCGAGTACGCCACGTTCTTGAGCCCGTTCTTCCACTCGTTCTTGATGCCCTTGCCGGTTTCCTTCTGCTTCATGTCGGGCGTGAACCCGCCGCCCTGGATCATGAAGTCTTTGATCACGCGGTGGAAGATCGTCCCGTCGTAGAACTTCTTGTCCACGTAATACAGGAAGTTCTGGGTGCTGATCGGGGCCTTCTCGTTGTTCAGCTCGATCGAGATATCGCCCATCGAGGTCGTCATCAGTACGTACACGGTCTTCTCCTGGTCCTTGGTTGGTTCGGCCTTGGGCGCTTCGGTTTTCGGTACTTCGGACTTCGCCGGTTCAGTGTTCGGCGGCTGGGTCCCCTGCGCCCCGGCGGCCGAGGCAAAGAAGAGCGAGGCTGCCAGAGTCAGGCCGGCGATGAAAGTCGGGATCGTGGTCATTGCGGGTTTCCAGAGGTGTGCGGACGGGCACGCGCGTGCACTTTTTCGTCCGTCGGAAGTATATGCGCCATGCCCCGCCCCGTCCGACCGCCGCGAACGGCACCCGACCGCGTTCCGCACGTTGCGAACCTCGCCGATCGCGGGTACAACGCTCCCATGAGCACCCCCCACTCCCGCCGTGATTTCCTCTCCCAGGCCACCGCCGCCACCGCGACCCTCGCCGCCGCGCCCTTCATGATCCGGGCTTCCGCCGCGAACACCACCATCGGCGGCAAGTCGGGTCTCGAACCCATCGTCGTCGGCGACGGAGCCCACAGGTACGAGGTCCTCCACGACTGGGGCGTGCTCCCCAACTCCATCGCCTACGGCAACTGCCACGGCGTCTGCGAGGACTCCCAAGGCCGCATCTACATCAAGCACACGGTCCACTCCTCCAGCCAATCCAAGGACGCCATGGTCGTCTTCGATGCCGACGGCAAGTTCATGAAATCCTGGGGCGCGGAATACGGCCTCGCTGGCGGCGCGCACGGCCTCCATATCAACAAAGAAGGCTCGCAGGAATACCTGTATCTCTGCGACCAGGCCAAGGGCATCGTGTACAAGACCGACCTCGACGGCAAGCTCGTCTACAAGCTGGGCTGCCCCATGGAATCAGGCCTCTACGAGAACCCCGGCGAGTACCACGCCACCAACGTCGCCACCGCGCCGAGCGGCGACCTCTACGTCGCCGACGGCTACGGCAAGAGCTGGATCCACCGCTACAACGCCAAGGGCGAGTACCAGAACTCCTTCGGCGGCCCCGGCAACCAACGCGGGCAGTTGTCCTGCCCGCACGGGCTGTGGCTGGACACCAGAGAAGTCGCGCGGGGCGGTACGCCCCGGCTCGCGGTCGCGGACCGTGCGAATCACCGCATCCAGTACTTCTCCCTCGACGGCCGCCATACCGGTTTCGTCACCAACGAGATGAAACTCCCCTGCCACTTCCACCAACGCGGCGACGACCTCCTCGTCCCCGACCTCGATGCGAGAGTCACCATCCTCGACAAGGACAACAAACCCATCACCGTCCTCTGCGACGGCGGCAGCCAATCCCTCCGCGGCGAACCCCGCGAGAGGTTCATCCCCGGCAAGTTCATCACGCCGCACAGCGCGATCTGGGACCACGCGGGGAATATCTTCGTGGTGGAGTGGGTGGAGGTTGGGCGGGTGACGAAGATGCGGAGAGTTTGACTCGCCGGGAAAGCGATTCTCGGACTTTCAATCGCACCAGTCATGCGCAGTCAGAAAATCCTGCGATGAATTCCGGCCTCGGTGCGGTAGATTGTCGCATGGGCCTTTGGAGCAAGTGGCACCGAACGGTGCCGCCGTGGGTGCGCCGCCGGGCGGGCCTTCTGGTTCGCTTCGACCGGCCGGTGCTTGCAAGGAAAGGCGCGTGGACATGTTGAGTCAGCGGAGTCTCGGCTTGTTGGTCGGCTTGGGCGTGTTGCTTGGTGGAGGCACCACGCTTGCCCAGAGTTTCAACTTTGAAATCAACAGCGATGCAGTCGCGGGGAGCTGGAATGGCGCCCCTGCCGAAACGAACGGCTGCGCGGCCGAGCTTCCGGGAAAGTGGAACAAAGTTCCGGTTCAAGCGAGTTACACCGGTCTGATCGATGTCAACGGGAACCCGACAAACATCGACATTTCCTTGTACGGGCCGGACATCAGCGGCCCGTACTCGGCGGACATCCCGGGCATGACGGGCGACTTTGACCGGCTCTTCGCCGACGGCATGACGTCCGTGACAGGTCACCCGCTCCAGTTCTCGATCGTCAACCTCAAGCCCGGGTTCTACACGGTTGTCACTTACGCGCCCAACCCCTACAACGTCATCACCACGAACGTGAACGTCCCTGAATCCAACGAAGGTGCGAAGCTCATGCCCGGGGGCATTAGCGGGAACGCCTTTGTGGAGGGCAAGACCCACGTCACGCACCACGCGTTCACGTCCGACGGGCACCTCGTGATCTACGTGTTCAGCCCGACCAGCAGCTACGTCAATGTTGCAGGCTTCCAGATCCGCTACCTCGGCGGCGTCTACCCCAAGCTGTACGTCAACGCCAGCGCCTCGGCCGGGTTCAGCGGGTCGAGCTGGGTCACGTCACTTCGAAGCCTTGAGGACGCGATGAACATTGCTCAATTCAGCAACACTGTCACGCAGATCTTCAAGGTCGCCGACGGCTTCTACGCACCGACAACAGGTACCGACCGGACCAAGACCTTCAACCTCCGGAGCAACCTCGCGATCTATGGCAGCTTCCAGGAGTCGAGGCGACGCTCGCCGAACGGCACTTCACGTTCCAGACGTCGTTCCTCTCCGGCAACATCGCTGCCACCGCGACCGACAACACGGCGCACGTCGTCACCGCGACCGGCGTCAACGGCACCGCGATCCTTGACGGGTTTGCCATCACCAACGGGTACGCCGACGGCGACACCAACCCGCGCGGGGGCGGGCTCGCCATCGACAACGCCAGCCCGACCATCCGCAACTGCCTCTTCAACAACAACCACGGCACCGACGGCGGCGCGGTGAGCTTTACTGCCCAGGCGTCGAAGGCTCACTTCGCGAACTGCGATTTCATCGCGAACAAATCAACCGGTGTCGGCGGCGCGGTCTATTTCCGCTCGGCGGCGAACTCGGAGGTGGCCTTTGGCAACTGCCGGTTCATCGGCAACACCTCGGACAACACGGCCGGCGCCGTGGGTTCGTTCCTCGGGGGCGGCGGTTGGGTGCGGTTTTACAACTGCCTTTTCACCGGGAACAAGGCGACAAGCCTCAACGGCGGGGCGGTCTATGCGCTGGGGACAGGAAACCTGACTTACCTGGAGCACTGCACCGTTTCGGGCAACTCCGCCGCGAGCGGCGGCGGGCTCTCTAACACAAGCGGCTCCACCATCACTGCGGAGAACTGCATCCTCTTCGGCAACACGGACACCGACACGGCGACCGACGCCTTCGCCGCGAACATCCAGAACGGCGGAAGCATCCCGGTGTACGCGAGCTGCGTGCAGGCAATGCCAAGAACGTACGTGGGTCGCGGGCCGGGCTGCATCACCACCGACCCCCTCTTTGTGGACGCCAACGGTGCCGACAACGTCTCGGGGACCAGCGACGACAACTGCCGCCTCCAACCCACCTCGGGCTGCATCGATCACGGGGACAACACCAGGTTGATCGCCGATTACGCCGACATCGACCAGAACGGCAACACGGCCGAACTCAACCCCCTGGACCTCGACGGGAACCCCCGACGAGCCGACGACCCGGCGACGGCCGATGGCGGCGTGGGCACCGCGCCCATCTCCGACATGGGGGCCTACGAGTTCACGCCCGCCTGCCGCCCGGACTTTGACCACGACGGCTTCCTCACCGGCGACGACTTCGACGCGTTCTCTGCCGCGTTCGTGGCGGGCGAGCTGACGAGCGACTATGACAAGAACGGGTTTGTCAACGGCGACGACTACGACTCGTTCGTCGTTGACTTTGAGGCGGGGTGCTGAGCACCATGCAGCCAACCCACGGCCCCCACCCCCACCGTGGTACAGTCCCCCCGTGCCCGCCCCGCTTCTCATCATCCTGCCCCACGGTCTCAACGTCTCCGGCGTCACGCTCTGGGCCGTCCGCCTCGTCAACACCCTCGCGGCGCGCGGCCGCGCCTGCGCCCTGCTCCTCCACCCCGAACCCAACGACCAGCGGCGCCTGAGCGTTGAGTTCCACCCGCGCGTCGAGGTGATCGCGCCGACTGGCCTGCCCGCGCTCGATGCCTACCCCGGCAACTTCGCCCCCTTCATCGCCACCTACCGCGAGACCGTCCGCCACCTCTCCGGCTCCTCGCGCCGGCCCGTGCTCGTCAGCCCGAACCTCCTCGGCGACTGCTACGGCCTCACCGCCGCACTCTCCCTCAGCGAGCCCGAGATCGTCCGCGTCATCGGATGGCAGCACTCCGACATCGAATACGACGCCCGCGTCCTCGCACACTACGAACCGATCATCACCTCCTTCATTGCCGTCAGCAAAAAGATCCACACCACGCTCGCCGCGCGCCTGCCGCAGCGCAGCGCCGACCTCCACCACATCCCGTACGGCGTGCCGATCCCTGAAGGAAGAACCGATCGGTACTCGGCAGATCGGACGAATGCCGAATCACGAACGCCGAATGCCGCTCCCGTAAGACTCCTCTACACGGGCCGCCTCGAGCACCACCAAAAACGAATCATGGCGCTGCCCCTTCTCTCCGCCGAACTCGAACGCCGCAACATCCCCCACCGCCTCACGATCGTGGGCGACGGCCCCGCCTCCGAAGACCTCGACGCCGCGATCGCCGGACGCCCGTTCATCACGCGCCTCCCCGCCGTCGACCAGCCGACGCTCTTTGCGCTCCTCGACGACCACGACGCCTTCGTGCTCCCCTCGCGCTACGAGGGCCTCAGCATCTCCATGCTCGAAGCGATGGCCCGCGGGTGCGTCCCCGTCGTCGCGCGGACGGATTCCGGCGCGACCGACGCCATCGAGTCCGGCGTCAACGGCCTGATCGCCGACGCCAAGCCCGGCGATGACGAGGCCGCCACCGCCCGCTCCCTGGCGGCAGCAATCGGAGCGTCGCTGCGCCCGGCCGGGCCCGCGGGATCGGCAACGGTTGAGGCGATGAGCGTCGCGGCCGCCCGCACTGCGCGCGAGCGGTACGCGCTCTCATCGCACGCCGACGCCGTCGAGCGTGTGCTCGACGCGGCCGCGCTCGCGCCGCCACGCTGGTGGCCCGCGTCAAGGCCGTGCGCGTTCGCCGCTGTGCAAGGAGCTTCCTCACCATCGGCCGCCGGTTCAGGATCGGTCCCCGCCGACGGTGCCGAGAGACTCCGCGCCGCCCTCACCCGTCTCGCTACTCGCCGCGTCATCGTCCACGGCACCGGCCGCCACACCCGCGAGCTCGCCGACATCCTCGCCAACTCCCCCGCCGCCATCGTCGCCCTCGCCGACGACGACCGCCAGCACCACGGCCGCACGCTCTGGGGCTGGCCGATCATCGCCCCCGCCGACGCCCCCCGCACCGGTGCGACCGACGTTGTCATCAGCTCCTGGATGCACGAAGACGCGATCTGGGAGCGCCGTTCCGTCTACGAATCGCAAGGGCTCGTCGTCCACCGCCTCTACGCCAGCGACCAGGCCGCGGCGGCCGACGATCCAGCCTAGCCCAAACACGAACCCGCACCCGCCTCATCGTTTGATTGAACCCGCCAAGGACCAAGCACCATGAAGTTTCTCGCCGCGTTCTCGCTCACGCTCTCGCTCCTGCTCGCCAACATCGCGCACGCCCAGACCCCGGCGGCCGCCCCCTGGCACCCCGTCCCCGGCAAGCTCACCACGCGCTGGACCAAGGACGTCTCGCCCGACAACCCCTGGCCGCAGTACCCGCGACCCACGATGGTCCGCGACAAGTGGCAGAGCCTCAACGGCCTGTGGGACTACTCCATCTTCGAGACCGCGAAGGCACCCGCGACGCGCGGCGAGGACTGGCAGGGGAAGATCCTCGTCCCCTTCCCGGTTGAGTCCTCGCTGTCGGGCGTCGCCAAGGCCCTCAACCCCGATCAGACCCTCGTCTACCGCCGCAGGTTCATCGTGCCGCCGGAGTGGCGGACCAACGACCAGCGTGTGCTGCTCCATTTCGGCGCGGTGGACTGGCGGGCGGTCGTCGATCTCAACGGCAAGCCCGTCGGCGAGCACGCGGGCGGGTACGACCCTTTCTGCTTCGATATCACCGATGCCCTGAAGCCCAGCGGCAAAGACGAACTCGTCGTCACCGTCACCGACCCCACCGACACCGGCACGCAACCCCGCGGCAAGCAGTGGTTGACGCCCGGCGGGATCTGGTACACGCGCACGAGCGGGATCTGGCAGACGGTGTGGGTCGAGGCGGTCCCGAAGTCGTACGTCGGCGCGCTGAGCATCGCGCCCAACGCCGCCGAATCAAGCGTGACGCTCAAGCTCGTGCCCGGCCCCACAGCAAACTCTCTCACGGCAAAGGTCCCCGCCAAGGTCCAGGTTCTCCGCGGCAAAGAGGTCGTGCTCACCGCTGACATCGCCGACGCCGCCGCGGGCACGACCCTGAAAATCCCTCAGCCGCGCCTCTGGTCGCCCCAAGACCCGTTCCTGTACTCCCTCGTCATCACCTACGACGGCCAGGACTTCATCAACAGTTATTTCGCCCTCCGCGACATTTCTCTCGGCAAGGACAAGGCCGGGATCCCCCGCATCCTCCTCAACGGCCAGCCCGTCTTCAGCTACGGCCCGCTCGACCAGGGTTTTTGGCCCGACGGCCTCTACACGCCGCCCACCGAAGAGGCCATGAAGTTCGACATCCAGGCCGCCAAGGACATGGGCTGCAACATGCTCCGCAAGCACGTGAAGGTCGAGCCCGAGATTTTTTATTCCATGTGCGACCGCATGGGCATCATGGTCTGGCAGGACATGCCCAGCCCCTTCTTCGCGGGCGCGGACACCAAGGAAAAACTCCCTCCCCTCGACGAGGGCGCGAAGAAGCAGTTCGAGCACGAGCTGCTCGCCATGATCGAAGCACGCCGCAACCACCCCAGCATCGTCATGTGGGTGCCGTGGAACGAGGGGTGGGGCCAGAACGACCTCGCGTGGTCCAAATCGATGGCGGACCTCGTCAAGAAGACCGATCCCACCCGCCTCGTGAACAACGCGACGGGGTGGACCGACATGAAGACCGGCGACACGGTGGACATCCACGCCTACCCGGACCCCGCCACGCCCCCCGCCGAGGCTCATCGGGCCGCCGTGCTCGGCGAGTTCGGGGGACTCGGGCTCCCGCTCGAGGGCCACACCTGGGTCGCCAAGAACAACTGGGGCTACGTCACCTTCAAGAACAAGGACGAGCTCACCAGCGCCTACACCGACCTCCTGCGCCAGATCCCCGCCCTCATCGCCGAGGGTTTATGCGCCGCCGTGTACACGCAGACCACCGACGTCGAGATCGAGTGCAACGGCTGGCTCACCTACGACCGCGAAATCTGGAAGATCGACCCCAAGCAAGTGCGCGAGGCAACCAGCAATCTCTATCTCCCCCCGCCGTCGGTGCGTGCGATCGTCCCCCGGGCCGGCCAGACCGACGCCCGCGCCACCTGGCGCTACACCACGAGCACGCCGCCCCTCGACGGCGCGAACTGGTTCGCCGCCGGCTTCGACGATTCAAGCTGGAAAACCGGCCAAGCCGGCTTCGGCTCCGAGGGCACACCCGGCGCGAACATCAAAACCCCGTGGACAAGCAGCGACATCTGGCTCCGCCGCACGTTCGACCTGACGGCCGTCCCTGCAAACGCCGCGCTCTCGATCCATCACGACGAGGACGCCGAGGTCTTCATCAACGGAGTTCCCGCCGCGACCTTGCCGGGGTACACCTCCTCGTACCGCACCGTGCCCATCGCGCCCGCCGCGATCGCGGCGCTCCGCGCGGGCACGAACACCCTCGCGATCCACTGCAAGCAGACCCGGGGCGGCCAGTACATCGACTGCGGGATCGTCGAGGTCGTCCCCGCGAAGTAGAGAACCCGCCCCCCGTGCCACCGAAGTCGCCCCACGGTTGCACACGAACTCGCGCGCCGTAGTGGGCGACTTCGGTGCTCTTGCGGCCGGAGCACCGCGACCTTCCGGCGTGATCCCTTCAAACCAAAGGCACACGAGGTCGCGGCGGCACGTTCCGAGGTGCGGGGGTCCGTGAACGCGACCTCGCTGGCACGGGGTCACGGCCCCCGCGTTGCCGCCGAATGAACCGATCCCCCCGTGCGATAGACTGATCCCGTGACGCCCGCACCAGCGAACACACCTTCGCGCCGCATCTCTCGCCCTCGCCCGAGGCTCCGCAAGGCCGCCAAGTGGGGAGGACTGATTCTCTCGATCCTCCTCGTCGCGGCGTGGGTGGCGTCGGTGTGGCTGGACTTCGGCTATCTCCCAAAAGTCGGCATCGCCGCGGTTGCGGACAGCGGGGCGATGTCTCTCGGATGGGCACACGCCGAACCTCTGGACCCGTATCGTGGGCCTTGGCTCTTTATACGGCATCCCCCCAGCCTCAACTGGTCATTCGACGTCTACAACGATCCTTCAATGCGGCTCGTGACGATCCCCTTCTATGCGATTACACTCCCCACGATCGCGTTGACCGTCTTCGCCTGGCGTCGCGACGCCGCGGCCCGCCGTCGAACTTTGCACAACCAATGCCCCGCCTGCGGCTACGACCGCGCGGGTTTATCAACCCCCGACGCCGTCTGCCCCGAGTGCGGAGAAGCCGCGCCAACGCCCGTGCCCACCACCGAATGATCCGCGCCCGTCGCGCGACACACCCGCCGCGAACCGATCGCATCAGCCAACATCTCTCGGCGCAGGTTCCCGCGCCCACACCCGGCCCGCCGCAGAGAAGCCCGGCGCGGGCCGAAGATCGGCCGCGGGATCGCCGAGGCGGTGATCGCGGAAGGGCGCGGCCGCGTTGGCACCGCGAACGGCCCGATCGTCGTCATCGGGCGGTGAGCGTTCTCCGTGCAACAAAGAACCCGCGTGCGGGTAGACCCGCGTATGCCGTCGGCCCCCACCGCCCCGCCCGCTCCCTCGAACGACGACCGATCCCGGCGCCCCTCCGTGCCGGGCGCGTTCGTCCAGAGAGCCCGGGCGTTCGCTCGCTGGGGCGGGTCGATCCTCTCGATCCTTTTTCTCGCGGGATGGGCGGTTTCGGCGTGGCGCACGGGGATATGGTGGCTGAACGTCGGGCTTGGGGTCGGTCTGTCGAACGGGAGATTGTTTTTGGGGTGCGGACCGAGCGAGAAGCCCGGCGGTTACTTCGGCCGCAATTGGTCTTACGCGCACCCCGCCGAGCTCGAGTGGTCGTTCGAACTCATGAAGGATCGGGAAGCGTGGGGGGTCGCGGTCCCGTTCTGGGTGCTCACCGTCGCAACCATCGCTCTGGCCGCGCTCGGCGGTTACCGCAGCCGCGCGGCCCGCCGCCGAGCTTTGCACAACCACTGCCCCGCCTGCGGCTACGACCGCGCGGGTTTATCAACCCCCGACGCCGTCTGCCCCGAGTGCGGGGCCGCCGCGCCCACGGTCGCGCCCCACCCAACGAAAAGCCCCGCGTGAAGTTCCCTTCACGCGGGGCCGATGAATCGGACACACCCGAGCCGTGGGCTCGACTCTTGTTCACTCACGCACGACGACGGCGGCCCGCGACCAGCCCGCCCAACCCCAGCAGCGCCACGCGCCCGGGGTCGGCACGCTGTTCACGCCGATGTACGAGGTCAGCGTGACGCCGCGCCCGGGCGAGGGTCACCCGCCACTGGAACCCGCCGAAGAGATCGCCGGTGCCGTTGAGCACGTTGGCCGTCGAACCGCCCACGCCCAGGTAGCTCGTCGGGGCGTTGGCGTTCCCGAAAAAGGTCTTGGTGTTGATGTTCGCGGGGGTGTTCACTTCCCAGTTCGAGACGCCCATGCCGATGAAGTTGGCCGCGTAGTTGGCGCTGTTGACCGTGTCGGAGAACGTGATGATGTTGGCCGAGCCCGAAACGCTGGCCGAGACGGCGTCGTTGGCACCGTTGCCTGCCGAGGATCTGCGAATCAACCAGGTTGAAGAAGTCGTAGGTCTCGGTGGTCGCCGGTTGGTTGGTGAAGTTCGCGTGGGCGCGCACCAGCGCCTGGTTGGGCGCGCCGCCGTGGGTCTGCGTGGAGGTGATCGACGCGTCGATGCGTGAGCGGTTGGTCTCGAAGACGTCCACCCAGTCGATCTTGCCGGTGTTGCTGCCGGCGCTGAAGGTCTGGGTGTAGCTGCTCAGCCCGCCCGCCGTGCCCGACAGGCCCTTGCCCGCCGTGCCGCCGTTCGCGCCCCCGGCGTTGCGGAAACCCCAGCGGTACGAACGCAGCGGGCTGCTGCCCAAGCTCGTGGCCGTGAACGCGCCGGGAGCGTCGGTGAACAGGTTCGCCTCGGCCCCCGTCACGTTGGCCGACGTGTTCCACTGGTACGGCCGGGTCGTGTTCGACAGACTCGCTCCCCAGGCCGGGTTCGTGAACGACGGGTTGAACGCGGCGTTGCCCGCGGTCAACAGGAAATCCGCGCTCGCGGTGCCCGCCAAGGCACCCAGCGCAACCGCTGTCAATAGAAATGATGAACGCACAAGACTCTCCTCTATGAGCAACTCCCAAGGCGCACGCCCGAACGCCGGCGCCGACCGGCGAGCAACCACCGCGGCGGAAACGCAGTGGATTAGGATTGGGTGCAGCGTAGAAGTATGAAACAAAGATCTCAAGCCAATCCCCCCTCAAACGGCTGCGTTCCTACCTGATTTGCGGCCGTCGGCGCAACACTCCAACCCGCCCCTATCTCGCGCCCCCATCGCTGATCGCGAGAGAACACTCACAATCTCAAGCATGAAAGCCCTTTCATCCACCACGCCACAGCGCCCGCGTACACGACCACGGCACGCAGCCCATTGACCACAAACACCGGCCCACGCCCCCTCTTTCTGTTCGCCCCGTGCCACCGAAGTCGCCCCACAGTTGCGGACGAACTCGCGCGCCGTCGTGGGCGACTTCGGTGCTCTTGCGACCGGAACCCCGCGACCCCCGGCCGTGGTCTCTTCACACCAAAGGCACACCGAGGTCGCGGCGGCGGGTCCCGAGGTTCGGGAGTCCGTGAACGCGACCTCGGTGGCACGGGGTCACGGCCCCCGCGTCGGCCCCGAAAGAACCGATCTCCCCACGCGGTAGACTGATCTCGTGACAGACGCACCAGCGAACACACCTTCGCGCCGCTTCTCCCGCCCTCGCCCGAGGCTCCGCAAGGCCGCGAAATGGGGAGGCCTGATTCTCTCGATCCTCCTCGTCGCGGCGTGGGTGGCGTCGGGGTGGGCCCGCTTCGGCTGTCTCTCGAAAGCGGGGGTTCGGTATGGCGTGGATTGCGGTACGTTGATTCTTGGATGGGAACGCAGCTCAGCCCCGTACCCATATCTTGGGCAGTGGCGCTTCGAATTCGCACCCTCTCTCCGCCTTGGATGGTCATTCCAGGTCTTTGTCGATCCGCCGACATTTGCGATACTGATCCCGTTCTGGGCAATCACACTCCCCACGATCGCCTTGACCGTCTTCGCCTGGCGACCCGACGCCGCGGCCCGTCGCCGAGCTTTGCACAACCACTGCCCCGCCTGCAACTACGACCGCGCGGGCTTATTAACCCCCGACGCCCTCTGCCCCGAGTGCGGGGCCGCCGCGCCGACGGCCGCGTCTGCGACGTAACGAACCGCACGCCCCACGCGGTAGACTGATTGCGTGATCGACGCACCAGCGAACACAGCTCCGCGCCGCTTCTCCCGCCCTCGCCCGAGGCTCCGCAAGGCCGCCAAGTGGGGAGGCTTGATTCTCTCGCTTCTGCTTGTCGCGGCGTGGGTAATGTCGGTGTGGGTGGACTTCGGGTACGTCTGGAGAGTCGGGAGTGTGGCGGGTGCTACCGAGGGAGTGATGTTTCTCGATTGGAAATGCAGCTTGTCCGAGGGCCCGTATCTTGGACAATGGTTCTTCTCTCTACATCCTCCCGGCCTCAATTGGTCGTTCGAGACCAGCAGCAAACTGCCGATGCTGACAGTGGATATTCCCTTCTGGGCCATCACAGTTCCCACGATCGCGTTGACCGTTTTCGCCTGGCGGCGCGACGCCGCGGCCCGCCGCCGAGCTTTGCACAACCACTGCCCCGCCTGCGGCTACGACCGCGCGGGTTTACTCACCCCCGACGCCGTCTGCCCCGAGTGCGGGGCCGCCGCGCCGACGGCCGTTCGCCCCTAAACCACGCCCTGTTCCGCACTCCGGAAGACCCGCACGCGCGGCGGTACAATCGCCCCCACTCTTCCGCACCACCCCGCGGCCCACGCCGCTCAGGAGTTTTTTATGGCCACCCCCATCACGATGCAGTCCGGCAAGCTCAACGTCCCCGCCGACCCGATCATCCCCTTCATCGAGGGCGACGGGACCGGGCCGGACATCTGGAGAGCCTCCGTCCGCGTCATCGACGCCGCCGTCGCCAAGGCCTACGGCGGGAAACGCAAGATCACCTGGCACGAGGTCCTCGCGGGGGAGAAGGCGTTCAACAAGACCGGCAACTGGCTCCCCGATCAGACCATCGAGGATTTTAAAAAGTACCTCGTGGGCATCAAGGGGCCGCTCACCACCCCCATCGGCGGCGGGATCCGCTCGCTCAACGTCGCGCTGCGGCAGTTGCTCGATCTTTATGTGTGCCTCCGGCCCGTCCGCTGGTTCCAGGGCGTCCCCTCGCCCGTGAAGCGGCCGCAGGATTGTAATATGGTGATCTTCCGCGAGAACACCGAGGACATCTACGCCGGCATCGAGTGGGCCGCCGGCACCCCCGAGGCCGCCAAGGTCCTCGCGTTCATCGAGAAGGAGTTCCCCAAAGACTTCAAGAAGATCCGATTCGGCACCAAGGCCGCGGGAGAGGAATGGCTCGCGCAGGTCATGCCCGGCCAGCACGCCGATCGCCCGGTCTCGGTGGGCGTCGGCATCAAGCCGGTCTCGGCCCTGGGCACCGCCCGCCTGATGCACGCCGCGATCTCCTACGCCATCCGGGAGAAATCCAAGAGCGTGACGATCGTCCACAAGGGCAACATCATGAAGTTCACCGAGGGCGCCTTCAAGGACTGGTGCTACCAGGTGGCCATGAGCGTCTTCCGAGCCCAGTGCGTCACCGAGCGCGAGTCGTGGATCCTGGGGAACAAGGAATCCAACCCGGGCATGACGAGCGAGGCCAACGCCAAGGCCATCGACCCCGGCTTCGACATGATGACCCCCGACCAGCAGAAGAAGATCATCGCCGAGGTCGAGACGGTCCTCAAGCTCGCCCCCACGCACGGCGACGGCAAGTGGAAGAAGATGATTTTGATCAAGGACTCCATCGCCGACATCACGCTGCAGCAGGTGCTGACCCGCCCGAAGGACTTCGACGTCATTGCGTGCATGAACCTGAATGGCGATTACCTCAGCGACGCCCTGGCGGCCCAGATCGGCGGCATCGGTATCGCCCCCGGCGCGAACATCAACTACGTCAGCGGCCACGCGATCTTCGAGGCCACGCACGGGACTGCTCCGAAATATGCAAACCTCGATCAGGTCAACCCCGGCTCGGTGGTGCTGAGCGGCGAGATGATGCTGCGCTACATGGGCTGGACCGAGGCCGCGGATTTGATTATTAAGGGCATGGACGGCGCAATCACGGCCAAAACCGTGACCTACGACTTCCACCGGATGATGGAAGGCGCGACCAAGCTCAAATGCAGCGAGTTCGGCGACGCGGTGATCAAGCACATGGGGTAAGGCGTGCGGTCTCGCGTTCGTGCGGTCGTTGCACTTTCGATGGGGTCAAACCTCCGCCGCTCATGAGGCCATCAAGACGTGCTTCGATGACGCTGGGGAGCTCAGCCCATGACGGATCAGCCGCCCACGACTACTGACGATCATTCACCGAAGGCGAAAGACTCCAGGCACGAGGCAAGCAGCTCTGACGAGAAACGGACCACGACGCGGACACCGCTGGAGCGGTACCTTCGAGCCCGAGACCGAACCCTCGGGCTGGACCAACCAAACAAGCGGCAACCCGAGTTCCCGCCCTCGTCACTTTCGGAACGCCTTTTCACGATCACCCTGATCGCGGCCCTGTCCTTACCCGGCATGCTTTTTCTGATCGCCGGGATCGATAGCTTCGTCACGAACAGGTTCTCCGCGAAAGGTCACTCATGGAGCGGCTTCCCGGCGCGGATCTTTGCCATCGCATTTGTCGCTGCCTCGCTCGCTTGGTTCCGTTTCATATGTTGCGTCTTTCTTGGCCACGGAACGAAGTCGCCTCTCCAAGATTCGATGCTCTTGACACTCGTCGCACTCGTGGCGGCAACCATGCTTGTCGGCCTGCTCATGCTCTTCGCCGGCGTCGCGTTGTGATGGATGGCGATGAGGCGGACGGTGTGGGCTCGCTGTAAACCACGAACCGCCTGACGTTCCCAACCACACCACGCCCCCAGACCACCCCCGCTATGATCCCTTGTGGACTACCGCAAAATCATCACCATCGAGCCCGGCAAGCGTGGCGGCAAGCCATGCATCCGCGGCATGCGCATCACCGTGGGCGATGTGCTCGGGTGGCTCGCCGCCGGGATGTCGCGCGATGAGATCCGCCGCGATTTTCCTGAGATCACCGACGAGGACATCGTCGCGGCCCTGGCCTTCGCCGCCGATTTCACCAGCGGCGGGTGGAGAATGTCGGCGTGAAGCTCCTGCTCGATCAGCACCTATCGCGGTCGCTGGTCCCCCGACTCGAACCAGCCTTCCCCGGCACGTCCCACATCACGCTGCACGGCCTTGACAGCAGCGACGACGACGCGATCTGGGCGTTCGCACTTGCTGGTGGTTACACCATCACGACCAAGGACGAAGACTTTCACATGCTCAGCTTCACCCGCTGGCACCCGCCCAAGGTCATCTGGCTTCGCAGCGGCAACGGCCCATCAAGCGAAGTTCTCGAAATCCTTCTCCGCGCAAGACCGGTGATCGAGCATTTCGGCAACGACCCGGAACAGTCGCTGTTGATCCTGCCGCGGTAGTTCGGCAGATGAGCAAGAACATCGGAGAATAGTTTCAATGCCGATCCCCAAAGAAATCAAGGCCTACAACGCCGCCCAATCCCCCGAGGACAAACGCATCTGCGACGCCCTCGCCAAGGCCATCGACGCCCACCTCGCCGGCGAAGACGGTGCCGAGTGCAAGGTCTGGCACCGTCACCCCGTTTGGTTCCTCGACGGCAATCCCATCGTCGGCTACAGCAAACTCAAAGACTCCGTCCGACTCCTCTTCTGGAGCGGCCAATCCTTCGACGAGCCCGGCCTCGCACCCGCCCCGCCCGACACCCAGTTCAAGTCGGCCGACGCTCGCTTCACCGATGCGAAGCAGATCTCGGCCAAGGACCTCAAACGCTGGCTTGAGAAGTCCATCGAGATCCAGTGGGACTACAAGAATCTTGTGAAACGCAAAGGGCGGCTGGAGCGGTTGAAGTAACGATCAGCGAACCTCGACGCCCGCGCCAATCGGCTCTCCGCTCTGTGGCTACCGCTGCGCGTACTGCTTCGCGTAGTACTCGCGGTACGCCCCGCTCTTGACGCGCTGCCACCACGTCGGGTTCTTCACGTACCAATCAATCGTCTGCTGCAACGCCGTCGGCCAGGCGCTCCGCGTCGGCTGCCAGCCCAGCTCGCGCTTGATCTTGCTCGCGTCGATCGCGTACCGCCGGTCGTGGCCCGGCCGATCCGCCACAGGCCGAATCATCTCCGATCCCTTGCCCATCAGCTTCAAGATGGTGTGCGTCAGGTCGAGGTTCGAGCGCTCGTTGTTGCCGCCAACGTTGTAGACCTCTCCGGCCTTGCCCTTTTCGAGCACCGTCAGCACGGCCTCGCAATGGTCATCAACGTGCAGCCAATCGCGCACGTTCTTGCCGTCGCCGTAGAGCGGGACCTGCTTGCCCTCGATCAGGTTCGTCACGAACAGCGGGATCACCTTCTCGGGGAACTGGTAGGGCCCGAAGTTGTTCGAGCACCGAGTCGTCACCACGTCCATGTGGAACGTGTGGTGGTAGGCACGGGCCAGCATATCGCCCCCGGCCTTACTCGCTGAGTAGGGGCTGTTGGTCTGGAGCGAAGTCTCTTCCGTGAACAGGAGCTCGGGCCGATCCAGCGGCAGCGACCCATACACCTCGTCGGTCGAGACGTACACGAAACGCCCCGATTTCATCCACGCGCCGCCCTTGGCCTTGCGGCACGCGTCGAGGATCGACTGCGTGCCCAGCACGTTGCTCACCACAAACGGCCTGGAATCCAGGATGGACCGATCAACGTGGCTCTCGGCCGCCATGTGCACCACCGCATCGCACTCGTCTGCCAATCCCGCGACCAGCTTCTCGTCGCACACGTCGCCCTTGACGAACCGGTACCGCGGGTTCTTCTCGGCCTCGGTCAGGTTCTCAAGATTTCCCGAGTACGACAGCACGTCGAGATTCGTGATCCGGTAGCTGGGCCTGTGTTTCAGGACGAAATGCACGAAGTTCGTGCCAATGAACCCCGCGCCGCCGGTGAGAAGGATGTGCATCTGAATCGGGCTCCGATGTGGTGTGACCGAGAGAGTCAGTGAGGGTAGAGGCTTCGGCACCTTACGACTCCAGCCGCGGCATGACGTTCGCCAGGTTCTTGGTCCAATGCGGCATGGGCCCGAGGATCGCTTCGCTCTTGCTCAGGTCCAGCACGCTGTACGCGGGCCTCTTCGCAGGCCGCGGAAACTCCGCAGTTGTGCAGGGCTCGACCTTGCACTGCCCGGAGAGCCCCGCGAGTTTGACTATCTCAGTCGCGAACTCGAACCAGGTACACTCGCCGCCGTCGGTGACGTGATGAGTCCCCGCGGCCCCCGCCTCGATCAACCTCAACGACGCGGCCGCGAGGTGCTCCGCCGAAGTCGGCCTGCCGCGCTGGTCGTTGACAACCCGCAGCACCGGCCGGGCTTTGGCCGCGCCCGCGATCGTGCGCACAAAGTTCTTCGCCCAGGGCGCGTACAGCCAGCTCGTGCGGATGTTGAGGTAGTTCGCGCCGGACGCCGCGAGAGCCCGCTCCCCCACCGCTTTGCTGCGGCCGTACGCGTTCAGCGGATCGAGCGCCTGATCTGTCCGATAGGGCGAATTGGCCACACCGTTGAACACATAATCGGTGCTGTACGTCACCAGCAGTGCGCCCGCCTTCTTGCACGCGGCCGCGAGCACGCCCACGCCGTTGCCGTTGATCTTGGTCGCCAACTCTTCGCTCGCTTCCGCACCGTCCACGTCGGTGTACGCCGCACAGTTGATGACCAGCCGCCGCTGCGGGCCCACGCCCAGCGCGATCGTGTCATCCTTTGCCAAATCCAGCGTCGCCAGCGGCGGCGTGTCGGCCACGATCCCGCGATTGAGCAGCAAGGAAACCACCGCGTGCCCCAGCATGCCGTGGGCACCGATCACCAATACCGGAGAGACAGATTGATCGAGTTTCACTGCGGACTTATCGGCTTGATGAGCGGAAGGCATCGAGGCATGAGGCACCGAGGCATCCAGTGTTTCTCTGGGCCCGATTACCCGTGCCTCACGCCCCACGGGAACCCCGTGATGCTGTCGTGGGCCCGCCGGTCCTCGTCCGGCTTGGCCGGGTTGTACGCGTGGGTCACGTAGTACAGCAGCCCGGCCGAGCAATCCCCAACCGTGGCCGCCCCGTGCCAGAGCGGCGGCGGGATTATCATCACGCCCGGCCTCTTCTCGCCGATCACCAGCAGCCACGACGTGCTGTCCTCTTCGCGGTGTACCCCAACCTTGATGTGCGCGTTCAGGCACATCCAGAAGTCCGTCTGCAACGCGTGCCTGTGCCAGGCCTTCACCACGCCCGGGTACTGCACGGAAAAGTTCACCTGCCCCTCGGGCCCCATGACGCCCTGCATCTGGTTCATGAGCGACCAGCCTCGGTCGTCGGTGAACACGGCCGACGGCACAAAGATCGGCTCGCGGCCAGCCTTCGCGGCGGCGTGGGCGGAGGGGAGGTCAGAGTTGGGCCAGGATTTGGGGGTGAGGGTCTTCATAGTCGGTGTGGAACGTATGTCGGCAAACGAGAGGCCGCACTGTACGATCCGCTCCCGAACGACCTGCCCCTAAGCATCGCATTCGCGAGTTGAAATGGGAGAACGCGTGACTCCGCCTGGGGAAGGACAATCCAAAGGATGAGCGATGGCCTGGTTTGCGGCCGTTGGAGGGAGAGGGTCCCGTCAGTAGGGTCGGGGAACGAGCGAACGGACGGAGCCGAAAGAGGTGAAGGCCAAACGCCTGCGCCACGAGATGGGTTAGGGTTGTGAATGACGAAGGAGTCCAAGCAGGAGCCTGCCACATCGGCAGTCGATCCATGTACCTAGCCTGTGCCTGACAGACCCTCAACCAGGTTGCAGGCATCCAAACTGCGGTGTTTTGCGTCCAAGATGGGTAGCCGGGACTGGCATCGGGGTTGCCGGTGGATCGGGAGGAGCGGCGCGCGATCAGGATCAAGCCCGACACCCCTCTGTGCATTCCCCGAACGAACCTTTGCAAGATCACGGTCCGGGACCACAATTGACAGGCTTTTCGCCTCAACCCCGATCGATCAATTCGAGAACGCGACACACGAACGACCCCAAACCGGTCCTTTTTTCGGAGCCCATCAGACCATGGCAGCCAAAGAACTCGTTTTCGACGTCGAAGCTCGTCAGTCCCTCCTGGCAGGTGTTGAGAAGCTGGCCCGGGCGGTGAAATCGACCCTCGGTCCGCGCGGGCGGAACTCGGTGATCGACAAGTCATGGGGCGGGCCGACCGTGACCAAAGACGGCGTGAGCGTGGCGGAAGAAATCGAACTGACGAACAAGGCTGAGAACATGGGTGCTCAGCTCGTGAAGCAGGCGGCCAGCAAGACCAGCGACGACGCGGGCGACGGCACCACGACGGCGACGGTTCTCGCTGAGGCGCTTTTTCGCGAGGGCCTGAAGCACATCGCCAGCGGGGTTGACGCGAATGCGTTGATCCGCGGTATGAAGTTGGCGGTCGAGGCGGCCGTGGCGGAGATCCAGAAGACCGCAACGCCGGTCGATCGCAGCCCGAAGAGCTCGGACATTAGGAATGTTGCGACGATCAGCGCCAACAACGACGCCGAGATTGGCAAGATTATGGCCGACGCCTTCCAGCGCGTCGGGGCCGACGGTGTGATCACGGTCGAAGAGGGCAAGAGCCTTGAGACCGAGGTCACGGTTGTTGAAGGCATGCAGTTCGATCGCGGGTTCCTGAGCCCGAACTTCGTGACCAACGCCGACGACATGAAGGTCGAGTTCGACAAGTGTCTCGTGCTGATTCACGAGGACAAGATTGAGAGTGTCTCGAAGCTTGTGCCGTTGCTCGAAAAGGTCATGGCTAGCAAGAAGCCCTTGCTCATCATCGCAGAGGACGTGACGGGCGAGGCGCTCTCGACGCTGGTGATCAATAAGCTCCGCGGTACGTTGCAGGTCGCGGCAGTGAAAGCTCCGGGGTACGGCGACCGTCGCAAGGCGATGTTGGAAGACATCGCGATTCTCACGGGCGCGACGGCTGTGATGAAGGATCTGGGGCTCGAACTCGACAAGCTCGAACTCAAGCAGCTCGGCATGGCCAAGAAGCTCGAGATCGACGCGGATAACACGACGATCATCGAGGGCGCGGGGAGCACGAAGGACATCCAGGCACGCATCGAGCAGATCCGCCGCGAGATCGAGACGACCACCAGCGATTACGACCGCGAGAAGCTCCAGGAGCGGCTCGCCAAGCTCGCGGGCGGCGTGGCTCAGATCAAGGTCGGCGCGGCGTCCGAGGCGGAGTTGAAGGAGAAGAAGGCCCGCATCGAGGACGCCCTGCACGCGACCCGCGCGGCCGTGGCCGAGGGCATCGTCCCCGGCGGCGGCGTCAGCTTTATTCGCGCCCGCAAGGCGCTTGAGAATCTCCGTGAATACAAGGCTGTGTTCGTGAAGGCGGGCGCGAAGGGCGATGATAAGTCATCGGACGATGTTGGCCGTGCAAAGTACGATGTGGCGGCCGGAATTAAGGTTGTGTACGACGCTCTTGCGGTGCCGTTGCAGACGCTGGCCGACAACGCGGGCGCTCGCGGGACGGTTGTGGTTTCGAAGGTATCCGAATCTGCGAAGCCGAGCTTTGGCTACAACGCCTTGACCGATGAGTACGGCGACCTTCTCGTGGCGGGCGTGATTACACCAGCGAAGGTCGATCGCTGTGCGCTCCAGAACGCGGCGAGCGTCGCGACGATGCTGCTGGCGGCCGACTGCATCGTCACCAGCAAGCCCGAGCCGAAGGAAGCGGCCCCGGCGGGCGGCGGTGGTGGCGGCGGCATGGGCGGCATGGGCGGCATGCCGGGCATGGGTGGGATGGGGTTCTAACAGCTCCCCCATCGCGTAATAGATTTCTGAACGCACGCCGGGTAACCCGGTCAGTGCGATATTCGAAAGGGAAGCAGAATGAGCAAAGCAAGCGACCTTTTGGGGAAGAGTGGTTCGGGTGGGCTTGGCAACAAGGCCGTGCCGCAGGTGAAGGTGAACATCGCCGAGCACATCAAGCCGGACACGGCCAAGAAGCCGCCGAACATGTCGGTGCAGGGTGGCAAGGGTCTGGGCGGCGCGGGCGGGAAGGCGCCGGTCGCGCGTCGGCCGAAGGTGTGATGTCGTCGTCGGCTTGGGCGGAGTGCGCTTTGTTTCGGACGAGAGAGACTGGGTTGCCTCCGAATAATCAGGTCTGATCAGGCGGTGTGCCGTGACCGAGCATGGACCAAATTCTTCAAATCTTCCGCGATCTTCCGGGGTTTCTGGATGGGTTCATTCTCAACCACGGGCCTTGGGTCTACGCCCTGTTGTTCGCGATCGTGTTCTGCGAGACGGGGCTGGTGGTGACGCCGTTCCTGCCTGGCGATTCGCTGCTCTTCACGGTGGGCGCGATCGCGGCCCGGGGCTCGATGAACGTCTGGCTGGCGGGGGGTTTGCTTTTCGCGGCCGCCGTGCTGGGGAACACGACGAATTACTGGATCGGGAAGTCGGTCGGTCCCCGGATCTTCCGAGCGGATGGGCAGGCGAGCGCGGGCGCGACCGGGTGGTTGGTCAAAGCGCTCAACCGCAAGCACCTCGACAAGGCCCACGCGTTCTTCGAGAAGCACGGCGGCAAAGCCGTGATGATGGGGCAGTTCATCCCAATCGTGCGGACGTTCTGCCCGTTCGTGGCCGGGGCGGGGTCGATGACGTATTCGCGTTTCCTGTTCTTCAACGTCGTCGGCGCGCTGGTGTGGGTGTCGATCTGCTGCAGCGCCGGATACGTGTTCGGGAACACGGAGTTCGTGAAGAGGCATTTCGAGATGGTCGTGGTCGGGGTAATCGCGATCTCACTTCTGCCGGTGGTGGTTGGAGCGTTGAGATCGAAGCGCGTTGAGAACGGAGCCGTCGGGGCGCGCTGAGCACCGAAGTGGAGGAGAGAGTTAGGCGATCGAAGAGATCTCAGATCGAGTAGGGCACAGACCGGGCGTCTGGGCTCTGAAGGCCGGTAGTTTCGAACGATGAACGATTGAACCTGTTTGATATTGAAGGAGTTTCGCGATGGCGGTGAAGCCTTTGGAAGATCGTGTTCTGGTCAAGCCCATCGAAGCCGAGACCAAGACGGCCTCGGGTATCTTTTTGCCGGATGCGGCCAAGGAAAAGCCGGTCAAGGGCGAAGTGATCGCTACCGGCCCGGGTAAGCGGCTGGAAAACGGGCAGCGGGCCACCATGTCCGTCCACACGGGCGACACGGTCGTGTATGGCAAGTACGCGGGTTCCGAGGTCGAGATCAAGGGCGTGAAGCACCTGATCCTGCGTGAGAGCGAGCTGCTCGGCGTCATCGACGGGTGATGTGAAATTGCCAAATGGCGAAATTGCCAAATGGCCAAATGCGGACTGACCAAGTTACCGTTGAAATGATTGATTCTAACTTTGGCCATTTGGCACTTTGGCCCTTTGGCAATTTGTGAGGAACGAAAAGATGTCCAGCAAGCAGATCATGTTTCAAGACGCCGCTCTTCTCGAGATGAAGAAGGGCGTTGACCGTCTGGCCGACGCCGTGAAGTGTACGATGGGCCCCAGCGGGCGCCACGTCATCATTGAGAAGTCCTACGGCGGGCCGCACGTCACGAAAGACGGCGTGTCGGTCTCGAAGGAAGTTTCGCTCCCCGAACCCTTCCAGGCGATGGGTGCCAAGATGGTGAACGAGGTCGCGAAGAAGACCGCCGACAAGGCCGGCGACGGCACAACCGCGGCGACGGTGCTCGCGCAGGCGATCTTCACCGGCGGCCTGCGGCACATCGCGGCGGGCGCGAACCCGGTCCACGTTCAGCGTGGTATCAACAAGGCTGCGGAGGCCGCGTGCGAAGCGATCGACGCGATGGCCGTCAAGTGCAAGGGCAAGGACGACTACAAGAAGATCGCGACCGTCTCGGCCAACCACGACGCGCAGGTCGGCGAGCTGATCGCCGAAGCGATCGCTAAGGTGGGCGCGGACGGCGTGGTCGAGGTCGAGGACGGCAAGTCGGCCGAGACGACGCTCGATTATGTTGAAGGCATGCAGTTCGACAAGGGCTACATCTCGCCGTACTTCATGACCGATCCCAAGTCGGCCGAATGCGTGCTCGAAGATTGTTATATCCTCATCAACGAGAAGAAGATCTCGAACCTGCCCGACCTGCTGCCGCTGCTCAACAAGGTCGTGACGACCGGCAAGCCGCTGCTGCTGATCGCGGAAGAGATCGAGAACGAGGCGCTCGCGACGCTCGTCGTGAACCGCCTCCGCGGCACGCTCAAGATCTGTGCCGTCAAGGCCCCGGGCTTTGGTGATCGTCGCAAGGCGATGATGGGCGATATCGCGGTGCTGACCGGCGGCACGTTCATCAGCGAGGATCTGGGCCGCGGGCTTGATTCGATCGAGCTCGCGGAGCTTGGTCGTGCCAAGAAGATCGTTGTGACGAAGGACAACACGACGATCATCGAGGGCGCGGGGAAGAAGGCCGACATTACGGGCCGCGCCTCGCAAATCAAGGCTCAGCACGACAAGTCGACTAGTGATTACGACCGCGAGAAGCTGATGGAGCGGCTCGCGAAGCTGACCAGTGGCGTGGCGATGATCGCAGTTGGCGGCGCGACCGAGATCGCGATGAAGTCCACCAAGGATCTGGTTGACGACGCGCTGCACGCGACCCGTGCGGCCGCCAAGGAAGGTTATGTTCCCGGCGGCGGCGTGGCCCTGCTCCGCACGCAGGACGCGATCCTGGCCGCGCAGAAGAAGGCTCGCGTGACCGACGACGAGAAGGTCGGCTACGACATCGTGGCCGAGGCCGTGGAGTCGTGCATCAAGCAGATCGCCGAGAACGCGGGCTTTGACGGCGACATCGTGGTCGAGAAGGTCAAGGACTCCAAGCCGGTGAGCATGGGCTTCAACGCGGCGACGGGGGAGTATGTGGATCTTGTGAAGGCCGGGATCATTGATCCGGCGCTGGTGGCCAAGACGGCCCTCATCAACGCGGCCAGCGTGGCGGGGCTGATGTTGACGACGGATGTGCTGATTACTGAGTTGAAGGAAGAGACCAAGGCGGAGGTTGGCGCGGTCTCGTGAACGCGCGGCTAGATGGCCGAGGTGCCAGATGGTCGAATCTGAGGCGTCTGTCAATCTCGGATGATTTGAACCGATTCCGGGCCCATGCGTGAGAGCGCGTGGGCCCGATTCATGCTCACTGAGTCGATTCTTGGTTCGCGTTGATCCTCCGCATCTTTTCCCCGGTTGTCGAAGGCCCCTGAATGCCCACCACCCGTGACTACTACGAGATCCTCAGCGTCGAGCGGACCGCCGATGGCGAGGAGATCAAGCGCGCGTATCGCCGGCTGGCGATGAAATACCACCCGGACCGCAACCCCAACGACGCCGAGGCCGAGGCGAAGTTCAAGGAGGCGGCCGAGGCGTACGAGGTTCTTACCGACGACGGCAAGCGGAAGGTCTACGACCAGTTCGGGCACGAGGGTCTGCGGCGCGGCGGCGGGCCGGCGGCGCACGATTTCTCGCGGATGGATGTCTCGGACATCTTCTCGATGTTCAACGACATCTTCGGTCAGAACCAGGGCGGCGGCCGCGGGGGACGGCGCGGCGTGGCGCGCGGGTACGACCTTGAGACGGAAGTTACATTAACG
This sequence comes from Phycisphaerales bacterium, assembly GCA_044221955.1. Taxonomy (GTDB): domain Bacteria; phylum Planctomycetota; class Phycisphaerae; order Phycisphaerales; family UBA1924; genus CAZCPB01. Next base: position 6,137 of record JBGAOD010000023.1, on the reverse strand, counting down.
CTCAACGATGTGCTGAGCGGTTGTGAGCGCGATGTAGAGTTCACGCGGCTTGACGTGTGCGAGAAGTGTGTCGGTAGCGGTGCCAAGGCCGGGACCAAGCCGGTCAAGTGCCCGACGTGCGGCGGGCAGGGAAAAGTCCAGCAGTCCGGGCTCGGTGGCATGTTTCGCATGGTCGTTGCGTGCCCGGCCTGCCACGGTCGCGGGTCGGTGGTGAAGGAGTTCTGCGACGCGTGCCGCGGCAAGGGGCGGCAGCCGAAGAAGCGCAATCTTTCGATCAAGGTTCCGGCCGGGATCGCGGAAGGGCAGGCGATCCGCGTGCAGGGCGAGGGCGAACCGCCGCCGCCGGAGATGTCGGCGAGCGGTGAGGGGCAACGCGGCGATCTTCATGTGGTGGTGCGCGTTGAAGAGCACGAGCGGTTCCGGCGTGAGGGGAATCACCTCGTGCTGGAGATGCCGATCAGTTTTCCGCAGGCGGCCTTGGGCGCGGACGTGCAGGTGCCGACGCTGGACGGGCCTAGGCCGCTGAGCGTGCCGCGCGGGACGCAGCACGAGCAGATGTTCCGTTTGGATGGGCTGGGACTGCCGGACCTTCGCACGGGGAGACGGGCCGATTTGGTTGTGGTGGCCAAACTTGAGGTGCCTACCAAACTTACATCGCGTCAGGAAGAGCTTCTCCGCGAGTTCGCGGGAATTGAGGATCAGAGCGGGGGGGTGTCGCCGCAGGGCGACGGGTTTTGGAAAAAGATCAAGGACGCGTTCGGGGCGTAAGAAGCAGAAGAGATAAGAGCAGAACCATGTGACACGCAGCGGCCCGAGCGCGAGGCCGGCTGATCAAGAACGGGGCGAGCGATGAGTGCGACCAGCAATGACGGAAGCGGAAGATCAGGAGGTGCGTTCAACGACGGGGGCACCGAAGGCCCGCTTCCGGGCGATCAAGACGGCTTCGATGGCACCGACGCCGGTGCGTTTATCGACGAGGCGCATGTGCAGCAGTTGGAAGCGCAGGTCGCGGAACTCAATGGGAAGTATCTGCGCACGCTCGCGGACTATCAGAACTCGCAGCGCCGCGCGATCCAGAACGAGCAGGAAGCACGCCTTCAGGCACGCAGCGGCGTGATCCAGAGCGTGCTGTCGGTGGTGGATCACTTTGATCTTGCATTGATGCAGGACCCCAGCAAGACCACCGTCGAGCAGATCATCAACGGCGTGAAGGTCATCCGCGACGAGCTTTTGAAAGTGCTGCAATCCCAGGGCGTGAAGCTGATCGCCCCGGCCGCGGGGGCGGAGTTCGAGCCGTCGCTGCACCAGGCGATCATGCAGCAGTCGGCCGAGGGTGTCGAGAGCGGGAAGATCGTGGCGACGCTGCAGGCGGGGTATGTGATTTCCGGGCCGAGCGGGGACCGCGTGGTGCGGGCCGCGAAGGTTTCGGTCGCGCCCTGAAGGGATCGAGAGTTTTCTTCAGCTTTCGCCGGGCGCGAACGCCCGCCCTCCCACGAGCCTCAGAAGGACGAGCGAACACGCCATGCCCACGTACGACTACCGCTGCACATCATGCCGACACGAGTTCGAGCTCTTTCAATCGATGAAGGACAGCCCGAAGCGGAAGTGCCCGTCGTGCGGGAAGCTGTCGCTCGAGCGGCTCATCGGCACCGGGGCGGCCGTTGTGTTCAAGGGTTCGGGCTTCTACCAGACGGACTACAGGTCCGAGGCGTACAGGAAGGCGGCCGACGCGGACAAGGCGCCGGCGACCAGCGAAGCGAAGTCCGCCGAAGGCAAGAGTCCCGAGACCAAGAGCGTGGAGACCAAGAACGCCGACGTGAAGAGCGTCGAGGCGAAGGGCGCCGAGGGGCCGCGTGCCGATGCGAAGCCCGCTGGCGCGAAGGACTCGGGTTCGATTTCGTCGGTGTCAGGATCTCGCTCTGCGGGCGCAGTTCCCCGTTCCTCGCGCGATTCGTCGGGCAAAGATTCGTCAGAATCCGGTTCCGGTTCCGGGCCCGCAGCCGTGCGTGGCACCTCGGCCAAAGCTGTTTCGCTCTCGAAAAAGGGAGCGAAGGGCCGCGTGAGGAAGAGGTAGCTTCGGCGCTTTCGAGGTGAGCGCGGCGAGCGTTCCGCAGCGGCCGTACCCTTGCCGACCACGGCGGTGTCCGGGTGTCCGGGAGTTCGAGGCGGCGGGCCGTGGTTTGCGCAGGAGCTGACCGATGTCCATCGAGGCCGTGCAGGCGTACATGCGTTCGGAGAGGATCGATGGCTGGCTGCTGCACGATTTTCGTGGGTCGAACCAGATTTTCACTCGCATGACGGGTGGGAAGAAGCACCTGTCCCGGCGTACGCAACTGCTGATCCCCGCGCACGGCACCCCGCACCTGATCGTGCAGCACCTCGACGCGCCGCAGTTCAGCGACTTGAGCTTCGGCGGCCAGCCCGTCAAGAAGACCGTTTTCATCTCTTGGCCCGACCTAAGGCGGACGATGGAGTCGGTGCTGTCTGGCATGAAGCGCGTGGCGATGGAATACAGCCCGGGCGGCGCTCTGCCGATCGTCGCGATCGTCGACGCCGGCACGATCGAGCTGGTCCGTTCCTTCGGAGTCGAGGTCGTGTCCTCGGCCAACCTGATCCAGGTGCAGGTCGCGAAGTGGCCCGAGAGTTCGCTGCCGAATCACGCGCTGGCGTGCCAGCAGGTGGACGCGGCGAAGAACGCGGCGTTCGCGCTCATCGATAGCCGCATCAGGGCCGGCACGCCCGTGACGGAGTTCGAGGTGCAGCAACTCATCGTGGCCGAGTTCAACCGTCAGGGTCTGGAGTTCCCCGACCCGCCGATCGTCGCGGCGAACGCGCACGCGGGCGACCCGCACCACGAGACCAACACGAAGACTTCTGTCGCGTTCAAGCGCGGCGACTGGGTACTGATCGATCTGTGGGCCCGACGCCCCGGCGACGACAACATCTACTGCGACGTGACCTGGACCGGGTACATCCGCAAGAACGCGGGCGACAAGCCGAGTGAGAAGCATCTGAGTGTCTACCACGCGGTGCAGGCCGCGCGTGATGCGTCGGTCGCGCTGGCGCAGTCCAAGTGGAACGCCGGGGAAGCGGTGCAAGGCTGGCAGCTCGACGAGGCCGCACGCGCGAAGATCATCGGTGCGGGCTACGGCGAGTTCATCCGGCATCGCACCGGGCACAGCCTGAGCCCGGGTCCGATGGTCCACGGAGTGGGGATGAACCTCGACAACCTTGAGACCCACGATACTCGCGAGATGCTTCCCGGAATCGGCTTCACAGTCGAGCCCGGGATCTACCTGCCGGAGTTTGGTGTGCGGAATGAGATCAACGTCTACGTCGATCCGGCCAAGGGGCCGAGGGTGACGAGCGTTGCACAGCGCGAGCCGATTCTGGTGGGGTAAAGTCGCAGTATTGAGCGTGATCGACTCTGGAATCTGCCCAATGGACGGATCGAAAATCGACCGATCCACCGTGAAAAACAGCGGCGCTCCGTCTACAGTCCCCGGCCTTGAGGCCCCGTCGTCTAGCCTGGTCCAGGACACCACCCTTTCACGGTGGACACATGGGTTCGAATCCCATCGGGGTCATTGCCTCACGTTTCACAGCATCACACCCGACGCCAACCCCCACAAAATCCGCAGGATTCTGGGGGGTGTTGTGTTTTGGGTTTGGACGCCGTGGGGCCGGTTGGGCGCACTTGTATTGCCAGAATTGATCCCGTCGTTGTTGGGCGTGTTGCCCCCAGCAAATACACTTTCTCCGTTCGCAACTCCTGCCGGAGGGTGAGCAGCGGGGAAGCGCTCTGCCCGATCCGTTTCGGATGATGTGGGACGACCTCGGAACACGCGCGGCCACCCCTAGGTTTGTCACCCAAAGACCGTTTCCGCCGCAGTACCTTTCGCCAGCGCCCGCAGTTACGCTCGCTACGGGTGGACCTGTGTTGGACCCGCGCTGTACGCATCCAGACGGGGACGGATCGGCTCGCCGGCGTCGTCTTCAGCCAACCTGCGTCCTCCCCAGTTCATTCCCGATGCCACGTCACCTCATTCGCTGCCGCCCCCTCAAAACGTACAGCAGCAACGTTCCTCTCCCCTGCCGGTCCGACTCAGCCGCCGTCGCGTCGTCCGGCGAAACCCCGACCAGCCCGAACCCGCACCGCTCCAGGATCCTCCGCGACGCCCAGTGGCGCTCGAACGTCGTGGCCTCCACGCGCTCAACCCCCGGTTGCCCCATCACCCACTCGGCCAACGCCACCGCCGCCTCCGTCGCCAACCCTCGCCCCCAGAACGCCGGCAGCAGCCCGTAGCCGAAGACCGGGCACCCGCCGCTCCCAAACTTGCTGCATCCCACCGACCCGATCAACACCGCGCGATCGGGCGAAGTGGGCATCCCGTTACCCGGCAACGCCACGACGTACCACCCCCACCACCCGACCTCCGCCGGGGCCGCCGCCAGTTTTTCCGCGAACATCCCCTGCACGTCCGCCAGATCCACCGGCGGCCAATCCCCCGGCACGGCCGCGTCGAGAAGGCGATCCAACTCAACGAGATCATCAATGGCCGCACGAGCCATCGCGGGGGTGATGGCGACGAGGCGGAGGCGCGGGGTAAGGATTGGGCTGGGAGTTGAGGGCGGGGTGGGTTGGGGAAGGGGCATGGGAGAAGATAACTGGAACGGCGCATTCATGAAATCGTGTCTTGGTGTCGCGCTGCCGAACTCCCAACCCAAAAATGACCGATCTTGACACCGTGCATATCGTATGACATACTCTGGCATGAACAGCCGGATCGTGATCCAGAGGCTGGAGGCCGACGGGTGGGAGCTGGCCAGGACCAAGGGCAGTCACCGGCAGTACCGGCACCCGACCAAGCCCGGGCTGGTGACCATCCCACACCCCAAGCGTGACCTCCCCGTCGGCACGCTGCGGAGCATTGCCAAGCAGGCCGGGATCAAGTTGAGGTGAGTCGGCCGGGCTGATGAAGAAAGCTGATCGTCGATGGAAAAGGACCGACCATGAACTACCCCGTTGTCATCCACAAAGACAAATCCAGCGACTACGGCGTCAGCGTCCCCGACCTGCCCGGCTGCATCTCCGCCGGCCTGACCGTGGACGAAGCACTGGCGATGGTCAAAGAAGCAATCGAAATTCATCTTGAAGGCCTGATCGAATCCGGCGGCCTCGTCCCGCTCCCCACGCCCATCGAACGCCTGCGAACCATCCCCGACTACGCCGACGGAACCTGGGCGATCGTGAGTGTGGACGAATCCACGCTGCGAGTCAAGATCGCCCGCGTCGGCGTCACCATGCCCCAACGCGTCCTCGACGCCATCGACCGCCACGCCAAGGCCACCGGCGAAACACGCTCCGGCCTGCTTGCCCGCGCGGCGGTGCGCTACATCGGGCGCGAGGCGGGATCACTGCCCGTTGTGGAACGCGGCGGGTCGAAGCTGCGGGCGATTCAGAAGGGTGCCAAGCAGCCTCGGAATCGCAAGAGCCGGTGAGGTCAAGAATCGCCGGTCGAAGCAGAATCCGATGGGAGCATTTGAACAACTCCGCCTGCCTTTTCGCCCCATCAGGGCGAAGGGCTGTTGCCACGGGTGAAGCGCAGCCAGGCAAAGCCGGGCGGAGCGCAACCCGTGGAAAACGTGACTGCTTACTGACCCGCCCCGGCGGGGCGGAGGAGTTTCGAACAACTCAATCCGCGGTAAATGGCAAGTTCGACTTTCCCCCGTTGCACCGCTCGCACAGCGATTGAAGATTCTCCAACTCCGTTTCACCTCCGTTGCTCCAGGGGATCACATGATCGACCTCCAACTCAACGCCAGGCTCATTCGCTGGAGAACGACCACATGCTTTGCAACGGAAGCCATCACGACGCAGAGTGAGAAATCGAAGCCGCCAATTCGCTGTTCGAGCATATTTCCCTCGCATGGTCTGGCGGGGAGACGTCACGATCGGCGATGCGTTCTCTTCGGCCTCGGGCTCAGGTGCATCACCATTTACCGCATCGACGAAAGCTTCAAGAGCCTTTCGCCAAGTTCCGAAGCGGTATTCATAACCGCTTCCAGACTTTGTTGAAAGCGGTTTCTTCATTTCCTCTCTTCGGGGCTGACGCCCCGGGTGGTTCCAGACTGCC
>JBGAOD010000190.1:0-4614 GCA_044221955.1 Phycisphaerales bacterium | reverse complement strand
CATGACGGAATCGCCGCCGGTGAGGATCAGTTCTGGTTTGTCTTTCAGGGAGCCGACATGGGCGAGGCACGTGGCCAGCCCTTCGGCGGCACGTTTTTCGGGCTGGACGTGGATGTCGGTGAGGTGCCCGACGCGGATGGAACGTTTGCGGTCGGGGCGGGGGACGATCAGGTTCGGGGCTGGGCGGGCGAGCCCGGTTGCCGCGAGCGTGTGAGAAGCCCCGAGCGAGAGTCCCGCGGCGGCGGCTCCGGCGGCGGCAAGGAGTTGGCGGCGACTGATCTCAACGGGTGATGTGGTCCTCATGGTCGCAGGATACCACGGCGGGTGGTTCGTAACCATGTTCGTCGTGTGATCGGGAGGAGAAGATTGTCGGCTGTTCCGGGGTGCTCTGGGCCCTGCTCGAAGGTTTCTTAGGCCGGGGGTGCCCCCCCCGCTCGCGGTGCGGGGGTAAGGGAGTTTGTGTCAAATCCGCAACTTTCCGAACGTGAATTGGTTGATCCAGACTGAAAAGCCGACCGCGAGTCGGTAGGCTGTCCATTCGGAATGCGGAACCGGACGAGCGATCACATTCGTTGCGACGTTGGTCCCGGTTGTTGCTCTTGCTCGCGTGAGTCCAGCGGCGTTGGTCTTGCTGATTTGGTTTGGGCTGTTGTCCCGATTTTCTCCCCGACGGTTTGCCCCGTCCTCTCATCAGGAGTGCTTACGAATGGGTGGTCTTTCACATCGCGGGCTGCTGACGATCTCAGCCGCCGGGTTGTTGGTGGTCGCGGCCGGGCTCGCCTGGTCACCGGTTCACGCCTCGGCCGTCGAACCACCGGCCGATCCTGCTTCTCCCAACCAGCAGGGTTCAGGCGGCGGACCCAAGACCCAGGCCGGGCTCGATGACCTCAAGAAAATGATGGGCGGCGGCCCCGGCGGGCCGGGCGAAAAGCAAGAAGATTTCAAGCCCTTCGCCGAGGTCTCCAAGGACTTTGAGAAGGTCGTCTCCACGGCCGACGGCTCGGCCAGCCTCTACACCCTCTGGACCCGCGCCAAGGACAACCAGATGATCGCGGAACTCCCGCGTGGGTACGAAGGACAGAAGCACTTCTTCGCGGTCACCGTCGCCAGCGGGCAGCTCTTCGCCGGGCTCCAGGGCGCGGAGACCTACTGCTACTGGAAACGCCAGAACAACCGCATGTTGCTGATCGAGCCCGAGCTGGGCACCCGGGCCACCGGCGACCAGGAAGGCAAGGCCAGCGTCAAGCGGCTCTTCACCGACCGTGTGATCCTTGACCTCCCGATCCTTGCAATGGGTCCCAGCGGGCAGCCCGTCATCGACATGCGCGAACTCCTCACCGTCCACGCCGGGGCCATAGGTGGTCCCGGCCGCGGGTCCAACCTCGGCCTCGCCTCGATCGCCAAGGCGAAGGCGTTTCCCGAGAATGTTGAGATCGCCTGGGAGATGCCCAACGCCGGCGGGCGGCTCCAGAAGGTCCACTACTCCATCAGCGTGCTCCGCGAGGATCCGACGTACAAGCCGCGCGTCGCTGATGAGCGTGTCGGGTACTTCACCACGGTCTACCGCGACCTGGGCAAGTACAACCAGAAGGACAAGTGGGTCCGCTACGTGAACCGCTGGCACGTCGAGAAGCGGGACGCCAGCCTGAAGATGAGCCCGCCCAAAGAACCGATCATCTTCTACGTCGAGAACACGACGCCCGTCCGCTACCGCCATTGGGTCCGCGAGGGTGTGCTCAAGTGGAACAAGGCCTTCGAGAAGATCGGCATCCGTGACGCCATCGAGGTGTACTACCAGGACGCCGAGACCGGCGCGCACATGGACAAGGACCCCGAGGACGTTCGCTACAACTTCCTCCGCTGGCTCAACAACGACATCGGCACCGCCATCGGGCCCAGCCGCGTAAACCCCATGACCGGGCAGATCCTCGACGCCGACATCGTGCTGACCGACGGTTGGATCCGCCACTTCTGGACGCAGTACAACGAGATCCTCCCCGACGTCGCGGTGGAAGGCTTCAGCGCCGAGACCCTCTCATGGCTTGAGTCACGCCCCAACTGGGACCCGCGCGTCCGTCTGGCACCCCCCGAGCGCCGCAGCCAGATCATCGCCGAGCGGGCCCGTCGCGGCGTGCAGGCCTACGGCGGGCTCGGCATGGCCGCGGCCGCCGAGGGAGACCCCAAGGTCATCGGCGACCGCGAGTTCAGCGGGCTCCTCGGGCGTGTCAGCCAGACCAACGGCCTGTGCATGGCGGCGCGCGGCAAGTCCATGGACATGGGGCTGTTCCTCATGAACATGGAAGTCAACGACCTTCTCAGCGATTCGTCGTACATCGACTCCATGCAGCCCGACGACAAGAAGGGTGAAAAGAAGGACGAGAAGAAGGACGACAAGCCCGGCGAGAAGAAAGAGAGCAAGGCCGACCTCCTCGACGGAGTTCCCGAGTGGTTCGTCGGACCCATGCTCGCCGACGTGGTCTGCCACGAGTGCGGGCACACCCTCGGGCTGCGCCACAATTTCAAGGCATCGAGCATCTACACCCTCGCCAAGATCAACAGCGAAGAGGTCAAGGGCAAGCTTCCCCAGACCGGCTCGGTCATGGACTACAACCCCGTCAACATCAACATGAACGACGGGAAACTCCAGGGCGACTTCACGATGATCGACATCGGTGCCTACGACCTCTGGGCCATCGAGTACGGCTACACCCTCGACGATCCGAAGAAATCCCTCGCCCGCGTCGCCGAGCCCGAGCTGGCCTACCTCACCGACGAGGACGTCGGCAGCGGCGACCCGCTGGCACGCCGGTACGACTTCTCTGCGAACCCGCTCGACTATTCCAAGAGCCTCATGAAGCTCGCCAACTATCACCGCGAACGGCTCGCCGACAAGTTCGTCAAGGACGGCGAGAGCTGGTCCAAACTCCGCCGCGGGTATCAGGCAACCCTCGGCTCGCAGCTCAACGCCGTGAGCATCATGGCCGGCTGGGTCGGCGGCGTACACGTCAACCGTGACCACAAGGGCGACCCCAACGGGCGCGACCCCATCCAGGTCATCCCCGCGGTCCAGCAGCGCGACGCCCTCAAGTTCGTGATCGATAACGCATTCAAGGACGAAGCGTTCGGGCTCAAGAGCGAACTCCTCGCCAAAATGACCGTGGACAAGTGGGCCGACGACGGCGGCATGGGCGAACTCTTCCAGGAGTCCCCCTTCCCCATCCACGACCGCATCATGGGAATGCAGGCCTCGGCCCTCACGATGCTCATGAACCCCACGACGCTCCGCCGCGTGTTCGATAACGAACTCCGCGTCGACGGCGGCGTGGACATGATCACGCTCCCCGAGGTGATCGACACCGTCTCCGGCGCCATCTGGGGTGAGCTCGACGCCCAGCCGAGCCAGAAGTACGCCGCCCGTCAGCCGATGATCTCCAGCCTCCGCCGCAACCTGCAGCGCGAGCACCTGGACCGCCTCATCGACCTCACCATGCCCGGAACCCCCGGTGCGGCCGCCAATCCGATCTCCAACCTCTCCGTCCAGAAGCTCAAGCAGATCAAAGAAAAGATCAACCAGATCTGCGACGGCAGCGGCAAGGGCAACGTCGATCCCTACTCCTTCGCCCACCTCGACGAGGCCCGCACCCGCATTACCAAGGCCCTCGACGCCCAGTACATCTACAACACCGACAAAATCGGCGGCGGCGGATTCCCCGCCGGGTTCTTCTTCGGAGAGAATACCAAGAGCCCGAACGAACTGAAGTAACCCGATCGGACTGACCGGGACGCGATCCAGCACAAAGACCCCCGAGCGTGCGCTGGGGGGTCTTTTCTATTCCCGGCACTGTCGGTAGATCGACGCTCCGAGCCGACTCTCTCTTACCTCGCCCCTGCTCCGTCGTTCATCGCCCCGCCCCGCACTGAGTCAGGCTCCCCTCGACGCCGGGCTCGACACGCCACGAACCTCCGCGTCGGGCGCCGCCCGGGCACGCGCCTGTGCCGGAGGCTGAACAGCCAACCCAAGCTCGTGCCGCAGCGCCTCGTCCAACCCGCCTCGCAGGAACTCGAACCCGCTCGACCGGAGTTGAGCCGGCACAACCCGCGCGCCGCCCAAGAGCACCGATCGCCCCATTTCGCCGAAGAGCGCACTCACGACTCCCGCCGGCAGCGGCACCGACGCCGGCCTGCCGAGCGCTCGCCCCAGCGACGAGGCAAACTCCTCGTTGCGCACGCTGTCGGGCGCGACGATGTTCACCGGTCCTCGAAGGCTCTCCGTGAAGAGGCAATGGTGGATCGCCCCGATCGTGTCGTCGAGCCCGATCCATGGCATGAATTGCCGCCCGTCGCCGATCCGCCCGCCCAACCCGAGTTTGAACGGTGTCAAGAGTTTCCTCAACGCTCCGCCGCCCGCGCCCAGCACGACGCCCAGCCGCAGGTTCACCACGCGGATCCCCGCCTCGACCGCCGGGCGGGCCGCCTCTTCCCATCCGCGGCAGAGCTCCGTGAGAAACCCCTCCCCGCCTTCGCTCGATTCGGTCATCGCCCGATCATCACCAGTATCCCCGTAATACCCTACCGCCGAAGCACACAGCAGCACACGCGGCTTGTGCTTGAGCG
>JBGAOD010000022.1:14673-41066 GCA_044221955.1 Phycisphaerales bacterium | reverse complement strand
TTCCTCCCCGAAGTCCGCGAGGGCTTCGGACCACTCTCAGAGTACAGGACATCGGCCTGTTCGCCATCCCGACCCGATGCCGATTTTTTCGTCTTGTTCGAGTTAGATTTGGATCGTGTACGGTCTTGTGCGTATGCCGCGACGATCTTTTCTACCATCGGGTGCCGAACCACGTCGGTGCGATCAAGCTGGACGAAACCGACCCCAGAAGTCTCCCGGAGCCTACTGGCGGCGTCGAGCAGGCCGCTCTCCTCCGGCTCGGGCAGATCGATCTGCGTTGCGTCGCCGGTGACGATCGTCTTTGACCCATCGCCCATTCGGGTGAGGAACATCTTCATCTGACCCTTGGTCGTGTTCTGAGCTTCGTCGAGGATGATGACGGCGTGATTAAGTGTTCTCCCGCGCATGAACGCGAGGGGGACGACCTCGACCACGTCGTGATCGATGAACCGCCGCACGGTCGGGTAGTCCATCATGTCCTGGAGCGCATCGAACAACGGGCGCAGGTACGGATTGACCTTGGCCTGCACGTCCCCTGGGAGAAAGCCGAGCTTCTCGCCCGCCTCCACCGCGGGTCTCACCAGGATGAGTCGCTTGACGCGATCGGTCTTGAGAAGGTGTACCGCGGCCGCGACCGCGAGGTAGGTCTTGCCTGTTCCCGCCGGGCCGATAGCGAACACGAGGTCGTTTTCCTGTACGGCCCTGAGGTATTTTTCCTGGTTCGCGGTGCGAGCGCGGATCGGACGGCCTCCCGCGTAGACGTTGAGTTCGCCGTTCCAGGGGGCAGGAGACTGACCGACCGCGTGCGGTGTCTGCGCGGTGAAGCGCGAATCGCTCTGTGCCGCGGAGACGCCGGCATGGAAATCGACGGACTCCGCGGCGATCAGGTTCAGAACATCGACGCGTTCGAGCGGCTTTCGATGCCGCGCCGCTGAGCTGAGCTTGTCGAGCACCCGGCGAGCCACGACCACGGCATCGCTGTCGCCCTTGACGATCACGGCCGCGTCCCGTGCTGACACGTCGACACCCAAGGCCTCGCGGATCATCTTGAGGTTGCGTTCGCCCGAGCCCAGGATGAGGACACGCTCGGGCCCGGGCGGTACTCTCACGGATATTTCCACGCTTCCGCTTGCTCCTCTTTCAAGGCCATTCACAATCGCAACGACTCATCGAAGGACATGGAGTTTATGACGCCTGGGACCTCAGGTTATTCCGCGTGTTCAGTCCCGCCCTTCTCGCTTCACAGGCACAGGTCAGGGCGCTTTCGTTTCAGGTCGCTGGGCGCGATCTCCGGGCTGGGCTTGCTCGGTCTTCTTCCTGGGATGCAGGGGTGCGAGACTGTTGGTGGGACCGGTGCGGTGCTGAGCGGTGTGCCCCGGGTCGAGAGCGCTGCGGGCGACTGGGACGACGTGGACAACGCCGTGTTCATCGCCGCCGGCAAGGGTGAGATGGCCATTGAGCAATCCGTCCAAGAGAGCCCCGACGCGCGGGTGTACTACCTGCTTACCGCGACCGACGAACCCGCACGGGTCAGCGTGCGCAGGATCGGTGCCCGTCGATCGGAAGCCCGCGAGCCATGCTCGCTCATCGGTCTGCCGGCCAGCTCCGGGGCCGAGCAATTCCAGGTCGAAGCGGCTGTGGGTCGATTTGGAAACCCCACCGTCGAGCGAGCTCTGATCGAGAGTATCAGAGAGCGCATTCACGATCTCGCGGGCGTTGACTACGCCCCGGTCCGCTGAGCCAGCCGATCGACCAGCTCACGCGGCACACCGATGTCGCCGACCCTCACCTCTCCCAAATATTCATGTGCGGCGAGGTTCCGAAAGCCAACCTTGGGCCCCACCAGGGTTACGGTTGTCGAAGCTCGGACCACAACTCCCAACGGCTCGCCAGAATCGCAATCAAGCCCGGAGGGAAGGTCAACGGCAACGACTTCCGAGCCGTCCTCGCTGGCTCGGGCGTTCGTCCAGCCGATCAAGCTTGACATCGGTTCGCCCACTGGTCGATCGAGCCCGGTGCCGAGTAAGGCGTCAACGAGAATCAACGGTCCGCGAGCGTTCGGCAGCGATTCGAGCGGCGAGGCGGGGTCGATCGTGACCGCCCTCAGCCCCATCGCGCGCGTGATTCTGGCGTTGATACCCGCATCGCCCTGCAGGACTGCAAATGGCACCGCGAGCACGAGGGTGATCGTTGTGCCCAGTGCGCTTTCGAGCGCGGTGTTGTGAAGGTGCCGGGCCGCGACGAAACCGTCTCCGCCGTTGTTCCCGCCCCCGCAGAGAACCACGATCTCCCGGATGCCGGAGTCACGCACCTTTTCGTTGACAACCTCCGCGATCGCCCGCCCTGCGTTTTCCATGAGCACGATCGAGGGGATTCCAAACTCGGCGGTCGCGAGGCGATCGAGTTCCCGGATGCTCGCGCGATCGAACCAGCGCGTCCGCCGGCTCTTGAGCTCGGTCTGGGCTGGCTGCCCGTGATTCGTCGGGTCTGGAACTGGTCTCGTCATTCGACCCTTTGTCGGCTCAGCGAGAACGCCGCTACCCCACCGGGGGACGGAGCCCGGGGCTTGGGGGGCTACGCTCAGTATCTCCTGCCCGTCCCCGTCCGCCGAATCCCTCAAGAGATTGCTGGGGTGCGCCCTCGGAACCCACTCGGAATCGTATGCAGACATTCGTGAACATCGTGCTCGTACTACTCGCGTGCGGGGCCGCGGCTCTTGCCGTTTATTGGATGGTGGGGCTGGTCCGTATCGTTCAGACGATGGCGACCATCCCGACGGCCAAGTCCGGGCTGGCGCTCGCGGACGCCCGCACACGCACACCCAGCGTTTGTGTCATCGTCGCGTCCTACAACGAGGCTCGCGTGATCGAGGGTCTCGTGCGCTCGCTGATGGCCCAGGAATATCCCAACGTCCGATTCGTGCTGGCGATGGACCGCTGCACCGACGATACCGCCGCCATCGCCCGGAGGGTCATCGCGGGAGACGCGCGCTTCGTTGTCCATGAGATCACCCAGTGCCCGGAGGACTGGACGGGGAAGTGCCACGCCGTCTGGTCGGCAGTGTGCGACGTGCCGGGGGTGCGAGATTCGGAGTACCTGATCGTCGCCGACGCGGACACGATCTTCTCGCCCCGGTGCGTCAGCGCCGCTGCGGCTCTGATCGAGCACCGGGGCGTTGGGATGCTCAGCCTGATCAGCACGCTGGTCGGGAGGAGTTGGTTCGAACTTGTTGTCCAGCCGGCCAACTCGATCGAGCTCATGCGCCAGTACCCCCTCCTGAGCGCCAACCGGGACAAGTCACGCAGACCCTTTGCCAACGGGCAGTTTCTGATGTTCTCGAAGGACGCCTACGAAAAGGTCGGAGGGCACAAGGCGGTTCGGCACGCCCTGCTCGACGACCTCGAGTTCGCGCGGCGCTTTGCCCAGTTGGAGCTGCCGGCCGGGGTCTTGCTCGCCGACGGGATCCTCCATTGCCACATGTACCCCGACTGGGCGTCGTTCTCACGCGGGTGGACACGAATATTCATGGAAGCAGCCCACCACAAATCCGCCCGCCTGCTCCGCTACGCCGTCCTGGTCCGGGCGTTTGGCACGGTCATTCCGCTGACCACGACCGGGCTGCTGATCTTCTCGGTGTTTGGAGCGTCTTCTGGTGGGGGGGGATGGGCCTTCTGGTTGATCGGACTGGCGGCGACCGGGCTCGCATCATTCGCGATGGCGCTTGGGTTGATCTACTGGATTGCGCGCGCGCCGCTCTGGACTATCCCAGCGTTCCCTTTCGGAGCGTGGATCGCAGGTGGCTTACTTCGCCGCGCTGCTTTGGAGCTCCGCTCCGGCAAGCCCGTGAACTGGGGCGGGCGGCAGTACGTTCTCAAGAGCAGGTAGGGAAGGCGTGAACGGTCTTGTTCCTGTCTTAGCGAAATCTTCACGCTTGCAATGGTGAAGATTCTCACAGCTTTCCCTACAACCTTCTGGCTCTGAATCGCGTGTTGTTCCCCGACCAAGGCCCTTTCGGACCACCCAGGAGATAGGTATGCGTAAGCTCGTTTCGACAGTGACAGCTGTGTGTGCGTTCGCGGTGAGCGCCTCGTTCAGCAGTGCGCAGGAGGTCAAGGTTGACCCCAAGCTTCCGGACTACAGCATGGCCCAGGGCGTGTCGGGCAACATCAAGAGCATCGGCTCGGACACGATGAACAACGTCATGACGCACTGGACGGAACTGTTCACGAAGTTCTACCCCAGCGTGAAGATCGAGGTCGAGGGCAAGGGTTCGTCCACCGCGCCGCCAGCCCTCATCGAGGGTCAGTCGCAGTTCGGTCCGATGAGCCGCGAGATGAAGAAGGACGAGGTCGACAAGTTCGAGGCCAAGTACGGCTACAAGCCCACCAGCGTCCGCGTCGCGATCGACTGCCTGGCCGTCTACGTCAACAAGGACTGCCCGCTCGACGAGATCACGTTCGAGCAGATCCAGAAGATCTTCTCGGTCGCCGGCCCGGACATGACCTGGGACCAGCTCGGTGTAAAGGACGCCGCTTACGCCGGCAAGCCCGTGAGCCTGTACGGTCGTAACTCGGCCTCGGGCACCTACGGGTACTTCAAAGAGCACGCGCTGGCCAAGAAAGATTTCAAGGCTTCGGTCAAGGAGCAGCCCGGTTCTTCCGCGGTCGTCCAGGGCATCGCCGACGACAAGTTCGGGATGGGCTACTCGGGCATCGGCTACAAGACCGCGGGTGTCAAGGCCCTGAAGGTCGCCAACACCGGCAAGGCCATCGCCCCGTCGGTCGAAACCGCCTACAGCGGCGAGTACCCGCTGGGTCGTTACCTGTTCATGTACCTCAACTACAACGCGAAGACCGGCCTCGACCCGCTCCGGGCTCAGTTCGTCACGCTGATGTTCAGCCGCCCCGGACAGGAGAGCGTGGTCAAGGACGGGTACATCCCGGTGACCGCCGACATCGCCCGCGAAGATCTGAAGAAGGTCGGCCTGAAGCCCACGTTCTAAGACTCAATCCAAGACGCGGTCTCAGATGAGGCCATGAATCTCTGAAATAGGTTACTCTCACGGGCCGCCCGCATGAAGCGGGCGGCCCGATTTGTGTTCGGAACCGTCACGCCGCCGGTGAACTGATGCCACCACAAACGACCCCGCTACCGCGCAAACGAAAGACGCGGGCCGCCGTGCATGTGTGGGATTCCGTCGCGGGCGTGGTCATCGGCGTTGGGGGTTTCTCGGTCATCCTCGCCGTGCTGGGTATCTGCGTGTACCTCGTCGCGCAGGTTGTCCCGCTGTTCAAGGGGGGGCGCACTGAACCGGGGTTCGGCGGTCGCGCTCAGAACGCCGGGCAGTCGCTGTTCGTGGTCAGTGACGAGTACCGCCGATCGATCCTCACCATGGACGCCGCGGGGATGGTCCGCGTGACGCACCTCGCCGACGGGGCCGCGGTGGGCGCGCAATCGCTCGTCCCGAAGGATCGGAAACTGACCGCCTGGTCGTTCGATCCTTCGACGGGGCGCACCGCCCTCGGGTTCGACGACGGATCAATCCAGCTTGGAGTGCTCGGCTTTGATTCTTCCATATCCGCGACCGTCCCAGCGTCGGCGGCGGGCTTGGCGGTCGGAGCCAGCCGGGCCTTGCCGCCAACGGAGGAGGCTCCGACCGGATCGGTTGTCGAAAGAGTCTCGTCCGACCAGTACCGGCTGATCGTGCCCTCGCTCAGGTTCCGGGCCCCGACGACGATGGCGCACGGGTCGGGAGCCATCCGCCGCATCGACTTCCGCAACCGGGCGGACAACGAGTTCGTCGTGGCCCTACGTGACGACGGCACGGCCGAGTTCAACCTCGTGAAGACGATCCAGCCTCTCGGTGGTGGTTCGGCCCGCACGACCCTGACCAGCTTCCCGATCCCCTTCAAGCCGCCGCAAGGGCGCGGGCTGCCCGATTTTCTGTACGTCACGGGCGACGAGTCGAGCGTGCTGACGCTCTGGAACGACGGGGTGTGCCAGCGTTACTCGTCGCCGCGGCCCGACGAGAACCCGATCGCGCTCGCCGAGACCATTGAACTGCTCAAGCCCGGGCAGAAAGTGACGACCGCGGGGATGCTCCTGGGAGGGCTGACTCTGCTCGTCGGCGATAGCGTCGGCGAAGTGCTGGGCGTGTTCGCGTCGGTCGATCGCTCCGCCACGACCGCTGACTCCAACAAGCTCGTCGTCGCGCACCGTTTTAGCGTTGGGGACGCGGCCGTCACCAGCATCGGTGTCAGCACGCGCGACCGAACGCTTGTCATCGGCGACTCCGCGGGGCGCGTGACGGTCCGGCACATGACCAGCGAGAAGGAAGTGGTCCCGCCGATCCAGGCGTTCACGCGCGCCGTCGCGGCCGCCACGCCCACACCAAAGCTCGACGGGATCATCGGCGTCGATGCTGCCGGCGCGTTCCGCCTCTGGTCGCTGAGCCCCGGGCACCCCGAGGCGAGTTTTCTCTCGCTCTTTGGCAAGGTTCACTACGAGGGCGCGCCAAAGCCCGAGTATGTCTATCAGTCCTCGTCGGGCGAGGATACTTCGGAGATCAAGCTCAGCCTCGTGCCGCTGATCCTGGGCACGATGAAAGCGACCGCGTTCGCGATGCTCTTCGCGGTGCCGCTGGGCGTGCTCGCGGCCGTGTACACCAGCGAGTTCATGGACAAGGGCGTGCGCCGGATTGTCAAGCCCGCGATTGAGATGATGGCCTCGCTGCCGTCGGTGGTGCTGGGGTTCATCGCGGCGATCATCATCGCGCCGTACGTGCGCGACTGGCTGCCCGCGATCCTCGCAAGCTTCGCGGTGATCCCGCTGGGTATGCTGCTGGCCGCGTACTTGTGGCAGCTCATCCCGCCGTGGACCGCGCTGAAGATCAAGCCGACCTCGAAGCTGGCGTTGATGTTCGCGGTGGTCGCGGCCGGCATGGGCGTCGCATCGCTCGTCGGTCCGCTGCTGGAGCGATCTCTCTTCAGGCCTACCGCGAACGATCGGTTGGTTTTCGCGGGTTCCTTTGAAATCGTGCCACAGGAGCAACGCCCGTCCTGGGTGGGCGGGCGCAGCACCATGAGCCCGGACGAGGAAAGGCAGCTCCGCGCACGCGGGCTGTACTTCCGCGACGGCAACGTGGTCAGGCCCGTCGAGCCGAAGTCGCCCGAGCAGGTTGCGCTCACGAACACCAAGCTCGCGGCTTTCGATGCCGAGCCCGTCACCATCCGCCGCTGGCTTGATGGTGGCGTTGGCGGTCCCTGGCCGGGCTGGTTCCTCGTGCTCATGCTGCCCTCGGCGTTTGTCGTGGTGGTGTTCAACGGCAAGATTGTGGCGCGACGGTTCAACGTGATCGCGTCGCGCCACAGCACGTTCCGCGCGGCGTTGCTGGACCTCGGGAAGTTCGGGCTCACCGTGCTCGCGGTTGCCGGGCTCAGCGCGATCGGCGCCACGGTGTTCAGCGCCCTGGGCTTCGACACGCGCGATTCGATCCTCGGCCCGTTCTCGCAACGCAACACGCTGGTCGTAGGGATCATCATGGGCTTTGCGATCATCCCGATCATCTACACCATCAGCGAGGACGCGATGGCCAGCGTGCCCGACTCGCTGCGTTCGGCGTCTCTTGGCTGCGGCGCGACGCCTTGGCAGACGGCATGGCGCGTGGTGCTGCCCGTGGCCGCGTCGGGGATCTTTTCCGCCGTGATGATCGGGCTGGGGCGGGCGGCTGGGGAGACCATGATCGTGGTCATGGCGACGGGCAACACGCCGTCCACCGACTGGAACATCTTCTCCGGCTTCCGCACGCTCTCGGCCAACATCGCCGTGGAACTGCCCGAGGCACCCAACGGCAGCACCCACTACCGCGTGTTGTTCCTCTGCGGGCTTGTGCTCTTTGCGCTGACGTTTGTCGTCAATACGCTCGCGGAAGTCGTCCGACAGCACTTCAGAAAACGGAGCATCGCCCTGTGAGCGCCGTCGCAACTCAATCCGCGCCGAGCGTCGAACGGAGGGTGGCCCCAAACCCCTTGACCGGCCGCGGCACGCCGCTCTCAGCCCGCGGCGAACCGCTGCTCTGGCTCATGGGGCTCTCGCTCGCGCTGTGCGTTGTCATGATCGTTGGTCTGATCTCGATGATCGTCTTCCAGGGCTTCACGACGTTTTGGCCCAGGCCGATCGACAAGGTGACTCTCGCCGACGGCAGGAAGTTCCTCGGGATTCCGATTCGCGATGAACCGTTCGATCCGGGAGAATCCGAGTCCAAACATCTCGAAGCGATCCGCGCGACCGCGGGCCTCGGGGCGTTTGACGCGGAAAATCGGCCGATCCGTCGGCTCTATCGCACGGGCAACAAGGAAATCGGCGCGCCGTTTCGCTGGGTCACTCTGGCCGACATTACCAATGTCGAACGCCCGCCCCTGGCGATCATGCTCGAACGGCGCGAATGGGGTGTCTGGCTCGGTGAACCTCGGTCCGTTATCTCGATCAGGACGGTGGGCGCACCCGCGTCAGGGGCACCAACCGTCTGGGACGAGACGATCCCCACCGCCAGCGGCACGCGCCGGGTGACGCGCAGGATCGAGCGAACCGATAGTGACGGCGCTCGCATCGTCCGTGAGTCCACGTACCTGACGAGCGACGCGAACGATGCTTGGGGTTTGTTTCAACGATTGCACTCCGAGGCGGTCAAGCGCCACGGGCGGATCGAACACCTCACCAAGTTCGACATCGGGTCGATCAATCGCCGGATGGACGACTGGCGCCTCAAGGTCAAGGCCGCCGAGATCGAGCGGGCACGGACCGAATCGCCGCACAACGCGCCGATGCTCGGCACCGTCGGCTTCGTGGCGACCGCGATCGCGATTGCCGGCGTGGCCGCGGGCGCGCTCGGGATCGTGGGGCGGCGCTCAGCAATCCCGCTCGTGGGCATGATCGCGACGCGTGCCTTATGGTGCGCCGTCGTGCTCGGCGTCGTCTTCCTCGCCTTGGAGCACCCGTGGTCCGGCCCCCGCATGTCCGCCGAGCGGTTGGCGGCGATCAAGCTCGAAGCGGCCGAACGCACCGATGCACTCCAGCGCGAGTATTCAACGGTCCTGACCTCGATCAACGAGCTGCGTGAGGAGGAGAGCCGCGAGCGTGTCGAGTTCGTTGAGCCGTCCCAGGGCAGCTTCGCGCCGTTGCGGCAGAGTTCCCCGGACGACCCGCTCATGATTTCTCAGGTTGTCCGGGCCGTGCCCGCCAACGCGCTGACCTTTCCCGGAAAGGTCAGCGTCTATCTCGACCGGTGGCGTGAGTTTCTCTTCGACGACCCGCGCGAGGCCAATACCGAGGGCGGCGTCTTCCCGGTCATCTTCGGCACGGTCTTGCTCACGCTCTTGCTCAGCCTGGTCGTTGTGCCGCTTGGTGTGATCGCGGCCTTGTACCTCCGCGAGTACGCCAAGCAAGGGCCGCTCACGAGCGCGGTGCGGATCACCCGCCGCGCCGAGGAGGCGCCGGTGTTCGGGTTGGGTTTCTTCTGCTATTCGGTCGGTAAACTTGACCAGCGCCCTGGCGGTTCTACCAGTCGCCAGCAGCGTTCTACTCATGGGGATCGGACCTGCAACGCCGTAGCGCCGGGTTCGCCGTCGCGTTGCTTGCCAGTTGGGCGCGCTCCGGCGAAGCCGCCGATTTGGCACCGCTCTCGCGCTGGTTGCGGGCGTCGTCTGGTAGCTGCCCCAGGAGTCGTGACGTTGAAACTTTCTGGCACACCGCACTTCCACGGGCTGTTGAGGTACCCTGCTCTCAACACGATCGGCACGCGCGGGCTGTCGGGGCGCGCCTCACGTCGCGACGCCGACGTTGCCCGTGGTGATCGTCGCTACGAAGCGATGTCCCGCACGATGGCGAGGTAGAGGCCGATGGCGCA
The DNA here is from genome assembly GCA_044221955.1 of Phycisphaerales bacterium. GTDB lineage: Bacteria > Planctomycetota > Phycisphaerae > Phycisphaerales > UBA1924 > CAZCPB01. Next base: position 31,162 of record JBGAOD010000022.1, on the reverse strand, counting down.
GGACAGCGGTGACCATTCGACGCATCAGGTTGCTCCGGGGTGATGCCCAGATCATGACGGGCATTGTCCTCGCCAGGCGCGCAGCGGCGAAGCTGTCTTCGCTGATGCTGGTCGGCGCGGCCTTCGCGTCTTCGAACGGTTCTTGCCGCAGCAGTTCGTCATCTCACCTGGCCGCGCTTCATGCACCTGTCTCCAGACGACGACCTGGTTTTCAGAGCCCTGATCTGACGCTGTACGCATACCTACGACTACGCTGCTGCTCATCAGATCAGCAGTTCGAACCTCTTCCGGCCATCACCATCCGGAAGGCACCGGGCCGGCCTGCCCCAGTTCTAGCGATGTCAGATCATCGTCCGTGGCTGACCCGCACGGGCGCAAGGTCGTCCCCAGCGCCGCCCTTGGGCATCCTCCGCCGGAGAACTATCAGCGTGACAAGCCGGAAACCCATCCAGGCCCTACTATCAGGTCAATTCGACGTCCGCCTACGCCGCGACCTGGCTGATCGCCGCGCGAGGGGCAGGCGTCCAGTGCCCAGTATCCTGATCACTGACGCGATCCGGACGTAACGAGGTCGTCCTGAACCTCCGTCCACGAGAGCGTGTCCACGCCGAGTCGCCGGTGCTCGAGATCAAGAACTCTCCAGTTTCAGACGGCTACCAAGGTCACGGGATCACCATGCCGGTCGCGCGCGCGGAAGGTCACGGCGCTCATCGGCCCGTCAGGGTGCGGAAATCAACCCTTCTACGTTCTGTCCAACCGCCTCAACGATTTGATCGACGGCGTGCGAAGGAGAAATGGACCTCAACGGGCGGCCGATCTATGCATGACGTTGACGTGATCGACCTCCGCAAGCGCATGGGCATGGTCTTCCAGGAAACCAACCCGTTTCCGATGTCGATCTTTGAGAACGTGGTGTACCCGTGCGGATCGACGGCGAGAACCGCCGCTCGGTGCTCGAGGAAGCCTGCAGAACGAGCCTTCGATCCGCCGCGATTTGGGACGAAGATCGCCTGCGCGAGGGCGGCTCGGGCTCTCGGGCGGTCGTACGCAGCAGTTGTGCATCGCAAGGGCGGTCGTGGCCGAGCCTGAGGTGTTGCTGCTCGACGAACCTTGCTCGCGCTTCGATCCGATCGCCACGCTGCGGATCGAAGAACTCATCCTTGAGATCGCTGCCCGATACACGGTCCTGGATCAGGACTCACAACATGCAGCAGCGGCCCGCGTCAGCGACTACACCGCGTTCAGCGTACCCGAAGGTTGAGAGGGAGTACGGTCGAACCTCGGATCTTTCAGATCTGCGTCGTTGGAGATTGAATATACGGTCACCGGCATCTGTGCGTATCAGCCCTTCCAGTCGGTTTCGCGATCCGAGGTAGGATGCGTTCGTGTGTGACACGAGGGCTCGGAAACGTTACGTTCTGGTTCTGGATAGCACGCGTGTGAGCGCGACCTTGTCACCGTCGTCTCCGAGCTCAGCGCGATGCACGCCATTCGCTGACGAGGCCAGGCCTGCATCGGCGGCAACCGGCCACACACTCCTGCTGAACGTCCAGTGCGAGGACGATCCAGGTATCGGGAGTGACGAGCAGACCTGCACGCTCCCGCGTTCGAGCACCCACCGGTCGCGACCCGCGACGCTCCATCAAGTCCCGCCCACCCGAGCACCAAAGTTCCTCGGGCACGTCGGTAGGTCGCGATGGCTCAGGGCCGCCCGTCGCCCGCTTATGGCGATGTCCCTCCAGCGCAAGGCCGCGGGCCAGATTCGCTACGTGCTCGCAGAAATCCCAGGTCACGCCGCCGCCCAGGACGCGGAGATGTCGCTCCAATGGTACGCGGACTGGGTGTATCGCCGAGGTTCTTGCACCTGCCGGACCCGGCCGCGGCGTGGCGGCGGTTGCACGAGCAGCAGCGGCGGAGTGTGCGTACCTGCAGAGCAAGAATGTCCTTCGATTCCAGGGCGCTGAGCGACGGATCGCGGGAGCGCACGGCACCACGAGGCACGGACCTCACGGTTGGTGTCGGCCGTACATGGATCAGCTGCGCGGGCGACGAGAACTTTCCCGACGGCGAGGTGTACTCCGGGCGCAGAGGCAGCGGGACGGAGTGGTCAATTTCGTTCCCCGCGGTCTACCGTGGCAAGGTGGTCGAAGGAGTGCCCCTCAAGTTCAAAGACGGGCGAGTGATCGACGCCAGCGCGACGGAACGAGGACGACCTGATCCGCTTGCTCGACCAGGACGAGGGCGCGGCACGCCGGAGAGATCGCCATCCCCGGGACCAACTACCACCTGACCGAGTTCACGCATAACGCGTTCTTTGACGAAAAAATCGGCGGAACTTTCCACGTCGCACTCGGTGCCGGATATCCCGAGACTGGAAACACGAACGAGTCAGGGCTGCACTGGGACATGGTGTGCGATCTCAGGCCCGGCTGCGCGTTCCCGGGAAACGCGGGCGGGACGATCCATGCCGACGGAGAGTTGTTGCAAGAGAACGGACGGTTTGTCTTCGACGGTTGGCCGGGGAATTGATCCCGTCGGCCCTGGGCTGGTCCGCGCCTGTCCGGGGGTCTCTGGAGCCAGCGCACGGGCCGCGGCTCACCGGGATTTTCACGCCCCAGAAAGCTCTGGGCTTTGGAAGGCCGGTAGCTCAATGGCGACGCCGAATTGCCCTCATGGTCGATGCCAGAGCCTAGCATCTGCGACGGGCCTTGAGGCCCGGTTGATAAGTCTTTGTTCGGCTCCCGGGTTTCGGTCCGGGCCTTGAGGACGGATTGTCATGAGTGTCGCTCCACGCGCTGTGCCCCGGCTGTCAGCGGGAACTCCGAATACATCGACTCTGAGTACTACGTTTCAAAGGCGGATCCCGACGCCGTGGAAGCCGAGCCTCCGCGCGTTCTTCGCTGGATTTGACCTGGCGATGGGGAGCGCGGGCCGGGTGCGACGACCGCCGCCGGTTCATCTGCTACGCCCTTCGATGTTTTCGGTCGAAAAACTGATGGAGTCCTACCGGGTCTTCGGGCACCTGGCCCGCCAGGATCGACCCGCTGGATCAGCCACGCCCCGCGGCTGAGCCGCTCGCCATCTCGGTACACGGCTTAGTGAAGCCGACCTTGATCGTCCGGTCACGTGGGCCGGTGCGGGTCTCACGCTTCGCACGCTGATCGCGCGTCTGCGGGAGATCTACTGCGGGAGCATCGGTGCCGAGTTCGCGTACTGCGGAACCCCGGCCGAACGGGCGTGGTTCACCCGGCAATTCGAGTCCCTCGCCGCCCCGCTCTCGACCGAGCAACGCCTGGAAATCCTCAGGCAACTCACCCGCAGCGAGACGTTCGAGCGTTGGCTCCGGCACCAAACGCTACATAGACGCTCAGTCTTGAGGGCGGCGAATCACTCATCCCCATGCTCCGTTTTCTTTACCGACCGCGCGTTGAAACTCGGCTCTAAGGAAATCATCGTCGGCATGGCCCACCGCGGGCGGCTGAACGTGCTTCGGAACTATCTCAGCAAGGACCGAGCGAATCCTTGCAGGTTCGAGGATTCGTGGGCCGACGGGCTGGATCAAGGCGCGGGCGACGTGAAGTACCACCGCGGGTACTCGGGCGACCAGATGACGCCCGCCGGGAAGGTCCACATTTCGTTGCTCAACAACCCCAGCCATCTGGAGTCCGTGAACGCGTTGGTGCTCGGGCGGGCTCGCGCACGTCAGGACGGTGCGAACATCGCCGGACGCAAGGGGCAGGACGAGGTTCTCCCGCTCCTGATCCACGGCGACGCAGCTTGCTGCCCGGGCAGGGCGTCGTGGCCGAGTGCCTGAACATGGCGAACCTCGAAGGCTACACCGTCGGCGGATCCGTCCACATCGTCATCAACAACCAGGTCGGGTTCACCACCGATTGTGACGACGCGCGCTCCACGATGTACTGCACCGACGTGGCCAAGATGATCAACGCCCCAGTGTTGCACGTCAACGGCGACGACCCCGAGGCCTGCGTGCGGGCGGTATGGATGGCGGCCGAGTACCGACAACGCTTCAAGCGAGATGTGTTCGTCGATCTCTGCTGCTTCCGCAAGCACGGGCACAACGAGCAAGACGAACCGGCCTACACCCAGCCCGAGCTCTACGCGCTCGTGAGGGCCCACCCGGGCACTCGGGCCAAGTACGCGGACCAACTCGCGACTTCCGGGGCCATCTCGCCCGAGCCGCCGAGAACTCGTTGAACAAGAAATCTCGTCGCTCGACAAAGCCCAGGACAGCGCGCGGGCCGCTCCCATGCGGCCCGTCCCCCCGCCCGGCGGCGGTGCCTGGGCCGGTTTCGTCGGGACGTACACCTTCGAGTCCCCCAAAACCGCCATCGACGCCAAGACGCTCACGCGGATTTGCGACGCGATGGGGCGGGCGCGTGAGGGCTTCACCTGCCACGAGAAACTCAAAGGCCTGCTCGAAGGGCGCGGCAAGCTGCCTCAGACCAAGAAACTCAGCCACGCAGACGCCGAACAGATCGCCTTCGGCGCGCTCCTGCTCGATGGCACTCCGATACGCCTCTCCGGGCAGGACTCGCGACGCGGCACGTTCACGCAGCGCCACGCCGTGCTCCGCGATGCGAACACCGGCGAAAAATACACTTCGCTCAATCACATCCAAGCCAGCGGCGATTCCCAGGCGATGCTCGACGTGTGGGACAGCCCTCTCAGCGAGTACTCGGTCATGGGCTTTGAATACGGCTACTCGCGGGCCTGCCCGAACACGCTTGTCATGTGGGAAGGTCAGTTCGGAGATTTCTGCAACACCGCCCAGGTCATCATCGACCAGTACATGGCCGCAAGCGAGGTCAAGTGGGACCGGTGGGCGGGGCTCACGCTCCTGCTCCCGCACGGCTACGAAGGACAGGGCCCCGAGCACAGTTCCGCACGCCTTGAACGATTCCTTCAGTTGTGCGCCGATCAGAACATGGAGGTCGTCTACCCCTCTACCGGTGCGCAACTCTTCCATCTCCTCCGCCGGCAGGCCAAGCGGAGCTTCCGAAAACCGCTGGTCGTCATGACGCCCAAGAAGTACCTGCGTGCTGAGACGAGCACGACCGACGAATTGTTGAGCGGTTCGTTCCAGCACATCATCGGCGACCCGCACCTTGACGCGATCGCATCGAAAAAAGTGACCAAAGTTGTCTACTGCTCGGGAAAGATCTACCACGAACTTCACGAGCGCCGCCTGGCGGCGAAGAAGACCGACATCGCGATCGTCCGCGTCGAGCAGCTCTATCCCTTCCATACCGCGCTCGCCCGCGAGATCGACGCACGCTACCCGGTCAACGCCAAGCGCGTCTGGGCCCAGGAAGAGACACGAAATGCCGGAGCGTACATCTTCATTGCGGACGTGTTCCGCCAAGAACTCAGCATCGAACTCGAATACGTCGGCCGTGCTCCCAGCGCGTCCCCTGCGACGGGCTCCGAGCACACCCATAAGGATCAGCAAGAAAAACTCCTGAGCATCGCGGTCGGCCCGCTCGGAGGTTCAGGAGCTCCGGCCGCCGGGTCCAACGGCACGCCAAGCCCGGGCAGAGCCCCGCAGAGCCACGTTCCAGGTGCGACCACCGATCCCAAGCACGCCGTCGGGAAACCCTCCGGTCCATCATCCACCCAGTCGAAGACCCCCGTCAAGGCCGCTACAAATTGACGCGCGGAACCCGCCCATGCCCGCTAACATCGTGATCCTGCCGGCGAGAGAATGCGCGGCGCGCGTCGTGCTCGCGACTCAAGGCCGTCGGTGAGTTCCTCAAACGCGACGAGACCGTGCTCGAGGTGGAGACTGACAAGGTCACGCCTCGGTCCCGCCTTTCCTCCGGCGCTACGGCTCAGATCGTGAAGCCCGGCGACACCGTGGCGATCGGCGCGACGGTCGGCGTGATCGACGAAAAGGCCTCCGCCCCCGCCGCTGGAACGAACAAGGCGGAGACGAAAACGGTGGCCAAGGCCGGTTCTCCTCGGCCTCGAGTCGAGCGCCAGTGCGACCGCAACCCTGGCAAGCTGCCTGGCTCTGCTCCACCGCACTCAGAAGGTAACGGCGAGGTTCGCGCTACGCCGCTCGCGAAGAAAACCGCTGAGCAACTTCACGTCGATATCAAGATCAGGACCGGTCCGCGGGCGCGTCCGTAAGCTGGATTGCCCGGTGCAAGCAAACCCTTCGCCCAGAGCGGTAACGCCCCCCACGCTCCCGCGACCTCATCAATCGGCGCGAGCCGCGAACGCATGTCCCCGATCCGCTTGCGCATCGCCCAGCGCCTTGTCCAGGCCCAGCACACGGCCGCGATGCTCACGACCTTCAACGAGTGTGACATGACTGCCGTCATGGAACTCCGCAAGCACTTCAAGGAAGATTTCGAGAAAAAGCACGGCGTCGGGCTGGGTTTCATGGGCTTCTTCGTCAAGGCCGTCGTCGCCGGGCTCAAGGCCTTCCCGCTCGTCAACGCCTCAATCGTCGAAGAGAACGGGCAGATGATGGTCGAGAAGCACGACACCTGCGACATCGCGGTCGCGCCAGCACGCCCAAGGGCTCCTGTCGTCCCGGTGCTCCGCCGCTGTGAATCCCGATCGTTCTGGCAGATCGAATGCATCAAGACCTGGCCGGCTGGGCCCATGACGGTTTCCCGGCCGGGCCCGCGACGGCAAGCTCGCCCTCGAGGACATGCAGAACGGAACCTTCACGATCACCAACGGCGGGATCTTCGGCAGCCTGATGAGTACTCCGATCCTCAACCCGCCCCAGTCCGCGATCCTGGGCATGCACACCATCAAGAGCCGCCCGGTCGAAGACCCCAAGAACCCCGGCCAGATCGCCCTGCGCCCGATGATGTACCTCGCCGTCAGCTACGACCACCGGTTGATCGACGGGTCGGAAGCGGTGCAGTTCCTGGTGAAGATCAAGCAGGGCATCGAAGACCCGCAACGGTTGATGCTCGACCTGTAACCTGCGGTACTACGAACGTGGAACCGGCCCCGTTTGCGTGCGGTCGGCTCCCCGGGATCGGGAGAGTCCGGAGGCCCGTTGTGTAAACAGAGCACGGGCCCGTTCACCAACCCGTGACTCCGCGAGGGCGGGCGTCCTGGTGCTTCGAGGGTTATCGATGTGCCGGGCCTTTGAGCCTGCTGACCAGCGTGGCGGCTTTCACTTCAACGCCCTTGAGGATGCTCGACAGCGCATCGCGGTTGGGGGCGTAGTCCATAGCGGTCGTCATCGAGACCCATTCCTTTTTCACGAGGTCGGCGAGCGCATGGGTGAAGCTCTGCATGCCTTCCTCGTTCCGTGAGACCACGGATGGCAGGTCGTTGTCCTCGCCCTGTCGGATCTTCTCTCGCACCGTCGGCGTTCCGATCAGCACTTCGCAGGCCGGGACGACGCCGACCTCGAAGCCTTCGACGGCCGGCAGCAGCCTCTGGGCGCACACGGCCCGCAGCGTGTTCGACAGCGCGTGGCGCAGGAAGCCGTGCTCCTCGACGGGGAAGAACTCCAGGATCCGGCTGAACGCTTGCATCGTGTCGGCGGTGTGCATGGAGCCGAAGACCAGGTGCCCGGTCTCGGCGGCCTGCACGGCGGCGAGCACGGTGTCGTGGTCGCGCATCTCGCCGATGAAGACGACGTCGGGGTCCTCGCGGACGATGTACTTGAGTGCGCTGGGGTAGTCGTTGACGTCGATGCCGATCTCACGCTGCGAAACGATGGACTTCTTGGGTATGAAGCGGTACTCGACGGGGTCTTCGATTGTGATGATGTTCTCGGCGCGGGTGGCGTTGATGTGCTCGATCATGGCCGCCATGGTGCTGGACTTGCCCGAGCCGGTGACGCCGACGATGAGCACCAGCCCTTCCATCGTTTTTTCGACGAGTTCGGAGTAGATCTTTGGCAGGTGGAGGTTGTTGTAGTTTGGGATCTCGGCCTTGACGCGGCGGATGGCGGCGTGGGTGTGCCCGCCAGCGCGGAACATGTTGACGCGGAAGCGCTCGCCATCGTTGAGGTGGGTGGCGAAGTCGAGGTTTCCGCCGTTGGCAAAGCGCGCTTTTTGAGTATCGGTGAGGAGCGGGTCGAGGAGGTGGTCGGCCTCCTCGCCGGTGAGGGGGTCACCCTGCATGTGGCGGAGCAGTCCGCTGATTCGGAAGACGGGGGGAACGCCGACCTTGATGTGGAGATCGGACGCTTCGACTTTTTTCATCGCGCCGAGCAGGCGCTGGATCGAGAGTGGGCCTGGGACCATGAGACGGGCCTCCCTGAATGGCTCGAATGAGCCGGGCTGAACCGCATCGTCCGGGCGAGTGTCCGGGCTTGGATCAGCATATCTGGGCGCGGGCTGTCGGGGAACCGGGATTTGCGTTACTCTGCGTGCGATCTCGTTGAATACATGCTTCTCAAGTTTCGGAGGATTCAGATGGCGTCTCTCACGGCCGGGAATATCGGGTTGCGGCTCTCGATCATGATGTTCCTGGAGTTCTTCGTCTGGGGCGCGTGGTACGTGACCATGGGCCCGTACATGGGCTCGGCCGGGCTCGGCGACTCGATCGGGCACGCGTACACGGTGGGCCCAATCGCGGCGATTCTGTCGCCGTTCTTTCTGGGGCTCATCGCGGACCGGTTCTTTGCATCGCAGAAGGTGCTGGGGGTGCTGCACTTCATCGGGGGGCTGGCGCTCATTGCTGCGCCCTCGCTGGCGAAGATGTCGGTGGAGGGCGCGAACGCGGAGATTGTTGCGGCGGGCGCCGCGAAGCCGTTCCTGAACCTGCATCACCTGCCGTACTTGCTGGCGCTGCTGGTTCACATGCTGTGCTACATGCCGACGCTGGGGCTGACGAACTCGATCTCTTTTGCGCACATCAAGAACCCGGAGAAGGAGTTCCCGGTCATTCGCGTGCTCGGGACGATCGGCTGGATCGCGGCGGGGATTGTGGTCTCGAAGGTCCTGCACCTTGAGAAAACCGATCAATTCTTTTTCGTGGCGGGCGGTGCGGGCATCGTGCTCGGGGTGTACTCGTTTATGCTGCCGCACACGCCGCCGCCCGCGGCGGGGAAGGCGGTGCGGCTGGCGGAGTTGCTCGGGGCAGACGCGTTGTTGATGCTCAAGAACCCGAGCTTCACGGTGTTTACGCTGTGCTCGCTCTTGATCTGCATCCCGCTGGCGGGGTACTACGGGTTCGCGGCGACGTTCGCGGATGCGTCGCAGGTCGCCGACAGCACGTTCAAGATGACGTTCGGGCAGATGTCCGAGATCGTGTTCATGCTGCTCATGCCGCTGCTGTTCGCGCGGCTGGGCGTGAAGTGGATGTTGCTGCTCGGGATGCTGGCGTGGGCGGTGCGGTACGGGCTGTTTGCGGCGGCGGCTCCGGGCAAGGTCGAGTGGATGATCCTGGCGGGCATCGTGATGCACGGGATTTGCTACGACTTCTTCTTTGTGACGGGATTCATCTATGTGGACCAGAAGGCGCCGAAGGAAATCAGGGCTCAGGCGCAGGGTTTCCTGGTGTTGGTAACTCAGGGGCTCGGGCTCGGGCTTGGTGCACAAGCCATGGGGTGGATCGTGCGGCACTACACGACCGGCGAGGGTGCCGCGGCGCTCGTGGATTGGAAGAGCGTGTGGACAGTGCCGGCGGCGATGGCCGTGGGAGTGTTCCTGGTGTTCGCAGTGTTCTTTCGGGAGCGGAGCGCTTCGGTGCGGGGGTAGGGGCAGCGCGCAGTGAGCGTGGCGGTACAGGTCCCAAACAGCCGGCGGGAACCGGGCGATCTGGGTTTTGGCGGTCCTTTGAGTGCTTTGGGTTCTTGCCCGAGCGTTCAGGGGCTTTATGCACGCAACCTCATGGAACCTCCCGGGCTCTTCCGCGTACCGAACTGGAGCGCAAGGCGGGTCTGCCACGGTCGCGGACCCCAAAGCAGTCCGGCGCACCATCCATCATTACGGGAGTCTGACGATGAAGCGTTTCCCTGTGCTTTTGTGCTCGTCGAGCCTGGTGTTCAGCTTGACCGTCGCGTTGGCGGGTCTGAGCTTTTCTCAGGCGATGGCCCAGGCGGTGACGACCATCGTGGAACTCCCCTGGACGAATGGTTTTTCGGCGGGGCCTCGGGCGCAGAACTACCCGGATGGGCAGGACGATCACGACATCTGGGCGGGGGATGATTTCCAGACTGATCGACGGTGGGCCGTGGGGCGGTTTCTGAGCTGGGGCTCGGGTATCGGAGGTGCCGCCGACGTATTCGCAACGATCTACGACGATATTCCCACCGTCGGGCACGTTGTCATGAACAGCGTGCACGGCACAGGCAAGTATGTGCGCAGCGGCTCATGGGGGTACTACCAGGCCGACTTTGGTGGTCAGATCCTGCCCGCCGGGAAGTACTGGATCATCTGGCAGGCCGACGGGAACCCGGGCACGATCACTCCGGTGATGTTTGTCCAGCACGGTGCGTACAAGGTCGGCGTGGGCACGCCCGACAACGGGCATGTGTATAACCCCGGCGGTTTCTGGAATCTGCCTGAGGGTCCGTGGAGTTCGGTGACCGACCAGCTCGCGCACATGGGCGAGCCCATCGGCGTGAACTTCAAGCTGGAGGGAACGGAGGCTGGTTGCCCTTCGGATTTCAACGGCGACGGGTTCGTGAACGGGGATGACTATGACGCGTTCGCGGCGGTCTTCGTCGTCGGCGGGCTCGAGGCGGATTTCAACCACGACGGATTCGTGAACGGCGATGACTTCGACGGGTTCGCCGTGGCGTTTGTCGCGGGATGCTGAACGGGACCGTGGCGGCCCTCGATTTCCTACGGCAGGTTCGGCCCGAACGCGTCGGGGAGGAGGTCCTTCATGCGCCGGTGCAGAACTTCCGGCGTGTCGCAGATGCAATAGATTTCCGCGGCCGGTCCGAACTCGTAGATGACCTGGCGGCAGGCTCCGCAGGGAGCCTTGACGATGTGCCCGGGGATGTAGGTCAGGACGGCGTGGATCTCGGTGAAGCCTTCGCAAACGGCGTGGAAGATGGCGTTGCGGCAGGCGCACATGGTGAGGGCGGCGGCGGCGTTCTCGATGCGGCAGCCGTTGAAGACGTGCCCGTCGTCGGTGAGGACGGCGGCCCCGGCGGCGAAATTGGTGTGAGGGCAGTGCGAGTGCTTCGCGGCCTCGCGTGCGGCGCGGATGAGCTTCTGCTGGATTTCGGCGGTCATCGTCATCGTTCGACTCCCTTTCGAACGCCGCGAGTGCGGCGTCTGGTGCGTCGTTCGTGACGTCGGTCCGTGGGGCGGCCCAAAAACGGGGGGTGGCCCTACGCGGGTCGGCGTATGTCTGACCTGTGCGGATGCAGTGTACCGAACACCACCCGCCGGCTCAAACCGCTGGTTTGAAGCGGCAGGGAGAGCCAGAGCGTTGAGGGCGGAAGCGGTCCTCAGAGGCACCAGCTGGGGCGCGGGCTGGTGTTTGAGGTAGCCGCCGGACTTACTTGCTTTCCCAGGTGTTGTTCTCGGCGTCGACGTCGGGTAGCTGCTCGTCGGGGTCGAGGACTGCCTTGGTGATTTTCTTGCCGCCGGTGTCGAACCGGCTGGTGAAGCGGTTGCCGTAGAACCAGGCCTGGACGGGGATCTCGCGGTTGAGTTCCGTGCCGTCGTCGAGGGTGCAGCGGAGTGTGGCGGGCATGACGAGTTCGCCGAGGTTCTCGATGGTGACAAGGGCCTGGCCGTCGTCGGCGTATTTCACTTCTTTGATGGACTGGTCCAGCGTGCCGGTTTCCATAAACCATCCGCGCCAGAACCACGCGAGGTCTACGCCGGCAGCATCCTCCATGCAGCGGAAGAAGTCGGCGGGCTGCGGAGATTTGAAGGCCCATGAGCTGACGTAGCGTTTGAACGCGGCGTCAAAGCGCTCGGGCCCGAGGATGACCTCGCGGAGCATGACCAGGCCGGTCGCGGTCTTGGCGTATTGGAGCTGGCCGAGCAGGTAGGGGACGACCTGGTCGGCTGGGGTCATGATCGGCTGCTGGACCGGGGCGAGCATGGAGGGGGCGAAGCTGCGGGCGTCCCCGCGGCGGGTCTTGCGCTCCGGCTTCTTGTCGGCGTTGTCGGCCGACTGAGTCTCGGGGAAGCGTGCCTGGCCTGAGTAGTAGTTGATGAACGTATTGAAACCTTCATCCATCCAAGCGTGGTAGCGTTCGTCGGTGTTGACGGTCATGGGGAACCAGTTGTGCCCGATCTCGTGGGTAGTGACACCGTAGAGCCCGTGCTCGTCCTTGCGCTCGGAGCAGTAGATGACCATGGGGTATTCCATGCCGCCGACGACGCCGTTGACGTTGGTGGCCATGGGGTAGGGGTAGCGGAACCACTTTTCGCTGTAGTGTTCGATCGAGAAGCGCAGGCTGTCGGTGGACTTTTCCTTCCACAGCGGGAGCGCGTCCTTGCTGTAGAGCGACTGGCAGAGTGTTGACGTTCCGTCGCCCCAGTCGATCCCGGCCGCGTCCCAGATGAACGCTTCGGAGCTGGTCCACGCGAAGGTACGGATGTTTTGGCCTTTGAACTTCCAGGTGAGCGGGCCGTCGCCGGCGGGGCGGCTGGCGGGGTCTTTGACCTCGTTCTCGTCGCGGATCATTGTTGTTGTCTTGGTCTTTGCGGCCGCGATGAGGCGCTCGTTCTGTGTGGGAGTCAGCACCTCTGAGGGATTCTGGAGGACTCCCGACGCGGCGACGATGTGACTTCGCGGGACGGTGAGGGAGACGTTGAACGTGCCGAAGTTGGTGTAGAACTCGCCCTGGCCGAGGTACGGGCGGGCGTTCCAGCCGTGGACGTCGTCGTAGACCGCGACAGCCGGGAACCACTGGGCCATTTGAAAGACGGGGCCGTCGCCCGAGTCGTAGATGCCCATGCGGTCCGAGCCGTACTTGGGAATGGGGAAAGACCACTCGAACTCGACCTTGACGACGCCGCCCTTGGGGGCGAGAGGTTTGCGGAGGTCGACCCGGCCGAGGGTGTCGTAGACGGCGATGGGGGTTTCGGTACCGTTGACCTTGACGGACTTGATGGTGAGCCCGCCGCTGAAGGGGTTGCGGTTCCCGAATCGACCTTCGTCGGTGCGCATGCGGCTGTCGAGGCTCTCGGGCTTGAAGGCGTTCTGTTCGAGATGGAACCAGAGATAGGAGAGCGCGTCGGGGGAGTGGTTCGTGTAGGTGAGGGATTCCGATGCCGTGAGCTGTCGTCCTTCCGCGTCGAGCGTCGCCTGGATTGAATAATCCGCGCCCTGCTGCCAGTAATCCGGGCCCGGGACGCCCGCGGCACTGCGGACGAGGCTGGGCTCGGGGAGGGTAAGCGGAGAGAAGATGGTTTCGTTTCTGCGCGGGGAAGCGGCCCGGAACGTCTTTGCCTGCTCGGCTCGGCGCTCGGCGCGAGATCCTTTCGCGTCGGTTTTCACGGCCGCGGTGTCGGCGCAGGACGCGAGCGAGAAGGAGCACGCGGCGGCGGCGGCCAGCACGAAGTATGAGGCAAGACGTGGGGGGACGTGATTCCTGATCATGCGATTCTCCGGGAAGATGAGCGGAGATCATACAGGCTCGGGGCGGCGTTGGTGGCAGCGGGGGAAGGGAAGTCGTCGCGGGGAAAGCGCGGTGAGGTCGGGTCGGAGAGCCGACCTACCCTTCGCCGTTCATGCCACCACCCAAAGAACGTTCCGGGATCGATGTCCAGTCCGAGCGTGCGATTCTCGCGGCCGTGAGGCTGCCGGATTCGGTGTACGACCACGCCGACCCCTTCGGTGAGCTGCGCTCCCTGGCCGAGCAGGGCGGGGCAGTCATCGTCGGCGAACTGACTCAGAACCTGCCCAAGCCCACAACCGGCTCTTTCATGGGCAAAGGGAAGATGACCGAGCTCAAGCAGCTCTGCGACCAGCTCAACGCGACCACGGTGATCTTTGACCACGGCCTCTCGCCTAAGCAGATCTCGAAGATCGAAGAGGTCTGCGAGCGGAAAGTGATCGACCGCAGCGAGTTGATTCTGGATATCTTCGCCAGCCGTGCGACGAGCGCGGAGGCCCAGCTCCAGGTCGAGCTGGCCCAGTTGGAATACACCTACCCGCGGCTGCGCGCGATGTGGTCGCACCTTGAACGCATCGTCGGCGCGGGCGGCATCGGCGGCGTGGGCACTCGCGGCCCGGGCGAGATGCAGCTCGAGATCGACCGTCGCCTCGTGCAGGCGCGCAAGAACGATCTCGAGCGCGAGATCCGCATCGTGCAGGCCCGCAAGAGCCGCGAGGTACGTGAGCGGAAGCGTGAACATTTCACGGTCGGCATCGTCGGGTACACGAACGCGGGCAAGTCCACGCTCTTCAACACGCTGACGCGGGGCGGGGCGTACGCGGACAACCGACTGTTCGCCACGCTGATGACCCGCACGCGCGGCTGGGACCTGGGCGGCGGGCTGTCGGTGATGCTCTCGGACACGGTCGGTTTCGTGCGTGATCTGCCGCACAACCTCATCGCCGCGTTCCGCGCGACGCTGGAAGAGGCCACCCACGCGGACGTGCTGCTCATCATGCTCGATGTTTCGGACCCGGCCGCAGAGCTGCAATTCAACACGGTGACCAGCACGCTCGATGATCTGCTCAAAGAGGTCGAGGTTGTGGAGCGCGGGCAGGGGCGCGAGTGGAGGGCACCCGAGCGGATACTACTGCTCAACAAGGCGGACCGGCTGCGGAGCAACGCAGAAATCCTGGTGTGGCAGCAGAAGGTGCCGGGGGCGTTGCCGATCTGCGCCATGGCGGACGGGCCCGAGGGCGCGGACGGGCTGCCGATGGGTCATGCGGAGCTCGTGTCGCGCGTGATGAGAGCGGCCAAGGGCGAGGTGCAGGAGTTCGTGATCGTCGTCCCGATACGGGATTCGAGGACAATCCACCTGATCGAGAATCGCGCGACGGTTCTGGAGCGAGAATACACGGAGAGCGACGCGCGGCTGCGGGTTCGCATCGGGCGACGGCAGCTTGACCAACTTCGCGTGGGTGGGGCAAAGATCCTGGTTCAGCCCGTCAACGGAGAGAGTGTTCCTCCCGCGCCTTCCGCACCGGCCGATTCTTGGTCTTCTCAAGCCCGGAACGACTGAGACCAGACGCTCCGAATGACGGTGTGGCGGGTCGTTCTAGCGCCGACGGATGGAGCGGGCCCCGTCGCGTGCCGTGGTGGTAAACACGCTTGGCGGGCTTCCGAATCGAGCCGCGTAAAGATCCTTCAATTCCGCCTCAAGCACCTGAACCGAGTCGGGACGGGCCATCGCGATCGCGCACCCGCCGAATCCTCCGCCGGTCATCCGGGCTCCGAAGACGCCGGGGATTCCGCGCGAGATCTCGACGGCCGCGTCCAGCTCAGCGCACGAAACGCGGTAGTCGTCCCGCAGGCTTTCGTGCGATTCGTTCATCAGTTGCCCGAAAGTCACAAGCCCCCCCGGGCCGGATCGGAGCGCCTCGGCAGCGAGCCGAGTTCGCGCGATTTCCGTGACCACATGGCGGCCACAGCGGAACTCCTCGTGGTCGAGCGAACTCTCTGCACGCTTGAGCGAGTCGAGCGTGACGTTGCGCCAGCGCGGGGTGCCGATCTTGCGGAGCGCCCGGTCGCAGGTCGCGCGGCGTTTGGCGTATTCGCCGCCCGAAAGCTCGTGCCGGACTTTGGTGTTGATGACGACGAGCACGGCCTGCTCTGGCGAGGGCATTGGTATCGCCGTCGATTCGTTGCTCGCGCAGTCGATCAACAGTGCGGAGTCTTTCTTGCCCATCGCGGAGATGAACTGGTCCATGATGCCGCAGGGGACGCCGGCGAACTCGTGCTCGGCTTGCTGGCAGAGCAGGGCTTTGCGTCGAGCGTCGGGTTCGATACCCGCGATCTCCTCAAGGAGCGTGGCTACTGCGCACTCCAGGGAGGCCGAGCTTGAGAGCCCGCTCCCGAGCGGCACGGAGCTCGTCAGGGCGATTTCGACCGGCGGCACGCGTTCCCATCCGAACTCTCGCTGATAGACGGACACGACGCCAAGGACGTAATTGGCCCACGAGCCGCGTGGGAATGGGAGGGTGCTCGTCAATTCAACTGATTCGTTCCGATCAAGAGCATGAATCCGACACCCGGAAGCTCCCGGGGGTGAAGGGGCGGCGACAGCCACGCAGGCCCGATCGATCGCCATCGGGAGAACGAAGCCGTCGTTGTAGTCGATGTGCTCGCCGATGAGGTTGACTCGGCCCGGGGCGATCGCGGCCCAGCGGGGTGTACCGACTAGCTCGCCGAACCTGCGGCGTGCGTGCTCGAAAACCGCGCATGAATCGGCAGACAGGGTGTTTGTGAGGTCCGGGGGCATGGGAATCGAGACCCGACGGGGCGTTCTGGCAAGAACAGGCGGATCGGAGTGGTGTTTTCGAGTTCGAGCGGTGGATCAGTGCGGCACCGGACCGGTTGGGGCGGCGTTGATGTGCTTGGTGATTTCCATGCCGATGTTCACGATGAGCCAGA
>JBGAOD010000022.1:0-14614 GCA_044221955.1 Phycisphaerales bacterium | reverse complement strand
GCCACTATGGCAATGTAGACAAGCGCGCCGAGCGTGATCTCCTCGATGCTGGTGCTCCCGATGAGGTTGATATTGCAGTTGGCGAGCAGGAGTAGCGCCGCGACTGCCGCGAACATTCGCGAGGCCGCGAGGTCGAGCGGGCCGAGCCGTTTGCCGGCAATGCTCGCCCCGACCCCGAGCGCCGCGACGCCGGTGCCGGTGTGGAGGAATCCGTTGTACAGGACGAGCAGAGAGGCGAGGACGGGGTGCTCACGCTGGTTGACGGCGGCCGCGACGACGGCGGAGACGAGGAGCAGCCCGCCCATGATCAGCCACACCTTTGGCGTTCCCATGCCGGGTTCAACAAAGAACTCGCTTGAGTCGGCGGAGGAATCAGAGTTCGGCGTCGTGGACCCGGCGGGGGATCTAGGCCGGCGAGTGGCGTTGCCCGACGCGGGCTTCGGCGTGGCTCCGCCTCCGGTTCTGTTGGCGTTCTGCACCTCTGGGTCGGTCTCAAAGTCGGTGCTCTCATCGAACTCGGCGAGCAATCCTTCCTTGCGAATGCCCGGCGTGGGCCTTGCGCCTGCGGTGGGGGGCGGGACGATGGGCGGTCGAGCCGGGAGTTCGACGGGCGCGAGGTCGTAGATTTCCTTGGACTCGCCGCGGCGAGCAGCGAAGAGGATACCCTCGCGCTGCGTCGGTCCTCCGCGCTGGACTTCCCTGATTGACACTACTGGACGCCGAACCTGCTTGTTGGGAGCGATTCATGAGCATTTCGCCGAGCTTTGACCCGGCCGCCGCGGCCGATCCTGACGCGGGGATATTCGGGCTGCCGTTCGATCGGGCGTCGAGTCGGATTGTGCTGCTGCCCGTGCCGTTTGACGCGACAACGTCGTACCGCCCGGGCACCGCCGACGGTCCGGCGGCGCTGAGGCAGGCGTCGTTGCAGGTCGATCTCTTTGATCGCCGGTTCGGGCGGGTGTACGAACAAGGGATATTCATGGAACCGATCTCAGAGGAGATCCGAGAACTCTCGCGGCGCGCGGCGAAGGCGGCCAGGCCGATCATCGACGCGGGCGGGGCGGAAGAGGGGAACCGTGAGCATGTGAAGCTGCTGGCGGAGGTCAACGCGGCGAGCGAGTGCGTGAACTCGTTTGTGTACGAGCACACCGTTCGCGTGCTGTCCGAGGGGAAGATTCCGGGTTTGATCGGCGGCGAGCACTCCGTGCCGTTCGGCGCGATCCGGGCGGTGGCGGAGAAGTACCCCGGGGTGGGAATCTTGCACGTTGATGCCCACATGGATTGTCGCGAGGCGTTCGAGGGGTTCACCTGGTCCCACGCCTCGATCATGCACAACGTGCTGTCGCGTCTGCCGGGGGTCGCCAAGCTGGTCCAGGTCGGGATTCGTGACTTCTCGGAAGACGAGATCGGGTTCGCGGCTCGGCATGGCGACCGCGTCGTGACCACGTTCGACGAGGATTGGGCCCAGCGGCAGGCGGAGGGCGCGACGTTCCTGAAGATGTGTGAAGGGCTGCTCTCTCAACTCCCGGAGAACCTGTACGTGTCGTTCGACATCGACGGGCTCGATCCGTCGCTCTGCCCGCATACCGGCACGCCGGTGCCCGGTGGGTTGTCGTTCCATCACGCGACGCTGCTGCTGGAACTGGCGCGGAGGGAGCGCCGGGTGGTCGGGTTCGACCTGGTCGAGGTCGCACCGGGCCCGGAGAGCGAACCGGAGTGGGACGCAAACGTGGGAGCACGGGCGCTCTACAAGCTGTGCGGGGCGGCGCTGGCGTGGTAGCGGTGAGGGGGAGGGGCGTCTACACTGGACGTGTGGGGCGCATAGCTCAGTTGGCTAGAGCGCGGCTGTCACATAGCCGAGGTCACAGGTTCGAGTCCTGTTGCGCCCATTAGTTCGGTTTGCACGCTTTCGCACGTGTTCGCGTCGAACGGCGTAAAGCCGGTGTTCTCAAGGGTTAACGGCTCTCCTTTCCAACCAGTGCTAGTTTGTGCGGACGGGTGCTGCGCCGCGTTTTGCGCTTTTACTGCGCCGCATTCCGCGCCGCCCGTTGGGCCCTTTACGTCACCACCATTCAGCGAACCTCCCGGCCCGACCGCAAGGTCGAAGTGGGCGTCGCGGGTCTGCAGATAGTGCTTGGCCGCGATGAGCGGGCTGTGCCCGAGCCAGCCGGCCACGACGTGGCCGGGGAACCGCTCGCACCAGTCGGTCTCACACGAGGCCCGCAGGTTCTGAAAAAGACGGGGCCAGGGCGTGTGTCCGGCCCGAGAGATGAGCTTATGGAAGGTCGTGCGGAGGTTCGCCTTCGGATCACGGAGCCGGGGCACCATCCACTCACACCCTGCCGCGGCCCCGCCGAAGGCTGCGAGAAGCAACGGACGGAGCTCGGGCGCGATCGGAACGACCCGCACGGCGTGACCCTCGTGCCCTTCCGTCTTGGGGCTACGCACCGTAAGACGGCCCCGCTCCCAGTTCACGTCACTCCATTTGAGCCCGAGATGCTCCGACGGGCACCGCAGGGCCGCGAAGCGGACCAGGGCGACGATCACGCGCCACTGGTCGTCAGGGCACGCGGCCAGCACGGATTGGATGACTTCGGCAGAGACGTAGAACGACCGAGCGGGGTTGGATTGTGATCCCGCCCGCAGGTCCTCGAACGGGTTCACGCGGATCAGGTTCCACTTGATTGCCTTGCGGAAGATCGTCTTGGCAACATGGACGCGCTTGGCGACCGTCGCGGGAGCGAGCCCCTCGTCGACGATCGCTTTCCTCCAGCTATCCGCATCCGCGGGCTCCAATTCAGAGAGGAGCTTGTTCCGCCCGAGATGCCCGCCGAGACTTTTCGTGGTTTGGCGGTAGGCGTCCCGGGTTGACTTCTTCACCGTGACCGAACGCTCAAACCGATCGAGCAAATCGCCGAGGGAGACACGCACGGCTTCGGCCCGGGGTTGGACGAGCCCTGCTTTGGCGAGTTTGACGTGCGTGACATCGGGCAAACTGCCGACCCACGCCGCGAGGTCGGTGTCCCAGGGCGTTGAGGTGATCAACGCTGAGTTCAAGGCTTCTACCCGAAGGCGGAACGTCTCGGCGGCCTTGACGGGGATGTCGCCGAGCCGGATGGCCCTGCGGACGCCCGCCCCGTCGGTGAACAGGACGCGTTTGGTGCCGTTCGCATCACGTGAAACGCTTGCCATCTGGATTCTCCTTCGATTCGGGTGCGATGTTGTACGCTGACGTTGACCGAGCGGATCATTCCACGGTTTGTTTTCTGAGCCACGCCCGCAGCAGGTCGAGCGGGTACAGAACTCGGGCACCGATACGGGCGTGCGGTACGCGGCCGCTGTTGGTCCACGTCCAAAGCAGCCGCTCGCTGATGCCGAGCATCCTTGCGGCCTCCCGGCGGTTCACCGCAAGCCGATCGGGCTCCACGTTCGAGACCGGAGTCGCGTTCACGATGCACCTCCCGGGTTGATGGTGTGCGCCAGCAAGGGCATTTCCTCACTCTCTTTGTCCGCCCCGCGCCCGTTCTTACGGCCCGTTGCGAAGAAATCTTGATTTGCGTGTCATTGCCCGGCGTACGGCTCGTGCGTTCCCAGAGACAATCGGTCCCCACGAACGTGCGGGAAGGTGTTCTCGCGGCTCAAACCGACCGTTTGGTCGTGTGACGGCCGAGGATCACGGACAAATCGGGGCCACGGGCAGTCGGCCCGTGGCCCCGTTCAACTCTGCGCTCGCCCACAGAGGAGATCGCGGAGTTCATGCGTTGGCGGGTGAACCGACCGTCCGTGCGCGGTCCGCGGGCGGTTGGCGCGTGGGGTTCACGAGCCCGAGCGCGACGCGGGAGCGGTGGTTGTCGAGGTGGATGCGACCGACGACCCATAGCCCCGCGAGGAGCCAGCCGAGCAGTTGGCTGGTTTCCGAAGCGCCCATGAACAGCACCAAGGCAATGACCGCGAACAAGCTGAGCGCGAAGTCCACGAAGCTCTTCAGGAAGAAGCCGACGCCGATCGGGCCGAGGAAAAAGCCGATCACAAACCCGAGCACGGCGCTTTTGCCCCGACCGGGGAACGGAGGGTTGATCCACGTCTTGGCGGTTTGTGTGAATTCCGAGAGGTTCATGCAGGAGATGCCTTTCTTGCGCTCTGAGCGCGTTGGGGTGGCCGCGCCGCCGAACGACGGCGCGTGCGAACCGATTGGAATTGGTCCCGGCGGGTGAATGCCCGCATGGGGAGCGGATCATCAATCACGATCAAGGTCGGGCTCTTCTTTCTCTTGCTGTCTTTCTTCGCGTTGCCCGTCCGCGACCTCCGAGGGGAGCTTGGTTCCGATCATGCCGTACTCCGGCTGCTGTGCGGCGGTGCCTTGGCCGTAGGTGAGGGAGCCGAGTTCCTTGAGCCCCTGCCGCCAGTACGCTTGGAACACCTCTTTCGACCTACCCATGAGACCCTCCTTTCTGCAGTAGGGGGCGGATGCGCGGCTACCGCCCCGCGCCGCCCCGTGTGGCGCGGAACCGTTCCGCGAGTTGTTGCTGCTCGATCAACGCGTCGTTCAGCGCTCGGACCCGGGCCCGGCTCACGGACTCGATCGTGCTCTCGGTCAGGAACAGGGCCACCGCTGCGACGACCAGGTAGGTGCCGAGCGGCGTGTCGATCGATGAAAGGGCAATTCCCGAAGCGAACACCAAGGCGGGTTCGAGCGTGACCTTGATGGTCGTCTCGGATAGACGCGGGAAGATTTGGGCCAGCCGCGGCCAGCCGTTGTAGCGGGAGTGAACGTTCTCTCCGCGCTTCATCGAGCGCACGGAGCCGACCCGCGCGACCGTCTGCATGACTAGGTACAGGAGCCAGAACGTGAGCATGGCGCTGGGATCACGGTCGGGCCAGAACCCCGGCCAGAGCAGCACCGCGAAGAATCCCGCGAGCGCGGGCAACCCGAAATAGTTGATGCCGAACCCCGAACGTAGGAACACGACGACCGGCGCGCATATCGCCTGGGCCACGAACAGCACGAGATTGGCGGCCCGCTTCGCGTCCTCGATGGGGGTCCATGAGCGTTGTTCCGGCTGCTGCTGCATGAGCTCTGCTCCTTCGCTCGGAGTTGATGCGCGGCTACTTGGAGAGAACGCCCCACCCCCTATTGCCGCGTTTGTGCGCGGTGCTGCGGGATGACCGCTTTCATCCACGTTCGGTCTCCGGGGAAGCGCCGCCCGCCCTGGTACACGATCGCTTCGGTACACCAACGGGGCGGGCCGCCCTTCGCAAGGGAGTTCAGGTCGCCAGCCTGGAGTTCGAACTCGAAGTGCTCTCCCATCCCGGCCGAAACGCCGATGCCTTGACCCATGAGCGTGGCGATCCAGTCCTCGCCGGGGGCCGAATTGGCGCTCATGAGGAATTGTCGCGATCGACCGACCAGTACCTGCAAGTATCTGATGGTCCGAATGTCGGTCTGCTGGTGGTGGAGTTGGGTCTGCATGTTGCCAAGCATCGCGTGGACCTTGGCGTCCTGCTGCGAACCGAAGAGGTCGGCGTAGTTTGAGATCGATTGGGTTGCAAGGACCACCGCCGTTCGCGTGCTGCGTGCCGTTGTGAGGAACGTCGGGTCGGAATCGACCAGCAGATGATGGCTCTCGTCGCAGACCATGAAGACGGGGCGTGGGCTCTTGGTCACGTCCCGGCGGCTCAGGGCTCGCTGGATGCAGTATTTGAGCACGACCTGGACGAGCGCCCCCACGTCGCGGTAGACCAAGACGGGCAGATCGACGATGACCAAGGAACCGGATTCGAGCATGGCTGGTGAAAAGTTGGGCTCCGGGGCCGAGAGCAGGTCGCGGGCTAAGCCCCGGCTCAGCGCGTCCGTCGCCGCCGTCAACGTGCTTTCGACGGTCGTTCTTGTTCTTGCGTTCAATTCTGACCATTCCTCCATGAAAAAGATCGCGGCCAGTTCCAGGTCGGCGTCCTGCGACTCATCGGTCGGAGCTTCAGTCGCCGAGATCATGCACGCGAAGAAGAACGAGTTCTTCTGCCACTCCGGGTCTTTCGCTTCCGCTCTCGACCGCGGCGTGCTGATCAAGAGCCGGTAGAGGTTGGGCACCGTGACGGGTTGGCCCGAGAGCACCAGCACGAACACGGCGTGGCGGCAGAGTTTGACGCTGGCTTTGCGGAAGTACTCGGCGTTCTCGGAGCCGCCGGAGCCCTGCTTGCCCCCCGAGGCGCGGTCGCCGAGTTCGGCCGCCGTCAGAATCAGGGCCGTGATGTTTTCCGCCAGACCCACCGCGCCGGGGCTCTGCTCTATCTCCGACGCGATGATGTTGAATCGCACCGTCCGGTCGGGCGAAACGACGACGAGATCCCTGCTCCGTCCTGCCTCGGCGATGTGCCCCTCATACGTCCGCCGGTCTTCCGGCTTGACAGTGAAGAAGACGCCGCCGTAACCCGCCCGCAGAAAGCTCGTGCTGACCAGCGGGAGCGAGCCTGAGGATTTGCCGCTCCCCGTGGCCCCGAAGATCTGCGTCCCCTGGAACGAATCACGGATCGTCCACGGCACGCCCTTGGCCCATTCGAGCAGGGGCGTGTCCAGCGCCCACGGGTCGGGTGATGAACGTAATGGTTCGTTCCGCCGTCGCAACCATCCGAACATGGGGTACCTTTCATCGCCTGGCCTACGGCTCGGTCCGAGCGATCAAGACAGCGGCAAGGGAGTTGGGAAAGAAGCGCGTCCACTCCGAACTGGTTCAGACTGCGAACGTCAACCCTGCGGTTGATCGCTCTTCAGCGTCGGGCTACCCCAAACCCGGGCGAGGACGTACAGGACGTACGCGTCGTCACCCCAGCCCAGCACCGGGATCACGTCGGGCAAAAGGTCGATCGGACTCAGCACGTAGAGCATGCCGAGCACTGTCAGGCCCACTTTCTGCATGACCGGGAATCCGGTTGCGCAACGGTCCAGGATCCGACTGAGCGGGTTCGCCATGCGTGAAGTCCTTTCAGGGTGAGGAAGGTGACGTCCACGAGAGCCGCCGGGGCAGTGGACCATCCACGAGCCCCGGCGGTCGTCCCCATACCTCTTGCCGTGTTCAGCGCTCGCCGTCGTAGAAATCCCGGAGTATCTGAACGGCCCGCTCCAGCGCGTCGCGGTCCACACGCCGGCGACGCCGCCCGGTCGGGCACGAGTACCCGGGAAGCGGCCCGCACTCGTCGATCAGGGCGCGCAACTCGCCCTTGGAGAGGCGGTCGAGGTAGGGTTGGAGCTTTTCGATCAGCTCCCGGTTCTCGGCGATCTTCGCCGGGTCGGCGTCCACCCCGACCGCGTTGATCGCGTCGGACGAGAACACCACCGGCGGCTGTGGACGGCGGGAAAAATGCTCCCGCACGATCATCCGAGCCACCCCCTTGAGAAACGTCTCGGGCTTCGCTTTCGACGGGTTGTACCTGGCCAGCGCGTTCATCGTCGCCAGTCGCTCGATCAACGCCTGAGTGAGATCTTCCAGCAAGTGCCGGTCCCGGCGGTGGACGCGGCTCATGATCCGGGCCAGCAACCGCCGGATCTTCGTCCGGGACTGCTTCTCCGCGTCACCCACCGAGATCTCGCCCGCGCGCCACGCACGGTCGAACTCGGGTAAGAGGACCAGGAACGTCCTCGTGCCGGGAACGGGCCAGTGCTCGCGGCGTGCCCGCCTCGGTCGCTTCGACCGACGGCCGGTCTTTCGACTGGAACTCGCTGTCAGTCCGATCATGCAGCTTCCCCTTTCGTTGTGTCCGAACCGTGCATTCGACATCCACCCGGGCGCGGCGAAACCATCGCGCCGCGCAAGAACGTGAGCTGTTGGATGGTTTTTTCCGCTTGCGATCAAGCTCGTGATGTGCCAGACTCGCGCGAGTGTGTTGACAGAAGAACTCGTGGATCAAACGTGACCGATCAATCAAGCCTTGAAGAACGAACCCGCCGGACGTTCCGAGATCTCGTGGCAGAATTGCCCGAGAATTACGAAGATAAGGTGCGAAACCTTTCGGTAGTGCGCCGGGTCATGCACGAAGAAATCGCGGCGGTGCTCGAACCTGCCTTCAACCGCAGAATTGGCCAAATGCCTTACGATCAGCTCGAAGACAAAAGAAGACTCTGTTCCTGGGCGAACGCCGAGCTCCGCCAGCTCGGCCTGACCATAAAGTGCCCGCAAACCGGGCACGCGGGCATACTCGTTACCAACCCGCACGACGCCGACGATGATCGGGGACGGTTCAGGCTTGAGGTTCGAGGCGACTCAGGTAAACCGATCCGCACGCTCTACAGCCGGGACATTCCGCCGCTCTGCCTAATGGAGCTCTCGCCCCGGTCCGAAGACACGCCCTCCGCGCATCATCGCGGAACACCGGTTCGAAGAGAACGCTAAATTACCCTTGTAGGGACGGGGCGTTTTACCTGTCCCGCCCTGCCAGAACAATGCGCCCCAGGGCGCCTCGGCACGCGCGAAGCACGAAAATGATGAAGATCCCACATGCCGCTCAAAGTCAGGTATGCTTGAAGTCGGAACATGAAGGAGAGATACGCCGTGATCTACACTATTGCTGCGGAGGCGGCACACCGAGGCATCCGGTTTCAGCCAGGGGAACTCGAACCGTTAGGCGTCACGCAGGGATCGACCTGCTGGGGGGTCTGGGTTGATTCACGCGACCTACCCGAGCGTTCCCGCCTGGACAACGAGAGCGTGTGGTTCAACAACCAATGTCCGCACCTCGTTGTTTCTCCGCTGCACCCAAACCGCTGGCTCACGTCGTTCCGCCTTCAAGTGCTCATGGAACGCAAAGAATTCAACGAAGACCACCCGCCCGTCAACACCAGCAGCCTATACGGCGTGTGCGACGCGCTCAACCGCTGCGGAGTAAACGTACTTTTCTGCAACACCGCGCTGGTTGGCTATGACCTCTTCGTGCTATCGGCGACCTGCGAGATTCCCGCTCTTCGCCCCAGTGCACTGGGGCTGATCGCGGACTCCGATCAGAAGGGCGCGTGGCTGACCGATCGGCGCATTGCCGTGGCGCATGAAACGGCTGGAGGGTCACTAGGCCCGACGCTTGAGGCGGAATTGAAGGAAGCCCAAGGCGCTGCCATGGATTGCCGCCGAGCCGCCCTCGCCGAAGTCGGACGGCTCATGCTCCGCCACCTGGCCGAATTGGAAGCACGCCTAAGGCTGATCGATCTTTGTAGGTTCCGAACCGATCAGATCAACGATCCCGCGCGAGATTACTTCCTTGGTATTCCCGCGTCCGATCCCCTGGTTCGAATTGTTTGCGGTGACCAGGCGGGTAACCAAGCCGAACGGGACAAGGGCTTTCTGGCCCCCTGGTTCTGCCACCGCCGCGCCGTTGAACGCGGCGAGAACCCGTACTTTGTTCCCGGCGTGCAAGATATTCTGGCCGGCCCATCATCACCTTTGAGTTCGGAGGACGATCCGCTGCCTGATGCGCTGCGGAGCACGGACGTTCCGCACCTCTACAACCATCTCCGTGCCGAACTGAACGCGGTGGCAGGCCGCGGGTCTTTTACCGATGATCCGTCACCTGACCCGACGCCAACTCACGGTGTCGGGGCTGAGACCGGAAGCGATCCTGGCGGGGAAGCGATGCGCAGAATGCACGGGGCAGCATCTATTCTTCCCGTGCGTGTTACGCCGTCCCCGTCCCTGGCGTACGCGAGGTGCTGGGCTCTACAGCAGTGGCAGCGGTTCGCCGTGCCCAATGCGCTGCCCGAAAGCCCATTTGTCGAGTTCAAATACGACGGTCGATCCCTCCAGCCGGTTGATCGCCACAAAGGGTCCCGGCAGGCAACGAAGCGGTTCTTTGATTTTCTGAACGCCATCTGTGACTGCGACGCCAAGAAGAACAACCGCGGCGAGTTCGCCCACGACTCCAAGGTGGTCGCCGCCCTTCACACGCCCGACCGGTTCATGCGACTCCGCTTCGTCCGCGACCAGGCGGACCAAAGCACTTACTGCCGGGTGGTGATTCCGTTCGACTCCGCGACGCACGGCCTCACGATTGTCGTAGACGGCCAGACCATCCCGTCTTCCCACGGCCTGCTGGCCCGTTGTACGCGTATCCTGGCGGAGAGACATTTCCGGATTGAGAAGCTCACCATCCACTTCGATTCCATCGAAGACAGCGTGGAACGCGGCACCATCACGCTCATCGTCCAAGCGACGAGCCGGGAGGGCGCAGAACTCCTTGCGGACGAAACCAAGACCGCAGCGATGCGGGCGGCGCTCCAGGCCGAGATCCGCCGAGTCGGTGCCACGGACAAAAACGTCGGAACGTCCACTCCGCTACATCCCCCGACGGATGAACGCCAGGTGTCCGTCGAAGTTGGGATGTCCTGACCGCGCTGCGGCGATCAGCTCGACTTGGGAGTGTGCCGTTCCTCGGGGTTTTGACGGACTTCCGATTCGGTTGCCGGTTGGGGCAGGGGCGCCGGTTTAAACACCCATCGCACTCCGCAGATTCTCCTGACCTTTTCTTCGTCGGTCACACCGACCAGCACATGCCTCGGGGTGTCCGGTTCAGCGCCAGCGCGGTCGCGGAGCCTTTGCACCGGCACGGGCGGATGACCTTCGGCCATCAGAATTCCATCATCGGCCTCCAGCCCATGTACGACGCGGAGCGCCAAGACCGGTGTTTCAACGACGTACACCTGTCCGTGGATGGTGATCTCCGGTAGCAAGTACGACGCGATCTCTTCACGGAGGGCCGCGGTTGTCGATTCGTCGATACGCATCCCGCGGAGCCGGTCGTTCAATGCCCGCAACAGGTCCGCGTCTCGCCGTCGCCGTTCCAAGAACTCGGCTTTGATCGATGCGAGTTCGGCGCGAATGTCGTCATTTGAGTCCGGACCAGAGTTGGCCATGCCCATGCTCCTAGAAAACGGTACCCGCCCAGTCAACTACGCTTCTCCGCGCTGGCGCTTTGGTTTGGGTGGCAGCTTCAGTTCTTTGCGAAGAAGTCGCATCCACATTTGCCACGTGGAGTGCCACAGCTTCTTGGTATCCTTCACCGTCATTTGCAATTTGATTGAGATCTGGTCCCAATCGAAATTCCAGTAGAACCGCAGGGTGATCAGCGTCGATCGCGGCTCCCCGAGTTCGGCCATCGACGTCGAAACGGCGCTATTGAAGTCGTCTTCCGAGATCCGCTCGACCGCCCGTCCGTCCAGAATATTGGAGTGACCGCCCGCCCGCTCATGCTGAGCGCGCACGGTGTCGCATCCTTCTTTATGCTTTTTTTCGGTACGCCGCGCTCGCAGGATTTTGAGTGCCGAGCGTTGGGCGACGCGTACAACCCAGGCCTCGAAGTTGCAGCCCGCGTGACCGAAGGTTCCGATCCCACGCACCATCGCGGCTGCTGCTTCCTGCATTGCCTCGGCGCGGTCCGACTCGGACGTCAGAATCCTGGCGATAGCCGCGAACAGGTAGGGCGAAACCTCGCCAATCACCGAAGTCCACGCGCCCTCGTTTCCCTGCCTGAGGCGATCCAGCCTTGCCTGGTCGAGTTTTTTCAGCCGGCCGCTGTTTTCGGGTTCCATGCGGAGAGTCCTCAGTATTCCGACTTCCGAACCACGCTATGAGCCGATTCCCCGAACCGGCTCCTCCTCTCCCATATCAATGCGTCTCGGGGACAGCGGGCACGCCCCCACATATTTTTTCTTGGGGTCGTGAGACGGTCTTGTGAACGTCCAGGAACCCCGATGATTTCTCGGGGGCAGTGGACTTCATTGGGCTTGCTGATTGTCCTCTCAAGCTGAGTAGCGATTTCGGAGGAGCCCGAGCCGACGCCGCCGCGTTGAAGTCGTCGCAGAGATGGAGGGGTTGTTCAGATGTCGCGGGTGTTGAGCAGATCATTACCGTGTATTGCTCTCTGAACGACCGCTTTTCCCATGACGCGAAGTTCCGCTTGACATGCGTTCGATAACCCGGTTTATGATCCGCATGGCCGAGGAACCCATCAACACTACAAAACCAGACGATTCCGACGATCGCACACTCGAAGGCGAATCATCCGCGCCGCACCCCCTCCCCTCCGTGCGTGACACGAGCGACCAAGCTCTTTCCGTTTCTCTGCTCCAGTTTGTCCCCGAAGAAGACGTGTGGCTCGCCGGCCAGCTCTCGCCGCACACGCGGAAGGCTTACAAGCAGGACGTGGCGCACTTCGTGCGTTCGATGAACATCCGGTCGGCCGACGAGCTGCGGCGGGTCGGCCGCGCCGCGATTGTCGCGTGGCAGAACACCATGCAGCAGGGCGGCGTGAAGCCACGCACCATCCGCCGCCGCCTCTCCGCGTTGTCGTCCCTGTTCGTACACCTGGTCGAGCACCGGGCCGCCGAAGTGAACCCGGTACGCGATGTCAAGCGGCCGAGGGTGAACCGGCGGCAAGGAACGACGAGAGCCTTCTCCGCGAAAGAAGCCCGCAAGGTGTTGGACACGCCCGAGGGCGAGACGCTGATGGGGCTGCGTGACCGCGCCATTCTGTCGGTGGGTTTTCAAGCCGGGCCGCGTCGGGCCGAGATCGCAAGTTTGCTGGTGAAGGATTTTCACACCAACGCCGGGTACAAGTCGCTGCACTTCATCCGCAAGGGCGGCGAGGACTTGTCGCTGGCCGTCAACGATCAGACAGCCAAGCGGATCGAGGCGTATCTGATCGCGGCGGGGCACGGGAACGATCTGGACGGGCCACTCTTTCGGCCGCTGCGCCCGAACCAGAATCGATCGGACTCACGCAGGCCTTTGCACCCAATCGCCATCGACCGCATCCTGCGCAAGCACACCAAGGCCGCCGGTTTGGACCACGGTTACAGCGCCCACTCCATGCGGGCCACCTTCATCACGACCGCCCTCCACAACGGGGCCAGCCTGGAAGACGTGCAGAGAGATGTCGGCCACGCCGATCCGTCCACGACCAAGCTGTATGACCGCCGCGGGCACAACCCGGAGAAGTCGGCGGCATTTTTCGCCGTTTACTAGGGCTTACCTAAGAGATTTGGCACTTCGCACACGTTGATCGCGAAAACTCCCCCGAGATTTCCTTTGTGTTTTGTGCCGATCACTCACGGCGCGCATTTTTCCTTGTGTCGAGCTGCGTCCGAAACTGAGTCACCCGTCGGAATAGGGAGAGGAGTCTGAAAATGCCCGTGGAAGCTCACATAGTCCAGGAAGCGGCCCGGGCGGCAGCCCACGAGGCTTTGGGTGGTTCGGCCCAGCACCCGACCCTCATTTCGGGAATCGCGTGGATCGCGCTCGCGGCGGTGGTTACGACTTTCACCCTCGGAGGGCTCAGTTGGTTGAAAGAGCGGTTGAACCTGTCGCGCTCTCCGGTGGGTGATCTGCGGGGCAAGACGTGGAAGGGCCAGTCGGCAAAATTCGACATTCCCTGGAGCGGTGTTCCGACGGCGCAATTCGGGACGGATGCGTTCATCGTCACGAACTTGAGACTGACCATCTTCGGAAAGCTTCAGGGGGAGCTTGTGTGCTGCTCGCACAAGCGTACAGTCGGCGTCGTGGTTGCTTCTCTGTCGGCCAACAAGTGTCTCAATCTTGCCGTTCTGTTTACCGACGGTCGAGAGCCAGAGTACATCAACGCTTCTGGCCTTGGTCTGGTGGAATGAAATCGCCGCTGGGGTTGGTTCCAGAATGCTCGGCCCTTCTCGCGGACATGAGCTCGCGATGAATGTACGCGGGGACAAGTTCAATCGATGGGAGGGTCTTTCGGACCACAGATTGCGTTCGATAGCCCGGTGTTCGCTCGACCACAACCGACAGCCGACCACGCGTGCCTTCGACAGGCCGGGCTGCAAGCAAACGACCGCGCTGCCCGCTCACTGGGCAGCGGATGTCAAGCCCAGCCCGATCCAAGATTCGGTTGATTGCGAGGACATGTTCCTTCAAGTCCTCAAAGTGCGCCGCCGCCTCACCGACATGGATGGCGGAGTTCACTGCGGAGGAAGCACGGATCGCAAGCTCCTCGGCGAATGCTCGCCCAAGCTCGTCCACTTGCGCGAGCGTTTCCAGTTGTTTTTCATCATCCGCGAACGATCGGATCAGGTCACGATTCTGTCGTCGTCGGTGTGACTCCTCTGTGAGCGACATCCGCGTACTTGCCCTTCCCTAGAACTCTATCTCATGCTATAGCAGAAGCCGTTCGCGTCGTCAATCGTGTCGATTCCCAGCCCTCAAACGCATCAATCTCCAGAGTTCAAATCGGACCCATGCACAGCGGGCGGTACTGGATCGTGACGCGTGAGCTCGGGTGTGGGGTGCGATGATCTCGGAAACACGATGAGATTGTGTGAGTCGGAATGGGCCGATCGCTCGGCAGTTTGCATGGAACTCGCAATCCTCCTGAGCACTCTGATTCAAATCCAAATCTTTGATCGGTGGCGGCCCGACTACTTCGGGTCGCGCTGTCCCCCCCGCCGCCGCGTCACGGCTGGCCCGCGTGCTGCCGTCGTGCCAAGCGCTGCGCTACCGGCCTGTCACTCCTCTCGCCCGCGCGCTTGACCGCCGTGCCGCGCCGCCGTCGGGAGGGGGAGCTCTGGGAAGACGCCGCCGTGCCCTCACGTCAGCGGCGTCTCCCAGAG
>JBGAOD010000021.1:0-39218 GCA_044221955.1 Phycisphaerales bacterium | reverse complement strand
CTTCCCCCAACACCACCACCCAACCCGCAGCAGCCAGCACCAACGCCGTGCCACTGACATCGGTTCCTACCGATGTCAGTGTCTTCTCTTCGCAGCCTCACCAGCAGAGCGGAACCACTCACCGACCCGCCGCGGCCAGCACCAACGTCGTGCCACTGACATCGGTTCCTACCGATGTCAGTGTCCTCTCCTCCCAACCTCACCAGCGGAATGGAACAAAGCACCGACCCGCTGAGGACCCCATCTCGGTCCCAAGCCATCTCCCCACCCCTCCCGATCGTTCCGGGTGAGCGGGCGACTTCAGCCTAATTCAAACTCCCGACCTCACCGAGGACCGTCTCGATCCGCGCGGCCAGCCCGTCGAGGCTCACCACGCCCGACACGTCATTCACAGCACGCGCGGCCGCGCTCGCTCGCGCGGTACTCCCCCAGGATTCCTGCCACTGGTGCGCCGTGGGCTGCTCGAGGATCGCGCCGATCTCCGGCGTGCCAAAGTGCGCGGGCTCGATGAGCTCGGCCCCCGGCGCGCGGTGGTGCGCGCACCGGCACGCCCAGACGCAGCGCATCAGCAATGAACCGCCCGGTCGCCAACCCATCGACGCCGACCACGGCGCTGGCACAGCGCAGGTCACACGCGGCAAACGCGGCGTCCGCCCGCGCAGTCCCGCCCAGGAAACGCAGCCCTTCGGCGCACCCGGCACGCTCCGCAGCCCGATGAACGTGGTGCGCGCGGCGGCCCATGACCAGCAAAAGCGGCGCGTTCGGCATCCCGCGCCGCCTCAACCCCGCCAAGCCCGCGAGCATCGTTGAAATCCCGGGCCTGTTCGCGTGGACCGCCGAGAGCAGCACCACCGGCCGATCGGGCCCGATCCCCGCAGCCCGCGGACGCTGGCGCGCAGCTCGGCACGCCACTCAGGAGTAAGACGCTCGAAGCGACTGGCGTAGCCGAGCGCACGCACGCGCCCGACCGAATCGAGCCGGCCGATCCCGGCCATGATGGGAGCGTGGAAGTTCGCATGTGCGCGCGCCGCCCGCGATTCGGCGAGCAGCGCGATCGGGAGCCAGGGCCGCGCCAGCACCTCCAGCAGCGCGGAGACGGGTGTATGGGTCCTGAGGTTGGGAATGAGTTCCGCAAGCGTGCTGGCGCTCAGCGGCATCCAAAGGTCGCCCGGCGCCAGCGGCGTAAGCGAGATCGTCGCGCCCCCTCCCGAACGACCGCGGTACGCGTTGGCCCAGTCGAGAAAACCCAGCGGATCGCTGCCGCGCAGCGTGCGCTCCGGGCGACGGACCGCGAGCCCGAGCCCGGCGAACATGCCCGGGTCCTCGAGCCCGTCGCACGCCACCGTAACCGAATGCCCGCGCCGCGCCAGCGCACGGGCAAGATCCGCCGCCCACACGGTCGGCGACCAGACGAACCCGCGAACGTATTCGGTGAGAATCGTGATCTTCACGGGACCGGCACTCCCGCGTGCTTGGGCGGTGTTGGCTGGTGGGATACAGGGATCCAGGAGGGGCAGAGCACCAGGAGCGTGGCCAGGAAAGCGGACGTTTGCGCGTTGAGATGGACCGGGTCGAACGGGCTGACAAGCACGAGGCCGATCAGAGCGAAGAGCGGCCCAGCCTCGTAGGGAGTCGGCCCGCGTCGGCCCCAGATTGCGGCGTTGCGGAGCGCGAGCGCGAGCGCTCCGAGCGCGAGCGCCAACCCGATCGTGCCGGTGGTCGCGGCGATGTGCAGGGCTGAGTTGTGGGCGTGGGCGTGGACCGGTGTAGGCTCGGGCGTGTCCGCCTGTTGCGATCGCACCCAGGCCTGGTAGCCGCCCGCTCCGACCCCGACGATCGGATGGGCCGCGTACGCGAGAGCCGCCC
The DNA here is from genome assembly GCA_044221955.1 of Phycisphaerales bacterium. Lineage (GTDB taxonomy): Bacteria > Planctomycetota > Phycisphaerae > Phycisphaerales > UBA1924 > CAZCPB01. The sequence goes on along the minus strand of JBGAOD010000021.1, from coordinate 37,352 downwards.
AGCGGGCCATCGCGATGCGAGCGCCGGTGTCGCTCGCGTAGTTCCCGTGTTCGACGGCGTCGCGAATCTCGGTGCGCGCAAGCTCGAAGCGTCGGAGCACCGCCGGGCCGATGCGCGGCCAAGCGAGCCCCAGAACGAGCGCGAGCACGACGGCGGCGGACGCGAGAGCCCAGATCGCGCGGCGCGGGCGTGCGGATGCTCTGATCGCCGAGATGGTCCCGGCAACGATGAGCAACGCTGCGGCGATCCACGCGCCGCGTGAACCGGTGGCGACGATGCCCAGCGCCGTGATCGACACGCCGCCGAGCCCAACCCATCGCACCAACCCGGCACCGCGCAGGGCGGCGGGCAGGTGCAGCCCGAGCGCTCCGACGAGCATCGAAGCGCCGACGACGGGTTTCCACCACCCGCTGTTACGGTCGGGGGCGCGGTCCCACCGGATGGCTTCGATCCCCCAGTGCGTGCCGATGGCGTGGAGCGCTTGGGAGAAACTTCCGCACAGCAGCCCGGCCGCGAGTGAGAGGATGAGGCTTTGGCGTGCCGTGATGACCGGCCAGAGCGCGATCACGGTAAGCGCCCAGCGGGCCAGCCCTGCCTGGCGGAGCCCGAGCGGGGCGTCGGGGCTCCAGAGCAAGGACACCAGGTTCCACAGGATGAACGCCGCAGTGAGCGTGCTCAGGGGTTGGGCAAGGAACCGTGCGTACACCCGACGGGTCCAGAAGAGTCGCAGGAGCGCGACCGCGAGCAGGGGCGCTCCTGCCCATTCCACGAAGCTGGTGGGGAAGCCGACCATGAAGCACCAGAAGCACGCGGTCAGGACGTGCGCGCGGTAGAGCCATCTCCACGGTCTGCTATGCGCCAGGAACTCAGTGCTGGCGGGATCGGGGATCGGGTACTCGGGGACCAACCATCGGCGGAGCGCGGCGAAGAGGCCACGACTCCCGGGTTCGGGCGGCGCGTCGGTGGTCGAAGGCGCGGCGTGGTCGGCGAGTTCTCCGTTCAAGGCTGGCGAGTCTATGGTGAAGCCAGCGGGCTGTCACGCCCCAAACCATGCGCAGCGGGCAAGGAGGGCGGGGAGTTTGCGCGGTCGGAGCGTCAGATCTTCACCTTTTCAACAGTCCGACGAAGGTGCTCGGACTTGTTGGAGAGCTGGTGAGTTGCGGCCGAGGTTTCGGCCGTGCTGCTGCTGAACTGGTTGGTGATGGTTGCGATCCCGCCGACGGCGCTGGAGATTTCGTCGGTGGCTTTGGCCTGTTCTTCGGCGGTTGCCGCGATGGTGCGGACCATGCCGGCGACCTGCTTGGAGGAAGTCACGATTCGGCCGAGCGTCTCGCCGGCCTTGCGGGCTTGCTCGACGCTTCCGCGCACGAGGTCGCTGCCGGCCTTCATGCGTGAGACGGCGGAGTTCGTTTCGCTCTGAATGGTCTTGATCGATTGGGAAATTTCGCCGGTGGCGTGTTGGGTGCGTTCGGCGAGCTTTCGGACCTCGTCGGCGACGACGGCGAAGCCGCGGCCGTGCTCGCCGGCTCGGGCCGCTTCGATCGCGGCGTTGAGGGCGAGCAGGTTGGTCTGCTCGGCGATGTCGTTGATGACGCTGATGATCGCGCCAATCTGCTCGCTCTTTGTGCCCAGTTCGGTCATCGCGTGTGCGGCCTGTTGGACGTCGGCGGCGACGAGTTCGATGGAGTGGATAGAGCCTTGGACTTCCTGCCCGCCGGTGGCGGCTTCCTGACCGGCCTTCTCGGCGAACTCGGTGGCTTCGGCGCTGCGTCGGGCGACCTCGCCGATGCTCGCGCTGGATTGGTCGACCGCTGCGGAGATCTGGGTGGCGCGGGCTTGCTGCTCGTTCACACCCTTGGCGAGCGACTCGGTGTTGGAGGAAATCTCCGCCGAGGCGGCGGCCACGTCGGCCGCGGCTTCGAGAACCTCACCGATAATGGTGCGCACCTTGCCGCAGAGCGTGTTGAAGCTCCGCGCGAGGTCGCCCGTCTCGTCGGAGCGGCTCTCGTCGAGGCGTCTGGTCATGTCGCCGTCGCCCGCCGCGGCTTCGTTCATGGTCGTCACGACGGTCTGGATGGGAGCGAGGACCACGCCCATGGCGAAGTATGCGCCGAGCAGGCTCACGAGCAAGGAGCCCGCGAGCCCGAGGTACACCGTGCGGGTCAGGGAACCGACCGACGCGAGGGCCTCGTCGGAGTTCATTCTGACAAGAACCGTCCAGGGCATCCCGCCAAAGCCAAGACTGGGGTAGCGGAAGGCGTAGCCGACACTCTGATCAAGCCCGGTGCGGCGATGGGTTTCGTGGAGGGAGAACCCGGCCGGGCCTTTGACGGCGTCGGCAACAGGCTGATATCCCTTCTCGAGCAGGTTGAGTTTGCCGAGGACCTCTGGGTTGTGGGCGATGGCACCGTCGCGGATCGTCTGCTCGTTGGCTTCGGCCCAGACGGTGCCCCCTTGGTCGAGGACAAGTGCTTCGGCCGAGGTGTTTCCGGCGGCGCGTTCCATGGCGACTGCGCTGACGAGAAGTTCTTCCACGAACTTGAAATCCGCGATGTTGCGCCAGACGGCGACAACGTCACCCTTGGGATCGCGGACTGGGGCCGAGAAGCCGAGTGCCAGGCCGTCGGTCCCGTACACCTCGCGAAGTTCGGGGCTGAAGTGAACGTCCTCGATGACGGTTCCGGTCAGGGGCGAGCCCTGGGAAGTAAAGAACTTGCCGGCGATCGCGTCCTTGAACCAGGGGGCGTCGGCGTAGGTTCGCGCGCGGAGCTTGGCGGTGTCCACGGGCTTGCCGGCGGGGTCGCGGCTGTTGAGGGCGACGACCTTGCCGTCTCGATCCACCAGCATCGTGATCGAATAGATCCCGTATGCCTGTGCGTAGTCGTTCATGGTGGAGACCAGCGGGTTGTTCTCGCCGAAGTTCCCCCAGTGGGCGTGGTCCTGGGTGAGGCGGTTGAGAGTGAAGGCCTGGACGTCGCCGTAGCGCTCGTACATGGTCCGAGAGATGCGATCTGCGGTCTGCACCGCTGTCCTGGCAAGCCCTCGTCCGACCTGATCGCTGGCATTTCGCGCGACGCGCAGTGTGCTGAGGACCATGACCACGGCGCTCAAGACCAGGAGAACCGCCAGGGTCGCGATGACCTTCACTTTGATCGAAGCCCGAGTTTTCACGGCAATGCCTCCGAAGGGAATGAAACAAATCCCGTCTGGTCATCGGACGAGATCAGGACTGCCTCGTGGAGGAGGCAGCGAGTTCGAGAATTCCTGTGTGGAAATCGAGTCTGGTGCGGTCTGACGGGCCGAGGAGAAGTGCCGGCTCCGCCTGTTGCTCGGGAATCCTTGAGGGAAACGGGCGCGGTTGCCTGTCGTCACGGCGCGGTGAGCCGGGCCGGGCAGATCGGCATTCGCCTAATGTACGGAAGTCCGTGGGGCGCTCCAGCGTGGCGCGTCAGCTCGGGGATTGGTGAAGTAGCGGGACCCTGGGCTTGTCCCCGGGCTCTGACCGCCCGAATGATGGTTGGGTCGGGCCTTGCTCGGGCGGGGCGAGCGTTCTTGGCTTGCTGCTCGAAGCCACGCCCCTGAAAGGAAGTTCATGCGAATCGATGTCATCGGGCGGAACCTTGAGGTGACCCCAGCCATCCGCGCCCACGCGGAGAGCAAGATCGTCAAGCTCCCCAAGTACTTTGACGGCGTGCAGCTCATGACGCTCACGCTGACCAAGGACGACCACAAGACCCACGGGCAGTTCGGGGCGGAACTGATCATCGACGTGGAGAAGCACCAGGACTTTGTGAGTCACGCGCACGGCGACGACGTGTATCTGTTGATTGACCAGGTCGTGCAGAAGGGGAGTCGGCAACTGACGGACTTCAAGGAGATGCTCAAGCAGGGGAAGCGTTAGGGGCGTATCGTCCTTGCGTCTTTCGCCTCGCCGCTCCGGTCCGGGTATTGGTCCGATCGAGGGCCGCGAGGGGCGGGCTGTACGGGTGGGGCGGGCGGGTTTGTTCGGGTTCCGCCGGGAGTGCTGAAGTTGATCAAGCTGACCGAAATTGTGGCCAAGGGAGCCGTGATCCCTCATCTGAGTTCATCCCAACGCGACGAGGTCGTCACCGAGCTCATCGACGCGTTGATCGCTTCGGGGTCGGCCTCCCCCACCATCCGGGAAGAGCTGATCGGGCGGGTACTGGACCGGGAAAAGAAGGGGTCGACGGGGTTTGGGCGGGGCGTGGCGGTGCCGCACGTCAAGCACAAGAGCGTGGCGACGATCGCGGCGGCGATCGGGCTTTCTCCACACGGGATTGACTTCAACGCGTTGGACAAACAGCCGGTGTACTCGGTTTTTCTGCTTCTGTCGCCCGAGGACCGCCCGGAGGATCATCTCCAGGCGATGGAGGCGATTTTCAAGAATCTGTCCAAGGACACGTTCAGACGATTCCTTCGACAGTCCGCGAGCGCGGAGGACATCATCGAGTTGCTGGCCGAGGCCGATGGGCATGGGCTGGCGGGTTAGTCGGGGTTCAGGGCGGGGGTTCGTTTGGAGCAGAGGCGCGCGGGGCGTGCGGGAGTCGCTCGTGCGGGCGATTGGTAGGGTTCCGGGATTGCACAAGAAGAATCGAAGGCGTGTCGCAGAAACACTCGGTCAGCGTGAGGATCGTCAATCGGCTCGGGCTGCACGCCCGGCCGGCGATGTCGTTCGTTGACCTGGCCTCGACGTTTCGGTCGGCCATCACTGTGACCAAGCCGGATTGCTCAGTGGATGGGAAGTCGATCATGCAGATGATGATGCTGGCGGCGAGCGAGGGGACCGAGCTGGAGATCGCGGCCGAGGGGGAGGACGCGGTGCAGGCGTGCGCTGCGCTCAAGGGGCTGGTGGACGGCGGGTTCGACGAGGAATGACGCGCCGGGCCTGCCCGGTTCAGGCCCATTCGCGGCGGCCTGAGAGGGAGCCGCGGAACTTGGCTTCGAGCCGGGATTCGTGGGCTCGGCTGGGGTCGAACTCGAGGGGGAGGATGACGCTGAACATGGAGCCGCGGCCGGGGTCGCTGACGAGCTGTATCTCGCCCTGGAGGATGTGCGCGAGTTCCTTGGCGATGGCGAGGCCCAGGCCGGTGCCGGTGTGCTCGCGGGTGTGGGTGCCGTCGAGCTGGTGGAACTTTTCGAAGACGCGGTTCTGCTCGTCGGTGGGGATTCCCGGGCCGGTGTCGATGACGCTGAGGCGGACTCGTTCGGCGTCGCTGGCGTCGGCGGCGCCGAGGATTTTTTCGGCGCGGAGGGTGACCACGGCGGGCTTGCCGGATTTTTCGGTGGGCTCGGTGAACTTGACGGCGTTGGAGAGGAAGTTGAAGACGATCTGCTGGAGTTTTTTGAGGTCGGTGGTGATGACGGGGACGTCGTCGTTGATTTCGAGTTTGAGGGTGATGCCCTTGCGGTCGGCGAGTGGGTAGATGAGGCCGACGAGGCTCTCGCAGGCGTCGCGGAGGACGACCTTGCCGGGGTGGATCTCGACTTTTCCGGCTTCGATTTTGGCCATTTCGAGCAGGCTGTTGATCATTTCGAGGAGGGTTCGACCGGCGGTCTGGATGTTGTCGAGGTAGCGAAGGCGTTTGGAGAGGACGGGGGGGATTTCGGGGCCGGCGGCGGCGGCTTCGGCTCGAGCGACGTCGAGGAGAAGATCCGCGAAGCCGATGATGGAGTTGAGCGGCGTGCGGAGCTCGTGGCTGATGCTGGCGAGGAACTCGCCCTTGAGCTTTGCGGCGTCGTAGAGGGCCATGTTGCTCTCGGCAAGTTCGTTGACCTTGAGATCGAGAGCGGAGTTGATGGAGCGGAGCTGATCCTGCCCGGATTGCAGATCGACGAGCATGACGTTGAAGGTTTCGGCGAGTTCTTGGAACTCATCGCCGGTGGAGATCTCTGAGCGGATGCCGAGGTTGCCCTCGCGGACTCGTTCGGCGGTGTCTTTCAGCGCGCGCACGGGGCTGAGGATGAGTTTGTGGGTGACGAGGTAGAAGACGAGCACGGCGAGGCCGAGGACGAGCGAGCCGGCGGAGAGGAGGTAGACGGTGTTGATGAGGAGGAGGCGTGAGGCCTGGAAGGAGCGTCGTTCGAGGAGGACGAGGCCTTCGAGGGTTGAGTTATCGTCGGGTTTGCCGTCGGCTTTCTTGGTGGACGTGGTACTGCGGACGGCCTTGGCGTAGCGGTACTCGCGGGTGGTGCCGATCCAGCGTGGCGTTTGGACATCCACGGGGTGGGCCGACCATCTGGCGTGAGAGTTCGAGCTGGCCCTCGTCGACGAGGGCGTTCATGCGGAGCCAGGGCGCGGAGGAGGCGGCCAGAACGATGAGGACGATCGCGCCGCCGAAGAGGAGGAGGCACTTGTTGGCGAGGGAGATGCCGGGGAGCATGGCAGAGGATAGTGGGAAGTCAGGGATGGTGGGCGGGTGGTTGCGGTGCGATTGAGAAGAACCCGGACCTTCTGAAACCCTCAGGTCCGGCGTCGGTCGTCACGAGCGCGCGAATCTTGCGTTCCGAGGAGCGTTCGGGATATCCGGGTTTCTATGATCCGGTGTGCAAAGAACGATTTATCTTGAGACGTTTGGCTGTCAGATGAACGAGCTCGATTCGGAGCTGGTGGCGGGGAGGCTGCGCACGCTGGGGTATCGGTTTTCCTCGGACCCGGCCGCGGCAGACGTGGTGCTGTACAACACCTGCTCGGTGCGCGAGCACGCGGAGCAGAAGGTGTGGTCGCGGTTGGGGGAGCTGGCGATTCGGAAGGAATCCGAGCCGGGGCTGGTGGTGGGGGTGCTGGGGTGTCTGGCTGAGCGCGACGGCGTGGATTTGATGAAACGGATGCCGGTGGTGGACGTGATGTGCGGGCCCGGGGAGCTGGACAAGTTGCCGGGGCTTTTGGACAACGCGGTGCGGACGCGGGTTTCGCTGGCGGCGGATGAGACGGAGTACACGCCGGCGCACCGGGTTTCGGCGCGGCAGGTGGCGCTGCAGGGGAACACCTCGCGGCGGAGCGCGACGCTGGCGGCGGCGGAGGATTCCCTCGAACTGCTCGATCTTTCGCGGGCGATTTCTCCGGTGGACTTTGGGGTGGGTGAGATTGCTGTTGATGGGGTTGGGAGTGGGGACTCCGGGGCGACACGCCCCGACTCACAACCTTCTGTGGAGGTTGGATTCAAGAAGCGTTCCGCGTATGTGCGGATCACTCGGGGCTGCAACAAGTTTTGTACGTACTGCGTGGTGCCGTTCACGCGGGGCGCGGAGATCCATCGGCCGCCGGACCACATCGTGGACGAGTGCAAGCGGCTCGCGGACGCGGGGGTGGTGGAGATCACACTGCTGGGGCAGACGGTGAACCACTACCGCTTCGAGCACGGTTCGGCGGTGAGCGTGAACGGGATCGTGCAGCCTCAGAAGGGGCGGAGTTTTACGGGCGGGCATCGGCGCGACCCGTACTCGGGCGCGAACGTCACGACGTTCGCGGACTTGCTGCAACGGATTCACGACGAGGTCCCAGCGGTCGCTCGGCTGCGGTTCGTGACGAGCTACCCGCGCGCGACTTTGGTGATGATGTGCTGGAAGTGATCCGCGATCATCCATGGTTGCCGGTATTTGCACGTGCCGGGGCAGTCGGGGTCGGATCGAATTTTGAAGATGATGAACCGTGGGTACACGGTGGACGAGTACACGGATTTTCTGGATCGGGCGCGGGCGATTTTGGATCAGCCGGAGAGCGGCAGGCCGTTGATGTTGTCGGGGGATTTCATCGTGGGTTTTCCGACGGAGACCGACGAGGACTTCGCGGCCAGCGTGGCGTTGGTGGACCGGGCCCGGTACAAGAACTGTTTTATCTTCAAGTACTCACCGCGGCCTGGGACGACGGCGTTTGACAAGCTGGCGGATGACGTTCCCGAGGCGGTGAAGCGGCGTCGGAACAACGCGCTGCTGGCGGTGCAGGCCCGGATCTGTGATGAAATTAGCCGCGAGCAGGTGGGGCGCGAGTTTGATGTGCTGGTGGAGGGGCTGTCGCGGCGTGAGACGAAGCGGCGGCAGGCGGTGGCTGGAGGCGGGGCGTGCGCGACGGGCGGGGTGCAGTTGACGGTGAGCGCGCGGCAGGCAGTGAGCACGCCGAAGGCGGTCATGGAGCCGGTGCAGCTTTCGGGAAGGACCGACGGGGATCAGATTGTGTTCTTTGACGTGCCCGGAGAACGAGCGCCCGAGTCGCTGGTGGGGTCGATCGTGCGGGTCAAGATTGTGAGCGCGGGTTCGCTGGCGCTGCACGCGGAGTGTGTCGGGTTGTAATGTGAGTGTGACCACAGGTGGCGAAGACCCGGATCTTCGGAAACCCACAGATCCGGCGTACCCGGGGCGTGAGTTCGGTCGTTTGATCGGGCTTTGTTCCGGTTGAACCGTTCCTTCGTACTCAGCACTCGCCTAACCTTCCGCTTGTCTCGTTCAGGTTCGGTTTTCTGGGTTGTTCCTGAGGGGGCGACCACTTTGGAGTGATCGATGCTGGTTCTTCTTGCGTGGGCTCCGTGGGCGGTGGGTATTGCGACAGTCTTGTTTTTGGTGATCTGCATCATGCTGATCATGACCGTGCTGATCCAGCGGCCTCAGGGCGGCGGGCTGGCGGGCGCGTTCGGCTCGGGCGCGGGGTCTGGGCAGACGGCCTTTGGCGCCAAGACGGGCGATGCGCTGACGATCTTCACGATCATCGTGTTCGTGCTGTTCATCGGGTCGGCGATCGTGCTGAATTATGCGCACCACCCGGAGGTTCCGAGCGGCGCGGCGGTGATCCAGCCGACGAAAGGTGAGGAAGGAACGCCGGCCGGTGAGAAGTCATCGGGGGCGACGGACTCGACGAACTCAGCGACGCCGGCCGCGCCCGCGAGCGATGCGCCCGCGCCGGTGACGAGCGAGCCGGTCGGGGAGCCCAAAGCGGTCGAAACGCTCAAGACCGATGCTCCCAAGACCGAAACGCCGAAGACTGACGCGCCGAAAACTGATGCCCCTGCGCCGGCTCCCGCTCCCAAGTGAGTTTTCGCGACGACCGTGCGTGCTGGGCTTTGCTGGCCGCGGGTCGCCCATTGGAGGTTCTGAGTGATCCGAAGCATGACAGGGTACGGCGAGGCGTCCGCGCAGATCGATGGCGTGCACTATTTCGTTGAGGTCCGTTCGCTCAACAACAAGTATTTCAAGGCGGTGCTGCGCCTGCCGGAGGTTTTTCAGGGGCTGGAGGCGGAGATGGAGTCGCGGCTGCGGCAGCGGCTCTCGCGCGGGACGATCACGCTCGCGGCGAGTTGTACGGATGCTTCGGCTTCGGCGGCGTACGAGATCAACCACCTGGCGCTGGAGCGGTACGTGAACCAGCTGCGCAAGGTGCCGATGGTGGGCAGCGGTGAATTGAAGCTGGATGTTTCTTCGCTGCTGTCGCTGCCGGGGGTTTTGCAGCCGCCGTCGGACGAGGAGGACCGGATCAGCAGGGCGCGGGCGGCGTTTGCGCCGCTGCTGGAGAAGGCGGTGGACGGATTGCTGTCGATGCGGCAGCGCGAGGGGCGGATGCTGGTGGATGATCTCTCGCAGCAGCGTGAGCTGATTATCAACCGGCTTGGTTTGATCCGCGAGCAAGCGCCGGGCGTGATCGCGGAGTATGAGAAGCGGCTGAAGGCGCGGATCGAGGCGATGCTTCACGGGGCCGAGGCGCGGGTTGATGCGGTGGACTTGATCCGCGAGATCGCGGTGTACGCGGAGCGGACGGACATCGCGGAGGAGATCACGCGGCTGGGCGGGCACATGGACCAGTTCGGGCAGTTGCTGTCGGGGAAGGAAGACCGGGCGATCGGCCGGACGCTGGATTTTTTGGCCCAGGAGATGCTGCGTGAGGCGAACACGATCGCGAGCAAGTCGCCCGATGCGGCGATCTCGCGGTCGATCGTTGAGATCAAGGGGGCGATCGACCGGATCAAGGAGCAGGCTCAGAACGTGGAATGATCGCGGCGGATGGCGTCGACGGCGGGCGGGGTTTGCGTTGCGCTGGGCGGGAACTACACTGCCACTCCTGATTGCGAAAGGGTTCCCATGCCTGCCGTCTATCCGTTCCGCGCGATCCAGTTTTCAAAGGGTAAGGGCGATGTGAGTGCGGTGATCGCGCCGCCGTATGACGTGCTCGATACGGCCGGGAAGGCTCGGCTGGTCGCGCATGGGAAGCCCAATGTTGTGACGATCGATCTGCCGCACGTTCCGCCCAAGGAACTCGGGCCGGCGTCGGCGTATTCGTCGGCGGCGGAGACCTACCGCGGGTGGTTGAAAGACGGGACACTGACCAAGCGAGCGATGCCGGCGATCTTCGCGTATCGGCAGACGTTCGAGTTCGCGGGCGGGACGCACCGGCGGATCGGGATGGCGTGCTGCGTCGAGACGCTCCCGTTCGGCCCGCGCGCTGGCGGGGGGATTCTGCCGCACGAGGAGACGTTCTCGGGGCCGAAGGAGGATCGGATGGCGTTGATGCGGGCGGCCGCGGCGCAGTTCTCGCCGATCTTTGGGCTGCATCCAGATGAGAAGGGGACGGCGGTCGCGCTCACCAAGGGGATCATGGAATCGCGCGGGCCGGACATGACGGCGTCGATGGCGGACGGTGTGAAGCACGAGGTGTGGGCGGTGGACGATGCGGCGGCGATTTCTGCGTACACGGCGACGCTGGCGGGCGAGGACGTGTTCATCGCCGACGGGCACCACCGGTACACGACGGCGCTGAACTACCTCAAGGATCTCGAAACGAAGGGCATGGTCGCGCCGGACCATCCGGCGCGGCGGTGCATGATCGTGCTGGTGAGTATGTCGGACCCGGGGCTGGTGATCGGTCCGACGCACCGCGTGCTGGGGGGGATCAAGGATTACTCGATCGGCGCGTTCGTGGAGGCCTCGCGGGACATGCTCGAGATTGAGGCGTTCGCGGGGGACGCGGCGGGGCTTGACCGTGCGCTCAACGACCCGCGGACGCTCGGGCAGGTCCGGCTGGGGCTCTATGACTTCGCGAGCAAGCGCTGCATGATCGCGTCGCCGATCTCCGACGACCCGCTGGCGGCGCGGTTCCCGGACAAGCCCAGGGAATGGCGCAGGCTGGATGTCGCGGTCACGCAGTACGTGATCGTGGAGGGGATCGTGCAGCCGAAGCTCAACGGCGGGCGGGCGGTCAGGTGGGCGTTCCCGCACTCGATCGATGAGTTGCTACAGATCGGGTCGGGCGCGGAGACAGGGGCGGGGGGCGGGAGCGGGTTTGCGCAGCTGGGCGTGATCGTGCGACCCACTCCGCTGGCGTCGGTGAAGGCGGTGAGCAAGGCCAACCAGCTCATGCCGCAGAAGTCGACGTTTTTTTATCCGAAGCTGGCGACCGGGCTGTTTTTGAACGCGCTCGATTGAGCGGGCTGGTCGGGGAATGGAGAGCTACTTTGGCTGGGCTTCGGTCTTGAGCCAGGCGAGGTATTCGTCGGGCTCGACCGCGCCGGCGGAGAACTTGGCGGCCATGGTTCCGCCGCGCAGCAGCACGGTGGCGGGGATGGACGAGATGTTGAATCGTGCGGCGTCGCCCTGGTGCTCGTCGACGTTGAGATAGACGGGCACGGTGTTGGTTTGAATGAACGCGACCACCCCGGGATCGAGCAGGGTCGTGCGTTTGAAGTGCTGGCAGGGTCCGCACCAGTCGGCGGTTGCGTAGACCAAGACTGGCTTGTTCGATGTTCTGGATAGGCCTTCGGCCTGCGCGAGGGTGAGCCCTTGCGCGAAGACGGGCGGGGTGGGTGCCACGCCGCCGTCACCGCCCCCACCCCCCCCACCGGCGCCTCGGAACTTCTGGAGGAGCAGGAGGGCGAGGACGATCACCACGGCGGGGACGAGGGCTTGACGGAGCTTGGGGTTCATCGCGGGGCCTCCGAGTTGCGAGGTTGGCTGGCGGTGGGATGTTGGCGGCGGGGCTTCGATGCAGCGAGACCGGTGCGAAGCGTAGGATCGGGCCGATCGAACCGGTGGATCACCAGTCCGCGAGTTCTCCGGTGAGCGGTTCAGCGAGGTCTCGGGCGGAGACGATCCCGATGGGGCGGGCTTGTCGTTCCACGACTCCAAGGCGGGCCTCGGAGTGCATGACGATGCCCAGGGCGTCGGGGACGGGCATTTCCGGGGGTAGACGGGGCGGCTCGCGCATGAGTTGGGCCAGCGTGGCGAGCGGCCTGGTGTGGAGGTCGATTTGGCGGAGCACGCCGACGACCTTTCCAGCGCGATCGACAACCGGGAGGCGAGAGCTGGGCTGGTCGGCGGCGTAGCGGCGAACCCCCGCGCGATCGACCAGGGTTGTCTGCAAGGCGGAGAGGGCACCGGAGAGTGCGCCTTCCTTGAGAAGCAGGGCCATTCGCTGGCGCGGGTTGCCCGCGCCCTCGACGGTTTCCCCGGTGAGTCCGGCGAGTCGCTCGGCGGACTTGGCGCACCAGGTGAGGAGCGGCAGGACGCCGATGATCGTGAGCAGCCAACGGAAGGTTGCGAGCGGGCGAGCGAAGCGGTAGGTCAGGCGGTCCGCTTCGACTCGGAAGATTTCCTTGGGCACGGCCTCTCCGAAGATCAGGAGCGCGGGGGCGACGACGAAGAAGTTCGCGACGACCAACCCGAGTTCGGAGAGTTTGGCGGCGGACAAGAGCGCGGCGGCTGCGGCGGCGGTGATGGAGTGGAAGATGTTGTTGCCGATGAGGAGGGTCGTGACCATCCGTCCGGGCTCGTCGAGTTCTCGCTTGAGGAGGCGTGCGGCGTGGTCGGGTGGTGAGCGGAGGACGCGGAGGTTGAGGCGAACTCGGTTGAGGGTGTAGCTGCCCATTTCGACGCCGCTGCAGAGCGCGGTTCCGGCCACTCCGAGGATGCCGAGGAGCCACCAACCGATCATTTCGGGGGTTGAGTCTGGGGCGTTGACGGCCTGCATCGCCAGGAGCGAGAGCGGGGTGAGCCTCAAGATCGGGGCGAGTTCCGGGCTGGGAAGTCCGAGGAGCGGTTGGTTCACGCGGCGGGCTCCCGCACGACGACCTCGACGCGTTCGATCACCCGCCCGCTCATCCCCGCGACTCGGAGCGTGATGTTGCCCAGGATGACCTGGTCGCCCACCTGCGGCACGCGCCCGAGCCTACAGAGGATGAGCCCGGCGACGGTGCTCGCTTCGCGGTCGGCGCGGGCGATGGCGGCGCTGGCTTCGCCGAACTCGAAGAACTCGGCCCAGTGCCGCGCGGAGAGTCGCCCGGGGACGGACCAGCGGCTGGTGTCGAGCCGTTCAACGCCGCTGGTTTGGGCTGCGATCGCGTCGGTGGGTCGGACCATCTGCCTGACGACGTCCTCGGCCTCGATGAGCCCGGTAACTACACCGAACTCGTCAACGCAGAGGGCGACATGGGCGCGGGAATGCCTGAAGAGATCGAGGAGCTGATCGAGGCGCGCGCGATCGGGCACGCAAGGGATTCGCACGGCCTGCCCGCCGAGCTGGGCACCCTTGGGCAATCGCCCCGCTGCGATCGCGGAGAGAAAGACCTTGGCGTTGACGAGCCCCAGGACGGTGCCGTCGAGCCCGCCTCGGCAGACGGGGAACTTGGTGTGCCCGGTCTTGCGGACGAGGGACAGGATTTCGTCGCGGCCTGCGCGTTCGTCGAGCCAAGCGACGGCGACGCGTGGGGTCATCACGTCCTTGACGCGCAGCGTGCCCACCCCGACGACGTCTGATAGGAGGCGCTGCTCGCCCTCGTCGATGAGCCCGCTGTCGGCCCCGGCTTCGAGGAGCGCGGAGAGCTCGTCGACTGAGAGGTGCCGAGCCTCGCCCGCGCCGATGGGGCGGAGGATAAGCGAGGTGGGTCGGACGACGCCGCGGTCGATGGCGGCGGTGAGCGGGCGGAGGACCACGCCGACGGCGCGCACAAGAGGTGCGATCACAGTGGCGAAGCGCACGCGGTAGACGGCGGCAAGCGACTTTGGGATCACTTCGCCCAGCAGGGTGAGCCCGAGGACAGAGCCGACGCTCAGCGCGATGGCCAGCGGGCCGCCGTCGAGCCGTCGAGCCAGTACGGAGCTGACGACGAAAAAGAGGGCGTTGACCGAGACGTTGAGGATGAGGATGAGGATGAGGAGTCGGCGTGGCTTGGAGAGGAGTTCCGCGACGTCGCGGGCGGCCGCGGGGCTGAGCTTGCGGAGGCGCACGCGGTCGCTGTGGGAAAGGCTGAAGAGGACGGTTTCCGACCCGGAGCAGACGGCGGATGCCGCGCCGAGCACGGGCAGCGAGATGACGAGCGCGATATCGGCGGCGGTCACCACGAGGTCATCACCCTTCCAATTGATCACGGAGTCGTTCGACGTATCGCCAGGCGTTGAGCTGGCGGCGGATCTCGGCCAGCGCTGTTGGGGATCGGTCGTTGGAGTCCCGCGAGGCCAAGTCGCGGAAGAGCTGTGTCGCCTGGGCGATGGACCGCGAGCGCTGCTCTTTGGCCCAACGGTTCCACTTCTCGACCTCGCCCACGTCCCGCGAGCGCGCGGCCTGCTCAAGCTGCTCGCGCACTTCCATGATCTCCATGAGGAAGCCGGATGGGAGTGAGCGATCGGCGTCAGCGGTGGGTCCGCCGAGGAGCGAGAGCAAGGCCGAGGCTCGTTTCTCCGGGTCCGCGAGGATGGCGCGAGCGTCGTTGAGCGCGGCGGCGGCCTGTTCGGCCTGCTCGTCGGAAAGACGCCCGGGCTCGGCGTCCGGGTGGAGCCGGGCGGCGCGTTCCAGGTAGCGACGTTGGAGTTCGCCCGGGTCGATATCGAAAGAGGGTTTGAGGCCCAAGAGATTGAAGGGATCGTCCGCCATGCCGGCGAACTGTACGCGATCTTCGATTTCCTTCTCTCGGGGCATTGACGGACCGCCCCGGGGGGCTCACCATGAGGGTGCCCGTTCGGCGTCGCCGATTTTTCCAGGAGCTTCCGATGCCCTCACGCCCGGCCAGCGAGCACCGTCACATCGGGGTGGTTGGAGTCAGCCCGGAAGGGGCTTCGTTGTTCAACACCCAGCTTGCGCACCACGCGGGGCGGCTGATGGTTCCGCACGATCAGCCGCGGGTCACCATCCACAGCGAACCGATAGCTCTGTACATCGACGCGATCCGCAAACAGGACTGGCACACGGTCGGGCAGTTGTTGCGTCGGTCGGCGGAGTTGGTCGCGCGGTGCGGGGCTCAGTTCTGCGTGTCGCCTGACAACATCGTGCAGCACGCGGCCCACTTGGCGGAGGCGGGTTCGCCGGTGCCGTGGCTCACGATGACGGACCTGGTGGCGGCGGCGGTGGCTCGGGACCGGCGCAAGACGGTAGGGATTCTGGGCACGAAGATGGTGATGGAGAGCTCGACGTACCAGACGCACCTTGGGATGCGCGGTATCCATGTTCTGCCCCCTCAGCCCGATCAGATCGAGACTCTCGAACAGATTATCTTTGGGGAGCTGCTCTACGGGACCATCCGTCCCGAGTCCAAGGTGGCCGCGCTGAACATCATCCAGTCGCTGGCGGACCGGGGGTGCGACAGCGTGATCCTGGCGTGCAGCGAGGCCCCGATGCTGATCAACTCGCAGAACTCGTGCCTGCCGTTGTATGACGCGGCGGATATTCTCGCGGAGGCGGCGGTACGGCGGACGATGCGGGCCGAGCCCGCGGGCGTTCCCACCGGGCGGTGAAGCGAGTCACGGCTTTTCAAGCCCGGGTGAGGTGTCGCGCAGCATGAGCAAAGAACCGTCGGGCTCTGTTCACGACCCGTGTTCGCTGCCGGCGGACCTTCCGGTTCCGCGCGACGACGGCGCGTGCGTACACCTGGATCGGGCGCGCCTGCCGGCGATCACGCTCGTGGCAACCGACGGGGGGACGGTGGACCTTGCGGACCCCGCGACCTGGGCGAGACCTGCGGGATCATCCTCGGAGCGGACAGGGACTGACGCCGGGGGTGTTGTGCTCTTCTTCTACCCGCGGACGGGAGTGCCGGGGCAGCCGCCGTCGCTGGGCTTTCGGGGTGAGACGTGGGAGTCGATCCCGGGGGCGCGCGGGTGTACGCCGCAATCGTGCGAGTTCCGCGATCTGCACGGCGAGTTCTTGGCGCTGGGCGTTCGAGTTTTCGGTGTCAGCACGAACACGCCGGAGCATCAGCGGGAGTTCAGAGATCGCAATCATGTGCCGTACGAGTTTCTGAGCGATTGCGAATTGAAGCTCACTCGGGCGCTCGGGCTGCCGACCTTTGAGTTCCCGGTCGAGAGCGGGGGGCCGACCACGCTCGTCAAGCGGATGGCGTGGCTTGTTCAGGACGATGGCACGGGTGCGCTTCGGATCAGAAAAATCTGGTATCCGGTCTTCCCACCCGATCGGAACGCGGCCACGGTCCTGGCCTGGCTCAGGCACCGCGCGGCGGTGCGCGTGCGGCCGCGCACGGGCTCCGATCTTGAATACCTTCGGTCCCAACTCACCCACCACTGGGGCGGGACGCAGATCTGGTCGCTCGGCCAGGCCTTCGACGGCGAACGCATCCCGTCGTTTGTGGCGTGGATCGGCGACGAGCGCGTCGGATGCGTGACCTACGCGATCGCGCCGGGCGGGTACCAGTGTGAGGTGGTCACGCTGGCGAGTTCCAGGCCGAACACCGGGGCGGCGACGCTTCTGCTCGAGGCGGTGGAGCGCGCGGCACGTCGGGCCGGTTGCACCCGGCTCTTCCTGACCACGACCAACGACAACGCCGACGCGGTACGGTTCTACCAGACCCGGGGCTGGCGGCTCGCGGCCCTGCACCGGGGGAACGTGGACGAGGCGCGGAAGCACAAGCCGGAGATCCCGCTGCTGGGGAATCACGGCATCCCCGTGCGCGACGAGATCGAGTTGGAGCTTTGGCTGGAAGAGGCGGGCAAGGTTCTCCGTTGATCTTGAAGCCGGGTTCCTATCCTTGTGTTTCGCCGTCGTCCAACGGCGAGTCCCAGAGCAACAGAGGCACGCGAGCAACCACGATGCACGATCAGACCGCAAACCGTCTCGAAGTGACGAAGACCTACAAGCTGCTGATCGACGGGAAGTTTCCGCGCAGCGAGAGCGGTCGTTCGACAGCGGTGACGGACGTTCGCGCGGGCGGGCGTGTCGTTGCGCACGTGTGCCGAGCTTCGCGCAAGGATTTGCGGGAGGCGGTGGAAGCGGCCCGGCGAGCGCTGCCTGGGTGGGCGGCGTCCACCGCGTACCTGCGCGGGCAGATTCTCTACCGGATGGCGGAGATGCTGGAGGGGAAGAAGGGCGAGTTCGCGGGCGCGATCGCCGCCACAGTTCCTTCGGCCGCGGACGCGTCGGTGTGTGATTCGGCGCTTGAAGAGGTTGAAGCTTCGATCGACCGCTTGGTCGCGTACGCGGGGTGGGCGGACAAGTACGCGCAGGTGCTCGGGTGCAACAACCCGGTCGCCGGGCCGTACTACAACTTCACGGTCCCCGAGCCGACGGGTGTGGTGTTCGTGGTCGCTCCCGATGAACCTGCGCTGCTGGCGCTTGTGTCGCTGATCGCCCCCGTGATCGCGGCGGGGAACACGGTCGTGGCGCTGGGGAGCACCGCAAGCCCGCTGGCCTCGGCGCTGTTCGGGGAGGTCTGCGCGACCAGCGACGTACCGGCGGGCGTTGTCAACATCGTGACCGGCCAGCGCGCCGAACTGTTACCGTTCATCGCGTCGCACCGCGACATCGACGCGGTTCACGCCGGGGGGCTCGATGCGACGGAATCTGGTTTGCTGCGCTCGGGGATGGCGGAGAATCTCAAGCGGGTGACGGTCCGTTCGATGACCGTTGGGGCGTGGCGTGAGAGCGGTGCGTGCGAGAACCCGTGGTGGATTGAGCCGTTTGTGGAGATGAAGACGATGTGGCACCCATCGGCGAGCTGAGCGGGCGGGTGGACGGGCGGACAAGATTGAGGGATTCAGCTTTGAGACGCGTTGGCCGGGTTGTCAGTGGCGAACTTGGATTCGCGTGACTCGGCCGCCAACTCGAACGCTCGGACCGCGTAGTGAAAGGTTGCGCACGCGCTGGCAAGGAGCATGCACGCGCCGACGACCAGTGCGGAAACGCGGAGGCCTTCGGCCAGCCCGGTGCTGGCGGTGAGAAGGGGGCGGAGCCCGGCGAGCGCGTACCACGCGCCGATCGCTGCTGACGGGGTGGCGGCCAACAGGGCGCTCAGGAGCGATCGCCAAGCGGGTCGGCTATGCCCCAGCGCCACGAGAGTCGTTGCCGCGAGCAGGCCGAGCACGAGCAGGGCTCTGCCCATCAACCACCAATTCCGCGAGATTCCCTTGACAAACCAACGATCCCAGCCGAGGTAGCCGAGCACGGAACTCACGAGGATCGCGAAGGTGATGCACGCCAGCGTCATGGCCGGAGAGTCGCGGAGTTTTCCCAGCGAGAAAAGGACGCCGAAGAACGCGGAAAGACTGACGATCGCGGAGAACCCGAAGGTTGCCCAGTTCGACGGCGCGCGGGCCACGGCGAGAACGGCCTCTCCCACGCCGGTGCAGAGCAGCGCGAGCGAGGCAGCCCCCACCGCCGCCTTGAGCCAGCCGGGTACGGCGGTCGTGGGATGAGAAATAGATTGCTCGGTCATCGCAGGCTCCGCGGGCGGCCGGCCCGCGTGGGTGGGCCGAACCGTGACAAGGGTACGACGGTTCATCGGCGGAGTTCGGGCGAGCGAACCACGTTGGCGGTAATGGGCGTGAGAAGCGCACTCCGCATGGGCGCGGGCATCTGGGCCGGGAACGGGGGCCCGGGGTTCCACCTTGTTCCGAGAACTCTCCGGGCCAGTCCCCGACCCCGGCAGAGGCCCGGTGCGGCGTGCGACTTCCGCAAAAGCATGGGGCGGCGTTGGTCGATGGGACGACTTGATCGGAGACGGATCGAAGGCCGGCCCGGTCGGCCGATCATGGGCACGGATGGCCCTTGAGTGACCGAGGCCCGGTCGGTTCGACGGGTCCGGTTGCAACGCACGGAGGCAGGATCATGTTTGTCAGTCAGCGCAGGACCGAGCCCGAACCAGCGATCGCGAGCGAAATGTTCCGGCGTGTGCTTGCGCCCTGGGCCATGGACATCATGCGTCTGCGGCGGATGGGGCTGGACCGCCCCACGGCACGGCGGGCGCGGCGTTTGCTGGCGATCCCGGGTGAGGATGGATTCCCGCGTGACGAATTGGCTCCTGAGCTTATGGACCATGCCTCCGCCCGTCGTCTGCTCCGCGTGCGGCCTGCGCCCGCGAAACTGCGGCGTGCGGCCTAGAGGGACTCACGAACACCAACGAAGCGCCCGGGGGAGCAACCACCGGCGAGGAGCACGGCGATGAGTGGAATTTCTTCGGGCACCGGGCTGTTCAGCGGGATCGACAGCGCCAAGATTATCGAGCAACTGATCTCGATCGAATCGCGTCCCAAGCAGTACGCGCAGCGGCGGGTGCAGCAACTCCAGATCCAGCAGGCGGCGTTCCTGGACCTGAACTCGAAGCTCCAGGCGATCAAGACGTCCGCCCAGGACATGCGGCTCAAGAAGATCTTTCAGGGCTCCGCCGCTACAAGCTCCAACAGCGACGTGCTGACAGCGTCGGCGAGCAACGGGGCACCGCCCGGAACCTACCAGTTCATCGTGGACCGGCTGGTTTCGAGCCAGCAGCTCCTGACGCGCGGCTTTGGCGATAAGGACACCAGCGCGCTCAACGCCACCTCGTTCACCTTCGAGAGCGCCAAGGCAAGGCTCGACCGCGACGTGTCGCTCTCGGACTTCAACGGCGGCGACGGCGTGGCGCGCGGGAAGATCACGATCACGGACTCGACCAACACGACCGTCACGGTCGATCTTTCCAAGGCTTCCAGCGTCAACGAGGTGCTCGACGCCATCAACAACAACGGGACCGCCAAGGTCACCGCTTCGGTCAAGGACGGGAAGTTCATCATCAAGGACAACGCTGGCGGGACCGTCACGGTTGCCAACGCGGTGGGGTCGCAGACCGCGACCAGCCTGGGAATCGCGGGAACGGCCACGGGGACGCTCACGGGCTCGACGGTCTACCAGCTCTCGGCCAACACGACGCTTCACTCCCTCAACGACGGCAACGGGGTCTCGATCAAGTCGGCGATCGGCGGCGCGCCGAGCATGAAGGTCACGATCGGGCCCACCGTGGTGAACATCAACCTCGGCGATACCTACGACAACACCGGCGGGAAGCAGACGCTCAAGGAGGGCGCGGTTTCGACGGTGGGGGGCGTGCTCAAGCGCATGAACGAGGCCTTTGCTGCGGCCGGGCAGAGCACGGTGAGCGCGAAGGTCTCGGCGGACGGGTCGCGGATCGAGATTGTGGACTCGGCCGGGGGCACCGATATCAAGGTTGAGGAGACCAACGACACGACCGCGCACGATCTTGGGCTGCTCGGCACGACCAACACCGGAACCATCACCGGCAAGCGGATTCTGGCCGGGTTGAACTCGACGCTCGCCAGTTCGATCGGCGGGGGCAAGGGCATCCAGGGCGACGGGAAGCTCAGCTTCACGACGCACGCGGGCGCGACCTTCAGCGTGGATCTTGACGCGTTGGGCGTTCGGGACGGTTCGCTCAGCGACATCGCCTCGGCGATCGAGACGGCTTCGGGCTCGCTGGGCTCGGGCGCGCCTCGTGTCAGCGTTCGGGTCAACGACAAGGGCACCGGGCTGCTGGTCACGGACAACACGACGGGCACCGGCAAGCTCATCATCGGCGGCCCGACGGACAACGCCACCGCGACCTCGCTTGGCATCGCCACGGTCGCCGGCGGGGTCGACGCGGCGAAGGTGGTCGGGACCAACCTGCAGCACAAGTACCTGGGGCGTTCGTCGCTCGTGTCAGGGCTGAACAACGGCAAGGGGATCGGCACGGGCAAGTTCACGATCATCGACGCCAAGGGGATCAAGGCGACGGTGGACATCGGGGACGACAGCAAGACGCTGGGCGATGTCATCGACGAGATCAACAGCCGGGGCATCGCGGTCAAGGCCGAGATCAATGCCAACGGCGACGGCATCGTCATCCGCGAGAACATCCCGACCGGGCAGTCGGCGGGAGCCAACAAGATCAAGATCACCGACGACTCGGGCGCGGTGGCCAAGGGGCTCAACATCGCGGGCGAAGCGAAGGCGACGGGCGCTGGCAACCTCATCGACGGCTCCTACGAGAAGACCGTGACGTTCGCCGCGACAGATTCGCTCCAGAAGGTCACCGACGCGATCAATGCGGCGGGTGTGGGCGTCTCGGCCGCGATCATCCGCGACGGGTCGGGCTCAACACCGTTCCGGCTCGGGCTCACGAGCCAGTCGACGGGCACGGCGGGGCAGTTCCTGGTGGATACCGGGACGCTCGACCTGGGCATCACTTCGCTTGACGCGGGCAACGATGCCCGAGTGTTCTATGGTTCGACTGATCCGGCCAAGGCCATCCTGATGACAAGCTCGAGCAACACGCTCGACAGCGTGATCAGCGGCGTCAAGATCGACCTGAAGAGCATCAGCGACAAGCCGGTCACGCTGAGTATCGGGCGCGACACGGACGGGATCTTCTCGGCGGTGAACCTGTTCATCTCATCGTTCAACACCGCGATCGATCGGATCGACAAGCAGACGTCGTACAACGCGGACACGAAAGTGGGCGGGCCGCTGCTGGGTGATAGCACGGCCCAGCAACTCCGCAGCGCGCTTTTCAACGTCGTGCAGGGGCGGGCCCAGGGCATCACGGGGCGGTACGACAGGCTGGCGGACATCGGGCTCAAGGTCGGGGACGGCGGGACGATCAGCCTGGACGAAACGCGTCTCCGGGCCGCGATCGCCGAGGATCCGGCCGCGGTCGAGCAGTTGTTTACGGGATACGCGATCGACGACACCAAGACCACCGACCTTGGCAACGGCGTGACGGTTTCTGGTGGCAATACCAAGACGACCTACAAGACGCTGGGTGTGATCGCCCAGATGGAAGTCCTCACCGATAAGTATCTGAACAGCGTGGACGGCGTGCTGAGCAACCAGAAGAAGTCGCTGGACAACCAGATTGCCGGCCAGAACAAGCGAATCGACGCGTTTGACTTGCGGCTGGCCGACAAGCGGGCCGTGTTGGAAAGACAGTTCGCCGCCATGGAGTCCGCGATCGCGAAGATGCAGAGCCAGCAGGGAGCGCTGCAGTCGCTCGGATAATCCCGGGCCCGGATTCGGGTGCCTTCCGTTTGTGCCGCGCCAAAGCGGGTCCGGGGCGCAGATCCGGCGTGCGCCGGGCGAATCTGGCGCGTTCGCGGGCCGATAGATGCGTCCGACATGCCGCCCAACCCACAGCCCGTCAACGCTTATCTCCGCACCAAGGTCCTCACGGCCGGGCCTGAGGAGCTGCGCCTGATGCTGCTGGACGGGGCGATCAAGTTCGCCGTGCAGGGGCGCGACGGGCTCCTCCGCAAGGACTACGAGGCGAGCTACAACGGTATCTCCCAGTGCCGCGACATCATCTGTGAATTGATGACCAGCATTCGCCCCGAGCACGACCCGGCCCTGGCCGAGCGGGTGCTGTCGGTGTACGGGTTCATCTTTTCCGAGATCACCCAGGCGAGCATGGACAAGGACGCGGCCAAGCTCACCAAGGTCATCGACCTGATCCTGTATGAGCGCGAGACCTGGGCGCTGCTGATCCAGAAGCTGGCCGAAGAACGCGGGACCGCCGCGACGAACGCCGGTGGCTCCACGCAACCGGCCGCGCACCACGCGACCGCCACGCCGAACCAGGGCCCCACGTCGCAGGCTCGCGCCCCGTTCAGCGTGTCGGCATGACCCGGCCGGTGCCCGCCTGAGCGTGAGCCCGCCCGGCGAAGTTCTCGAACAACTGCGACGAGAGATTCCCCATCGCCAGCCCGAGGTTGACGTTGGCGTCCACGTGCCGCTCCGTCTCGCGCACCAAATCGATCGCCGCGAGATCCGCGAGCAACGCCGCACGATCGCCGCCGGTCTTGCCCGCGAGCGTACTGGCCTCACGGCGGAAAAACTCGGTGATCAACCGGAACACCCGGTCTGCCCCGTCCTTGTTGGCCGAGTCCTTGCTCGCGTTGGGACGCTTCTCAACCCACGCCTTGGCCCAGCCGTCGGCCAATTCCGCCATCGTCGCGCCGAGCTCCACCACGAACCTTCCGGTGCGCGTCGCCGAGAGCATCGGCGCGAGCCGTTCGTTCCACTCGAAGAGTCCGTTGTCGAGCGCCTCGAGATACGCCCCCGGTGAACCGGCCGCGTACTGGCTCAACCACGCACGCTGCGCACCCGGCACCTCACGCCCCAGGCTCTTCTCCCACTCCTTCATCCCCTTCTCGTCCAGCGGCGTGAACACCACACGCTGGCACCGGCTGCGGATCGTCGGCAAAAGCCGGTCCTCGCCGCTAGTCACGAGAATAATCACCGTCCGGGGCGCGGGCTCCTCCAACGTCTTCAGGATCGCGTTCTGCGTCGGCGCGTTCGTGGGCGAGCGATCGAGCAGTTCCGCTTCGTCCACGATGAACACTTTCGAGACGAGCGCCGCGTTGGACAACGCGGGCCGCAACGCCGCCGGGCCGATCAGCCGCTGCTCGACCACGTCCTTGGGGATGGTAATGAGCTTGCTGTCGCGCACCGATTTCTCTTCGCTGAACCGTGCGAGCTCTTTCGTGATGACGTGCAGATCCGGGTGCGTCCCGGCCTTGAGCAGCCCCTGCACCGTGCTCTCCGGTTCCGGCTCGATGAATCCGTCGAGCCCGGCCTGCGAGGTCGGGTCGAGAAGCGTGGCCGCGAAGGAGAGCGCGGCCGTGAATTTCCCCACCCCCACCGGCCCGTGAAAAATCCACGCGTGATGCACCCGCCCGGACTTCATGGCGGTCTGCAAGATCTCGACCGCTCTCCCCTGCCCCACGATCTCCCGCATCGGCACCGGCACCGGCGCGGGCGGCATCCCCTCCGGCGGCGCGTCGGGCTTGATCACCTTCTCAACGGGCTTGCGGGTGGGGCGTTTGGCCATGGGGCGATGGTAGCGACCCGCTGCGCCATGCCCGCAATCTCTCGGCCGCTCTATCATCCAAGCATGCAATCGAGGACTCTCAGCACCTGCCCACCCACCGCCGCGGTGAACCAGCTCGTCCCCATGGCCCACGTCGCCGACGTGCGCCGATCGGTCGAGTTCTACGCACGCCTCGGCTTCACGATCTACAGCGAGCACTCCGATCAACGCGGCGAACTCGCCTGGGCCTGGCTGAAGTCCGGCTCGGGCAGCATCATGTTCGCTCGCGCCAGCGGCCCGATCGCCTCGCAGGATCAGGCCGTGCTGTTCTATGTGTACACGAGCGACCTGATCGGCCTTCGGAACCATCTGCTCGCCAGCGGCCTGCGCGACGGCGGGGAGTTCAACCCAGAACACTCACGCCGCCAAGGCACCTGGGACATCACCGACCCGCGCGGCGTCGTTTCAACAGTCGCACGCCCGTTCTACATGCCGCTGGGCGAAGTACGCGTTCACGACCCCGACGGCTACTGCCTGCTGGTCGGGCAGACGGGCTGAAAACGACTGTTCCGAGTGGCCGCTGAAGCTACTCGTCGTCCATGTGCAGACCAAACTCGTCGAGCCCCTTGCGTTGCTCGCGGATGCGCAGCTTGAGCGATTCGATCTCAAGCTGGGCTCGTTTGATATGCAGTTCGCTCAACTGCACATGGATGTCGAAGGATCGTTCGTTGCGGGCGCTGTGGACCGCGGCCGAGCGTTCTTGATCAACGCGGGCTGCTTCGGCTTTGGCGAGTGCCTCGGCCTTGGCGATCGCGTTGGCCTCGTTGGTGGCCCTGACCCTCCGAGCGGCTCTCGACCCCTTCAGCGCCAAAGCGAAGGCGTAGAAGAACAACCACATCACGATCAGCAGCAAGAACCAGTCCGTGCGCGTCCACGGCTCGCTCGCGCGACCCGCCTGCCCCAGCACCAGGAGGGACGCGGTCATACGTTCCTCAACTTGTTCAACCCGTTCAGCGCCGCCACCTTGTAGCACTCGGCCAGCGTCGGGTAGTTGAAGACCGTGTTCACGAAGTACTCGACCGTCCCCTTGAACGCCATCGCCGCCTGGCCGATGTGGACCAGTTCTGTTGCGCCCGTGCCGATCACGTGCACGCCCAGGATCGTGTGGCTCTCCTGGTGGATCAGCAGCTTGAGCATCCCGATCTCATCGCCGAGCAACTGCCCGCGTGCGATTTCTTTGTACTGCGCGACGCCCGCCTCGTAGGGAATCCCCTCGGCCGTCAGCTTCTCTTCCGTCCATCCCACCATCGAGATCTCGGGGATCGCGTAGATCCCGTACGGCAGCAGGTTCTGCACCGTCTCGAACCGTTCCTTGAAGATATGGCACGCGGCGGCCCGGCCCTGCTCCATGCTCGTGGACGCCAGCGCCGGGAACCCGATCACGTCGCCCACCGCGTAGATATTCGGCACCGCCGTCTGAAAGTTCTCGTTGACCTTGATCCGCCCGCGGTCGTCGGCCTTGAGCCCCGCCGATTCCAGGTTGAGCCCGTCGGTCGAGCCCTGCCGGCCGACCGCGTAAAGCAAGCAATCCGCCCGCAGCGTCTTCCCGCTTTCGAGCATCGCTTCGGCCATCATCGGGTTGTTGCTCCGCGCCCCCGGCGGCGTGGGTATCTTTGTGATCTTCACCACCTTCTCGCCCATCCGCAGCGTCACTCCCGCCTGCCTCAGGTGGTACTGCAACGCCTCGATGATCTCGGCATCCACAAAGTCCAAGAGCCGGTTGCGTCCCTCGATCAGTGTGACCTTCACGCCCAGGGCCGCCATCATCGACGCGTACTCCGTGCCGATCACGCCACCGCCCACCACGATCATCGAGTGAGGCAGCTCCTTCAGATTCAGCAGCTCGTCGGACGACAGCACGTCCGTGTCGTCAAACTCGATGTTCGTTGGCTTGGAGGGCCTGGTGCCCACCGCCACGACGAAGTAGTCGGCCTGCACGCTGGAACTGGCGTGTTCGCCGATGATGTCCACCGTGTTCGCGTCGCGGAACTGCCCGCGGCCCGTCATCAGCACGATGTTGTTCCGCGCAAAGTGCTCGCGCACCATCTCGATCTCGGTCTTGATGACCTCGTTGCACACCGTCCACAGCCCCGCGAACGTCGCGTGCCGACCGGACTCCGAAAAATCCGCGGACCGCGGCGTCGCCGAGCGATGGTTCCCCAGGCTCAGGATCGCCTCGCGCAAGGCTTTGGAGGGGATCGTGCCGGTGTTGATCGCGGCCCCGCCGAGCACCTCGCGGGCCTCGACGACGCAGACGCTCTTGCCGAGCTTGGCGGCCTGGATCGCGGCCTTCTGCCCGGCGGGTCCGCTCCCAATGACGCAGAGATCGAAGTGACGCATATGGGCGAAGCGTACCACTGGGGTGTGGCCCGCGTCGGCTACCCGTGGAAGCCAAGGTTTTCCGCCCTCAGCAACCCGCCTCAAACGCGTTCACGAAGGCGTCGAAGTCATCGCCGGTCACAAATCCGTTGTGGTCAAAGTCGGCGGCGGTGTCGCCGAGAACGAAGGCGTTGACGAAGGCGTCGAAATCATCGCCGGTCACGAAGCCGTCCTGGTTGAAGTCCGACGGGCAGAAGTTCGAGCGGGTCCAGAGCAGGGCCTCGGTCCGCCCCGTGTCAAAGCTGAGCCCGGATCCCACCACGTACGTCTTCGAGCTGTCGGTCCAGACGCTGTTGGCGGCCGAGGCGGCCCAGAAGCCCGGCAGCGCCAGCGAGAGATCCTCCCACGACCCGGCCGTGCCGCTCCACAGGCTCGCGCGGGCTTTGCCCCCCACCGTCGCGCGGCCGACCTGCGTGCTGCCCGAGACACCGAGCGCTTCCGACGCCGTCGCCCCGGCCGGGTTCAGATCGACCCACGACCCCGCGGTGCCGCTCCACAGGCTCGCGTGCTGCGCACCGCCGGCGACGTACGCGTACCCGACCTGCTGGGAACCGCTCGTCGCGTTCGCCACGGAATAGGTTGCCCCGGCCGGATGAAGGCTGACAAACGACGCGGCCGTGCCCGTCCACAGGCACGCCCCCGTCGTCGCGCCGAGCGTGGCCTGTCCCACCTGCTGAGCGCCGAACACGCCCTTGGCAAAGGAAAGGAACGAAGCCGTCGGGTTCAGATCGACCCACGACGCCGCGGTGCCGCTCCACAGGCTGGCGCGGCTCACCCCGCCTACCGAGGCGTACCCCACCTGCTTGGCGCCGGCTGCGGCGTAGGCCACGGAATCCGTGGCATCCGCGGGCGCCAGATCAACCCACGAGCCGGCCGTGCCGTCCCACAGGCCCGCGTGATTCACACTACCGAAAACGGCGTACCCCGCCTGCCGCGTGCCGGACGTGCCTAGGGCGTAGGAATCCGTAGCGCCCGCCGGCCCCAGGTCGGTCCACGAAGCCGCCGTGCCGCTCCACGCGCTGGCGTGGAACACGCTGCCGACCCTGACCTGCCCAACCTGCTGAGTGTCGGACGTGCCGAACGCCTCGGATTGCGATGCGCCTGTGGGGTTGAGACGTGTGACGGTCCACTGCGCGTGGGCGGCCGACACCACAGCCGCGATCGGGAATGCAACGACCAAGACGGTACGAATCATTTTTTCTCTCTCAGGTTCCCTCTTCGTTGGGGCTCGACACGGAAAGCAACTCCGCCCCCGCGACTCCCCAACTGAGGAGCGGCCAGTATCTAGGAAACAGATCGGCCAAGCAAGCCATATCCGTCGGCCAACACCCTCCACTCCCCGACTTTCCTACACTCCCGCCTCTCACCGCCACCGGCCCGCCCTGGGCAGATCCCAGGCCGCCGCGCTGCTAATTCTCGGAGCCTCTGTCCATGCGCCAGTCCGTGAACGATGTCCGCAGAGCTTTCCTCGACTTCTTCAAGGCCAAGGCCCACGCCTTCGTGCCCTCTTCGCCCGTCGTCCCCCACGACGACCCGACGTTGCTCTTCACCAACGCCGGCATGAACCAGTTCAAGCCGATCTTCCTCGGGCAGGCCGCGGCCGGGTCGGACCTGGGCAAGCTCAAGCGGGCCGTGAACAGCCAGAAGTGCATCCGGGCCGGCGGCAAGCACAACGATCTCGATGATGTGGGCAAGGACACCTACCACCACACGTTCTTCGAGATGCTCGGCAACTGGTCCTTCGGCGACTATTTTAAAGCCGAGGCCATCGCCTGGGCGTGGGAACTTTTGACCAAGGTCTACGGCATCCCGCCCGAGCGCCTCTACGTCACCTATTTCGAGGGCAACGACACGCACCGGTTGGCCGCCGACGAGGAGACCCGCGAGCTCTGGCTCAAGTATCTCCCGGCCTCGCACGTCCTCACCGGCAACATGAAGGACAACTTCTGGGAGATGGGCGACACCGGCCCGTGCGGCCCGTGCACCGAGATCCACTTCGACCGCGTCGGCGGCCGAAACGCCGCCAAGCTCGTCAACACCGGCGACCCCGACGTTCTCGAAATCTGGAACAACGTCTTCATCCAGTACAACCGCGAGGCCGACGGCTCGCTGAAGCCGCTGCCCGCGAACCACGTCGATACCGGCATGGGCCTGGAACGGCTCGTCTCGGTTCTGCAGGGCAAGCGGTCCAACTACGACACCGACGTCTTCGCGCCCTTGTTCGAGGCGATCGAACGTCACACCGGCGCTCGGCCCTACCGCGGCAAGCTCGGCGCGGAAGACATCGGCAACGTGGACACGGCCTACCGCGTCATCGCCGACCACATCCGCACGCTCACGTTCGCCATCACCGACGGGGCCGTGCCGAGCAACGTCGGCCGCGGGTACGTTCTGCGCCGCATTTTGCGCCGAGCGGTCCGCTACGGCCGGCAGATGCTGGGCGCGAAGTCCGGCTTCTTCGCGCAGCTCGTCCCGGTCATCATCGAATCCATGGGCGAGGCGTTTCCGGAGCTGTACGTTCAGCCGCAGAAGGTGCAGGCGATTATTCTCGACGAAGAGGAGAGCTTCGGCCGCACGCTCGATCGCGGGATTGACCTGTTCGAACGCGCTGTCGTTTCAGCTCTGAAGCAGGCCCCACTGAAGGAGCCTTTTGCCAGCGCCGAGTATGAAATCAATTTTCTAAAAATCGCCGGCGAAAATGCCGTACAAATCCACAAACCTGGACCGGTTGTCGATGGGTTTGTTCACAAAATTCGAAGTCTTACACCGGTCCTCGTAGCCAACTATTTCCAGAAAACCCCTGAAATCCAAGGCTCGGAAGCTTTCAAGCTGTCTGACACCTTCGGCTTCCCCATCGACCTCACCGCTCTCATGGCCGAGGAACGCGGGCTCAAGGTCGACATGCCCGGCTATGAGGCCGAACGCAAGCGGGCCGAAGAACTCTCGCGCTCCAAGCCCGCGGTCCAGGACGAGACCACCGGCCCGACCCTCGAACTCACGGGAGACGAGACCGCACGCCTCGCCCGTCTCAACATCGAGCCCACCGACGACTCCGCCAAGTTCGCCAACCGCGACGTGAGCGCCCACATCAAGGCGATCTGGAACGGCAACAACTTCGACGAGGCCGCCAAGGCCTCGATCTACCAGGGCCGTCGCATCGGCGTCATCCTCAACCGCACCAACCTCTATTCCGAGATGGGCGGCCAGGTCTCCGACCACGGCCGCATCCAGGTCCTCGGCGAGGCCAAGTCCAGCACCCGCGACCGTAACGAGGGCGGCGAGTTCCGCGTCGAAGAAGTCCGCTCCTTCGCTGGCTACGTCCTCCACATCGGGCACATCCTCCACGGCGAACTCCGCACCGGCGACACCGTGCAGGTCCATCAGGACAAGATGCGCCGCGCGGCCGTGGCGTCCAACCACACCGCGACGCACCTCCTCAATTTCAACCTCCGCAAGGTCCTCGGCGGCTCGCCCGATCAGAAGGGCTCGCTCGTCGCCGACGACCGCCTGCGCTTCGACTTCTCGCACGGCCATCCCGTGCTCGGGCCCGAGCTCGAAAGGATCGAGGCCGGCGTTCGTGAGCAGATCAAGAACAACCTGACCGTCCACGCCGAGACCGCGCCGCTCTATCTGGCCAAGTCCGTCACCGGCGCTCGCGCGGTCTTCGGCGAGACCTACCCAGACCCGGTGCGCGTCGTCTCGATCGGTCAGCCCGTGCCCAACCTGATCGATTCGCCGACGAAGCCCGAGTGGAACGAGCTGAGCGTCGAGTTCTGCGGCGGCACGCACGTTGCAACCACCAAAGAGATCCACAACTTCACGCTCATCGCCGAGGAGGCCGTCGCCAAGGGCGTCCGGCGTGTCGTAGGCCTCACCGGCAAGCTTGCGGACGCCGCGATCAGCGCTGGCGACGAGATCTCGCAGCGCGTCAAGGCCGCCGAAAAGCTCGAAGTCGACGCGCTGACCAAAGAAGTCGCCGCGATCAACGGCGAGCTTGAGAAGGCCGTGATGCCGCTCTGGCAGAAGCACGCCGCACGGGCCGCGATCGTGAATTTGCAGGAGAAGATCAAGGTCGCCAGCAAGCAGGCCTCGGCCGGGAAGCGTGACCAGGCGATCAAGCTCGCCCGCCAGCTCGCCGAGTCGGCGAAGTCTTCGCTGGAGAACTTCGTCATCTCGACCATCGACGCCGCCCAGGACCGTCAGGCGTTGCAGACCGCCGTGCAACTGATCCGCGACACCTGCCCGCGCTCGGCCGTCATGCTCTTCGACGTCGCCGAGGCGGAAGGAAAAGTCACGATCATGGCCGCCGTCCCCGAAGCGTTCATCACCCGCGGGCTCAAGGCCGGCGACTGGGTGCGCGAGGCCGCGGCCGTCGTCGGCGGCAAGGGCGGCGGCAAGCCCGATTCGGCCCAAGGCGGCGGCACCGACCCCAGCAAAGTCCGCGAGTCGATCGCGGCCGCCCGGGCGTACGCACACAGAATGACCTGATCCTGCTCACGCCTTCTCAACGGACACGAACCTTGCCAGAATCCGAAGAGAACACCGACCCCGCCGATCCGGTCGAGATCACGCCGATCTGGCGCGAGCCCCCCCCGCCGCCGGAGATCCCGGCCGTGCTGCGGGAGCCCGCGCACCCGGCTCGCTCAACGGGCAAAGGCCCCGGCGAATCGGCGAAGTCTGAGATCCTCGGCATGGGACGGGCGTGGGGGCTCGCCCTCGACTTTGTTTTCACTGTCCTCGCTGGGGCAGGGCTGGGTTGGGTCGGCGGTCGGTACGTGGGTCCGATGCCCGCATGGGTAATGGCAGGCCTGGCCTTGGGTTTCGTGATCGGCTTCACCCGCATCATCCGTTCCACTCTGCGCGAGGAACGCGAGGCAGAGGGACAGAAAAAGAACCGGCCGCGCTGACCCAAATTTCTACCGGATGCACCGGGCTTCGCGAATCCGCAAACCGGGCCAACGACCCCTCGCCGATCGCCCGTCGCGGGGCTATCCTTCCACCCCTCGGAGGGATGCCGAACGGACACCTTCGGGATCGGCAAAATTAGACCCTGGTTTGTTTCTCTGAGGGCTTGAGTTCAGGCCTCATACAGCCCCGTTTTTTCGGACGAAAGTTCGCGTGCAGACCAAGCTCCCCAACCCTCCGTCCCGACCCGCGTGGCTCGCCCTAGCCGTGGCGATGACCATGGTCGGCGCGGGCGTGGTGGTTGCCACGGCCTTGGCCATGAACGGCGGCCCCGAGACCGCTCGCTTCGCGGCGTTGGCGCTGGGGGTCGGTTCCATCGCGGGGCTGGCTCCCGCGGTGCTCGCCGTGAAACCCGATTCGTGGGGGATCGTCGTCTTCGGTGGTTCGATCGCCCGCATGATGCTTGTCCTGCTGGCCGGCTACCTCATCGACAACGGCCAGCAGCTCGACCGCCGCCCCTTCTGGATGGGGCTTGTCGCGGGCGCGGTCTTCGTGCTCATCGCTGAGACGGGGACCGCGATTTCTGTGCTTGTGAAAATCGAGCGAGCCAGAGCGATCACGGGCTCGCTGTCAAGTTCGCAATCAACCAACTCACCGGCGGTCCCAGCCGGAACGGAGCGGTCCCAGGCATGATGACGCCAATTCTCGCGCCCGCCCTCACCTCGCTCCTGGCCGCCGGAAACCCGGCCGATCACGTCTTCAACCACGTCTTCGCCCGCAACGCCGACGGCTACTGGATCTGGTCGGGCAACCAGGGCAACCTGGTCCTCTCCGCGCTTATCCTGATCGTCGGCATGATCTGGGTGGCGTCCAAGATCCGCACGGGCCCCGAGTCCGAGGGCGCGGCCCGCTTCGTCACCAACAGCCGCTTGGCCCACCTCATCGAGGTCATCTGCGTCTATCTCCGCGACGAGGTCGCCCAGCCTCTCTTGCTCGACCGTACCAAGAAGCTGATGCCGTTTCTCTGGACGATCTTCTTCTTCATTCTCGTCAACAACCTGCTCGGGCTCATCCCGATCATGGACCTGCTGCATGTGATCTTCCCGGATTGGGCGGCCGAGCACCGCACGCCGATCGGCGGCACGGCCACGCAGAACATCTGGGTGACGGGCGTGCTGGCGCTCACGGCCGCGCTGGTCTTCAACGCCGCCGCGGTAATCCGGCTTGGCCCGGTCGGGTTCGTCAAGCACATGATGGGCGGGTTGCCGTGGTTCATGTTCCCGATCGCGCTGCTGCTGCTGATCATCGAGGGGGCGGGTCAGTTTGTCATCAAGCCGATCGCGCTGGCCGTGCGTTTGTTTGCGAACATGACGGCAGGGCACATCCTCCTGGCCACGCTCTTCATGTTCGCCGGTCAGGTCTGGGGCGAGGGGCTGCTGATCAAGGGTCCGGTGACGTTCATTGCGGTGGTCGGAAGTTTCGCACTGATGTTCCTAGAGCTTTTCGTCGCCTTCCTCCAAGCGTTTGTTTTCATGTTCCTCACCACGGTGTTCATCTCGCTGATGGACCACTCCGAGGAACACAGTCACGAGCATGGTCACGAGCACGGGCACGACCATGCCCACGGCCACGAGCACGCCAAACACGCGTGAATAACGGGCCGACGCCGGCGGCAACGCCGGGATTTCCCCACCCGGGCAGAGTCTCGACCGTCCCGAACATTTTTTTCAGCGAAAGGTTTTTCAGAATGATCAGCAAGCTCTTCACCAAGTCCGTCATGCTCGCCGCGGCCGCCGTCGCGCTCATGCCCACCGAAGTCTTCGCCGCGGACACCGCCGACGCCGGCTCGTCCATCGGCAAGGGCCTCGCGGTCCTCGGCGGCGGTCTCGCCCTCGTCGGCGGCGGGATCGGCATCGGGCTGGTCGGCAAGGGTGCGGTCGAGTCCATCGCTCGTCAGCCCGAGGCCACCGGCAAGATCCAGATCAACATGATCCTCGCGGCCGCCCTCATCGAAGGCGCGACCCTCTTCGCGGTCGCCGTCGGCTTCCTGGCTAAGTAATTTTTTCGTCCCTCACCATCCCGCGCCCGTCAAAGGCTCGGGATGGCTTTCAGGCCCGTCATCTCACCCCCGGCCCGGCCGGTTCGCCCGATGGAGGTTTCATGGCACGTCGATTCTCCGCTCCGATACTCCTCGCCTCGGCCCTCGCGTTCTTTGGACCGGCCCTGAGCGTTCTCGCGCAGGAGCACGCCGCCCACGAAGAGGTCGGGGCCGTACCCACCGTCAAGCAAGGGTTGGTCACGGGCATCACGGCGATCATCGTCTTCCTGCTGGTCTACGCCGTGCTCCAGTTCAAAGTCTGGCCGGTGATCGTCAAGGGTCTCGACGAGCGTGCGTCCAAGATCAAGAACGAGATCGAGTCCGCCGAGCAAGCCCGCAAGCAGGCCAAGGACGCGCTCGATCAGTACCAGCAGAGCCTCGCCCAGGCCCGGGCGGAGTCTCAGAAAATGCTCGAACAGACCAAGGCCCAGCAGCTCGCCCTCGCCGCCGACCTCAAGGCCAAGGCCGAGATCGAGCTCGGGCAGCTCCGCGAGAAGGCCACCCGCGACATCGAGCAGGCCAAGCGGGCCGCCATCGCCGAGATCTACGCTCAGACCACCACCCTCGCGACCGCCGTCGCCGGCAAGATCCTCCGCCGCGAGATCCGCCCCGAGGACCAGCACCAGCTCGTCGAAGAATCCCTCCGCCAGATGGCCTCCCGGTAACGCCAAGTAGGTCGGCTCTGGTAGGTCGGCTCTCCGAGCCGACTCTTCCCTCCATCTCCTTCCTTCGTCTCCCCGTCTCTTCGTCTCTCCGTCTCTTTCCCCCCGAGACCCCCATGCCCCTCACCGACGCCCAACCCGACGCCCTCGCCCTGATCTACGCCCGCAGCCTGCTCGACCTCGCGCAGTCCCACGGCGGCCGCCCAACCATCGAGGCGACCCTCGGCGAGCTCGAAGACGTCCTCGAGATCGCACGCCAAGATCCACGCTTTGGCGAGTTCCTCTCCTCACGCGTACTCGGCACCGCCGACCGCGCCAAGTCGCTTCAGACCATCTTCGAGAACCGCGTCAGCAGCCTCACCCTCCGCTTCCTGCTCGTGCTCAACCGCAAGGGCCGCCTCGGGTACCTCTCGCCGATCGTCGCCGCGTTCGATTCGGAAGTTCAGGCACGCTTCGGCCGAGTCGAGATCGACGTCTACACCGCCGATCCCATGTCCTCCGACGACCTCCGCGCCGTCCGCGAACGCCTCGCCGCCGCGCTCCACAAGGAAGTCGTCGTCCACCCCTACACCGACGGCACCATGATCAGCGGCGTCAAGTTCCGCATCGGCGACCAGCTCGTTGACGCCTCCATCGCCACCCGCCTCGCCAAGCTCCGCGACCAACTCAACACCAAGGGCTCGGCCGAACTCCGCTCCCGCATCGACCGCATGATCGACTGATCCCCGGTAGGTCGGCTCTCCGAGCCGACTCTTCACTCCGTCTCTCCGTCTCTTTCTCCCCCCGCGAGACCTCCCATGCCCAAGAAGACCATCCAATCCGTCGATGTCTCCGGCAAACGCGTCCTCATCCGCGTCGATTTCAACGTCCCTATCGAGAATGGCGTCATTGGCGACGACCGCCGAATCCGCTCGGCCATCCCCACCATCAAGTCCGTCATCGATCGCGGCGGGCGTGCGATCCTCGTCTCGCACCTGGGCCGTCCTGAAGGCACCGGCTACCAGGCCGAGGACTCCCTCGCCCCGTGCGCCAAGCGCCTCGGTGATTTGCTCGGCAAGCCCGTTTCGTTCCCCTCGCAGGACTGCACCGACGCCCAGGCCGCGGCCGCCGTTGCTGCGCTCAAGAACGGCGAGGTCACGCTGCTCGAAAACCTCCGCTTCCACAAGGGCGAGAAAAAGGGCGACGCCGCCTTCGCCGCTAAGCTGGCCGCGTACGCCGATGTTTACGTCAACGACGCCTTCGGCACCTGTCACCGCCCCGACGCGTCGATGGTCGCCGTCCCCAAGGCCGTCAAGGGCCCCAAGGTCAGCGGCTTCCTCGTCGAGAAAGAAATCAAGTTCCTCAGCGACGCGCTGAAGTCCCCGGCCAAGCCCTTCGTGGTGGTCCTGGGCGGCGCGAAGGTTTCGGACAAGATGGCCGCGATCGAGCACCTGCTCCCCAAGGCCTCGGCCGTGCTCGTCGGCGGGGCGATGGCGTACACCTTCCTCGCCGCCCTGGGCAAGAAGGTCGGCAGCAGCCGCGTCGAGACCGACCGCCTGGGCGACGCCAAACGCACCATCGAACTGGCCGCCCACCTCAAGGCCGAACTCCACCTTCCGTCAGACCACGTCTGCTCGACCCAGTTCTCCGAGAGCGCGGGTCAGATCGAAGTCTTCGAGGACACGATCATGGACGGGTTCATGGGGCTGGACATCGGACCCAAGACCCAGGCTAAGTACGCCCAGATCCTTCGCAAGGCCAAGACCGTCGTGTGGAACGGCCCGATGGGCGTGTTCGAGTGGGCACCGTTCCTCGTTGGTACTCAGCAGGTGGCCAAGGCGATCGCCGACGCCACCACGACGGGTGCAACCACCATTGTCGGCGGCGGCGATTCCGCGGCCGCCATCGAGAAGTTCAACCTCGCCAACAAAGTCTCTCACGTTTCCACGGGCGGCGGGGCCTCGCTCGAAATGCTCGAAGGCAAGGCCTTCGAGAGCGTCGCCGTGCTCGACGAGGTGTAATCTCGCCCTATTTGACCTTTGAGACCCGGGTGGCGGAAGTGTCCCGCCCGTATCTTTTTCTCTATTTTCGCTCCCCCACCCCTTCCGGCAGCAACGGCCCGACAAAGTCCGAAGGGCCCTCGGTGCCGGTGCCGTTCGCCCCCGACCCGACCGGCAGCCGCGCCCGGATCATCGCCAATCGGATCGACTCTTCCGCACTCATGGTCCCCTTGAACCTGGTCTCGGCCGTGTCCGCGAGCGCCCCGGCGAAGGGCTTATCGGCCACTCGCTCGATCGCGTCCAGCCAGACGGAGACGGGAACAACTCTCACAAAGTCGTCCCCCGGTCGATTCAGGCACAGCAGCGCCGTTGCCCGTACTACCGACAATCGCTTGCTGTCGACGAACTTCGAGAGTTCTGGCATCGCGTCCAGGGCCGCGAGAGCGGCGTCGGGCCGACTCAGATCGAGCCGAGCCTGCGCGAGCCGGAGCAGCCCCTCGGCGATCGCGGTCGCTTTCTTTGGGTCAACGCGCTCTGAGAGGATTCGCTCGGGCCTTGCGAAGAGTTCGAGGAGCGATTCGCGGAAGGGTGCGTCGTTCTGGGTGCTCTCCGCCACGTCGAGTAGGTCGTCAGAGGCGAGCGCCCCCGCGACGGTCAGCAACGCGCGACGCTTGGCTTCGGGCGATTCCGCCGGCAGAGCCGCGATGACGCCGTAGCCCTCGCGATCGGCGCGGTACATCACCGCGCTGCGGACCGCGGTCTCGAACACGCGCGGCTCGCCCGCCGCCGCCTCGAAAATCGCCTCGACATGCTCGCTGTAGCTCAGCAGCGCCTCCGCCGCGGCGACCCGCAGCCCGGGCTCCCCGCCCTTGAGAAGACCCGCCAACATCTCGCGGTCTTGACCGTCCCCGATCGCCGCGAGCACTTGGCAGGCCGAGGGAGTGAGCGCTTCTCGCTTGAGCGCCCTGAGGACCGAGAGCACCCGGGCACGGTCCGAACTCTCGCTCACCAACCCGGCCCGCACGAGGGCCCACACCGAGTCCGAGGCCGGACCGGTCGCCGCGGTTCCCGACGCCATCCATCGGAGGACCGGATCGAGCCAGGCCCGCCCGGGCCATCGCAGCGAGGCCTGGATCAACGCCGAAGCCGCCCGCGCGTCCGACTCGTCTTCCAAGGCCGCCAGCACGTCACCCGCCGCGCTCGGAGGGTTCAGATGACT